>JAIOPQ010000012.1 GCA_021413825.1 Spirochaetia bacterium | reverse complement strand
GCTAAGTTGCTCGTCTGCTTGCAGGATTTTTATTCAGGGGAAGCAATCTACAATTGAAGTGTTTCACGCGGGAACTCCCGGATTGGCCAGGGAACAAGAGGCGCCGGATTACCGTCCCGGTGTTACCAGACTTCCGGAGGTCAGTGAGTCTTTTTATTTGATCGTCCAAATTTCCAATTTCCATCACACCCGAGGTGGAATGTGGCGCAATCCATCGATTGGACCCGAGTCCACAACGATGCGGTCAAGAAACGTTTCTTTGTATTGGGACTTCTTCCTGATTGGTGCGCTTCTAATCATGAGCGCTTATCATGCAGGTCTTTCAGTTTTAAGAAGAGGGAATCTTTCCTCTTTCTGGTTGGGTCTGTTCTGTCTGATGATGGCGTTACGCACAGCGCTTACCGGAGAGATGTCCATTCTGGAAGTATTTCCAACCATACCATGGATTTGGCGACTAACGTTAGAGTACATGAATTTCAATGCGGGTCTGGCCACATTCATAGTCTACTGCGGAGCCGTGTTTCCTGATTTTTTTCCCAAAATCATCCGGCGTGTCCTTGTTGCAGGGACTCTTCTGCTCGCCGCAATTCCGCTGTTAGTTGCTCCAGAGGTGTTTACTCGAACACTGCTGTATGCACAGGTTTGGTTTGGCGTTTCTATTTGCTGCATGTTCTATGCTATCGTTCGCGCAGCTAGAGTCAGATTCGTAGATTCGCGCCTTTTCTTGACCGGCTTTGTTCTCATGCTCCTTGCAACGTTAAACGACATACTCTATTCCAGGAACTTGAGTGTTATCCCCTACATGGTCCCTCCAGGCCTCCTTGTATTCATTGTGTTTCAGGGATTTGGGTTGGCCCGGCGCTTCTCGAATGCAATGAGTGAAGTGCAACGCCTGAACGACGAGCTCGAAACGCGTGTAATAGATAGGACGCGGGACATGGAAATAGAGAAAGAAAGAGCCCTCCAGGCTTCACAGGCCAAATCACAGTTTCTTTCTGTCATGGCTCACGAAGTGAGAACACCGCTTAACGTTGTTCTTGGAAACGTCCATTTACTTTTAGAAGAAAATCTTCCCGCGGAACAGCGCCGTATTCTGGAGTCCGTGCAGTCCTCTTCGCAAAGCCTGTCCATGCTTCTAAACGAAGTCCTTGATCTTGCGCGGATTGAGGCGGGCAAAATGCTGGTCCAGCCATCGCAACTGGCCTTACGCGAACAACTGGAAGAAATTGTGGCCGCTTTCAGGGCAAGAGCGGCCGAACGCGGGAACAAGATATTGCTTACAGTCGCGGCGGATGTTCCAAACGGAGTTTCCGGAGATAGAATCAAGCTGGGACAGATTTTGACCAACCTGCTCTCCAATGCCATCAAGTTTACCCGCGCCGGGACGATTGAGCTGATTGTAGACCAGGTTTCCCTGGAGGCTAATCGATGTGTCATTCGCTTCACTGTGGCAGATACTGGAATTGGGATCGTCCCCAATCGCCTTGAAGCGATTTTTGAAAAGTTTACGCAGGAAAATGCAAATGTGAGTTCCAAATACGGCGGTACCGGACTCGGTCTGGCAATTGTTCAGGGTCTGGCTTCTCTTCTGGGCGGAACCATTCGGGCAGAAAGTGAGCCCGGTCATGGATCCCGATTCATTGTGGAATTGCCATTTGAAGTTTCCATCGACGCTCCGCAACAGGCGGCGGCAAAGACCCCGGCGATTTCCTTAAAGGGTCTGCGCGTCCTGGCCGCAGAAGACAATCCAGATAACATGGCTTTGCTGCGTCGTTTGCTTGAAAGATGGGGCGCTGAAATCGTTGAAGCGCATGACGGTGCCGAAGTCGTCCAACTTTCGGATGAATCTGATTTTGACGTGATACTCATGGATTTGCACATGCCGGTAATGGATGGATTTGAAGCAGCTCGTCGCATAACGGAGCGTGGACGTGAATCTGGCAGGCATACACCGCAGATCATTTCATTTACTGCAGCTGCTGTTCCTGAAATACGCGATCGGGCATATGCCAGCGGAATTCTAGAATTCCTGACCAAGCCTGTGCAACCCCTGGAATTGAACGCAGCCCTGGCTCGAAACAGAAGAATGGAAATCAATAAATGATTTTTGGAAGGCTCGCTACTTGATTGGAAAAAGGATCATTCGAGGCGCAGGCCGATCGATACGATTGCCTTAGATTCGTTCAGCGCATATCGAGGCGGAATTGGAATGCTCGATTGGCGACCCGTTTGTAACATAGTTCGCGCAAGCTCTAAACCAAACATTACATCACCTGCAAATAAGCGAACCCCAGCGCAGAAACCTGGGCGAATTCCATAAGCAGGAAGTTGGTATTCGTATGCGAGACCAAAGGACAGGCCAGCATAAGGATCGATCGTAGAATTTTCCACAAAATGATAACGGAACTGAAAATTTGCGCTCGTTGCATGGATATAGGGTTCGCGCTTGTAATGTAACAATGGGTCCAGGAGCTCCAGTTGAATCAAGGCCTGGGTGTAGCCAGTTGAAGTGCTCGATGGGTAGGCCGATGACAATAGCAATAGAACGGATTGGTCAGCAGATATGTTACTGCGAATGTTTCGTACGTTTAATCCTTGATCGGCCAAAGAGAAGCCAAGTCCAATATGTGAGGTCAAAGCGTACTCAAATAGAAATTCATATTCGTATGAGTTCAGTTTAAGTTCA
This sequence comes from Spirochaetia bacterium, assembly GCA_021413825.1. Lineage (GTDB taxonomy): Bacteria > Spirochaetota > Leptospiria > Leptospirales > Leptonemataceae > JAEUSB01. The sequence goes on along the minus strand of JAIOPQ010000012.1, from coordinate 65,969 downwards.
GGCGCAGCGGCGTTCGCCAGCATGTTCGTCTGGATTTCCGTTGCATTTCCGTACAGATAGGTAGTGTAACCAAACTTTGCTCCGGTGAAGGGATCATTCTGACCGCGCTCCAGATCACGGATTCTATTTCCAGATCGGGACAGGTCTTTTGAGCTTCTCAGCTCCACATAAATTCTTTCCGGCACAAAACCGACCTGTTCGGCCTGCAATTCAACCATGGACAAAAGACCAAGTAGAAGAATTAGAGCCGATTTCGCCTGCATTCCAACAGGATTTTCCATACATGCCGGAGACAACACCGATAAAACAGATTGACGCACGCTCTTTGGGCAAAAATCTCTTCGAAACTTCCAACTATGTCTTCTATACAAAACACACCTCAGGACCGATTCCGCGCTTCCAGTTCTGGCTGGGTTGCTTCATTCTCATGCGCACATCTCAACGTTCTCATTGTTTGCAGGGGACCGATTCGTAAGGAGACCATGGATGTCTTCGAATCGCTCGGTGCTGGATACGGCATCCTTCTTTCAGAAAAGGATTCAGTTAGCTACCCGCACACCATCGCTCCGGAATTGAGGAGCCTTACGGATCAGGACAGAATCCATCGAATCCCTGATTATGCAGGCGCAAACGCAGAAGAGAAGAAACTGCGTATCCAACAAATCATCGATATTGCCCGCCAGTGGAATTATACGCACATCTTTGCCGGCTACGGTTTCATGGCAGAAGATGCAGAGTTCGTAGAAGAGATTGAACGGGCTGGCGTCGGTTTCATGGGCCCAGCCTCTCCTGTACACAAACAGGCAGGGGCCAAGGATATGGCCAAGAAGCTTGCGCGCAAGCTCAACCTCTCTGTAACTCCTGGACTGGATAATATTTCAAGCATCACGCTCCTCAAGAAATCCGGGGGAGAAGCAGGTCTTGAAAAAGTGTGTAAAGAGCATGGACTTGACTTTGCAGAGGTGAAGAAACGTGCCGGGGCATCAGCGACTGCGGAAGATATTGCAGAGCAGGTACTCGATCAGGCGCTTTCAAAAGGCAAGGGGCTAATCACAGTTCAAGATCTACAGAAAGAAGCCCAGGTTCAACTGGATAAACTATTTGCTGAGAACAAAGGAAAACGCTTCCGGTTGAAATACATTGGCGGTGGTGGTGGAAAAGGTCAGCGTATTGTTTCTGCATCTGATCAGGTCGCAAACGCGGTTCAGGAAGTCCTGGCGGAATCCAAAACAACCGGTGACGCAGATAACAAAAACTTTCTGATCGAAGCTAACATTGAGCACACTCGCCACAACGAGATCCAGTTGCTTGGAAACGGTGATTGGAGTATTGCACTCGGTGGACGGGATTGCTCGCTTCAAATGCACGAACAAAAGCTGGTCGAACTTTCGATCACAGATGAACTGTACGCGACTGAAATTCAGCTAGCTGAAAGTCGCGGTAAGAAATCCTACGCAGAAACTCTCGCAGCTGATCGCGCGCTTCTTGCTAAAATGGAAGAGCAGGGCGAACAATTTGGAAAAGCAACCGGCTTGAACTCTGCCTCTACGTTTGAGTGCATTGTGGCCGGAAATGATTTCTATTTTATGGAAATGAACACCAGGATTCAGGTCGAGCATCGTGTAACTGAAATGGTCTACTCCTTGCGCTTTGAAAATCCTTCCAACAAAAACGATTTCTTTATAGTCGAGTCTCTTGTAGAAGCAATGGCTCTTTGCGCAGCACATGGCCCAAGACTTCCGCGCCCAATTCGCATTAAGCGCAATGTTGCAGGCGGAGAGATTCGCTTGAACGCTCAAAACGACGCATTGCAGCCGTCTTCCGGTGGCCTGATCGAATTCTGGTCGCCCTCTGTGGAAAATGAGATTCGTGATGACCAGGGAATCTGTGAGAAGAATCCAGACACTGGCCGCTTCATTCATTACTATTTGGCTGGCGCGTACGATTCAAACATTGCCCTCATCGTAAGCTACGGCGAGAGCAGACGTGAGAACCTGGATCGCCTGGCTGACATTCTGCGTCGCATGGAGTTGCGTGGTTCTGACCTGAACACTAACCGCGATTTTCACTATGGTATTCTGAATTTCTGCCTGGGGCTGCATCCAATGCTCAAGCCAGACACAAAGTTCGTCCTTCCTTATCTTGCAGGCGTAGGAGCTCTAGTAAAGGAAATTGAAAACGTCGATGTTGATTCAGCGTTTTCAATAATCCGGAAACGTTATGCGGCATCCTTTGGCAAACCGGGAGATGTCGTGGTTGCCCAGAAGCTGACACTGGTTCCACGCGCAATCGAACAATTGATGCTTCATCCGCACCTTTGCATGGGATGGCTTATGCTCAATCATCACAGGTCGTTTGTGGTTGAAGGGGGCAAGGTTCTCTGGTTACGCAATCCAATCTTTGTGTTACGCGACCTTTACCAGTACTTGCGTTTGGATAAACGAGACAACGCACCTCCGTCGCATGTGATCTGGGATCACGATCATGAATTGCTGCTCCGCGGTTGTGCATTTGCTACTGAGTTAGAGAAAGCAGTCGGACTTGAAGCTGAAGCCTCTTTCAAAGACAGCCTTCTCAGATCGGAGCATAATGAGTACCGTAAATTCCTGACTGTCGATTCTGATTTGCGTTCAATGAATGCATCGTCCACAACTGCGCAGGCCCTTGGGCGTCGCAGCGCGGATCTATATGAGAAGACAGCCTCCGCCTACGTAGGCTGGAGCGCCGGGCTTGAATTACTGAGTCTGGTAGTTCAGCTTGGCGTCCGCTCACGTGTGCTGGAATTCGGAGTGGACGACCATTTGCAACCGACTGCGCCGGATATCTTCCATACTGCGGAAAGCCAGAAACAACTGATGCGCGCTCTTGCTCCACCACCAAAAGCCGCAGCGGATCAAATTGTAGCTGTGACTGGCGGCATGTTCTATGCGCAGGAAGCACCCACAAGCCCGCAGTTCCTCAGCGCAGGTCAGCATTTCCAGAAAGGTGATCCGATCTACATCATCGAAGTTATGAAGATGTTCAATAAAATTTATGCGGAGTTTGCCGGAACCGTTGAAGATATCCTAGTGAAAGGCTCAGGTACGGTTGTCAGGAAAGGCCAACCACTCTTCCGAGTAAAACCGGATGAAGAAATTCATCTTGAAACAGACGCGGAAAGAAACGCCCGTAGAAAGAAACGAACTGAAGAAGTTTTGGCGACAATCTGACGTACGGCCGCTTGGCTTTGTTCACGTTTTAGCATTCCAAAATTTATTTTATTCGCTGTAAACTTTTGCATCGAATGTAATTTTTTTCGCGTAGCGCGCGATAATTCCGGCCCGAGGTCCGTGCGTCTCCGTCTATCAATGCGGAGGATTACTATGAACTACATACGATTATTGCTAATTCCAGCGGCTCTTGTGCTGGGAATGTGCAATGTAACCAAAGAGGCAGTCCGTGAACAGGATCAGATAACCAGGCCTGACAAGACCACAACGGCAATTCCAGAGCAGCGGAGCGAAACAGAACGTGTCCTTGCCGGTAACGTGGCCACGGATGGCAAACGAATGCCGTATTTGCGGCATGAGGCTGATAGACCCGCTGAACTTCCAGGACGTTACAATGATGAATTTAATACAGAAGGGTATAGCAGAATTGAGGACAATCCGTTTCTGGATGTTAAGCAGAATGCACTTTCAACGTTTTCGATTGATGTGGATACAGCGTCTTACAGTAACGTTAGGCGATTCCTGAATAATGGTCAGCTTCCGCCAAAGGACGCGGTGCGTATTGAAGAGATGATTAACTATTTTTCTTACAACTACGCAAATCCAACTGGTGAACATCCCTTTTCTGTTTCTCTTGAGAAGGGATCGGCACCATGGAATCCAGATCATGAACTGGTTCTGATTGGACTTCAGGCCAAGAAGATTGAAGCAAAGGATATGCCGCCTCGTAATCTAGTATTTCTCCTCGACGTTTCTGGTTCTATGAACGAGCCAAACAAGCTCCCATTGCTTAAGCGATCGCTCACTTTGCTGACGGATCAGTTAAACGAGAAAGATCATGTTGCAATTGTAGTGTATGCTGGGGCTGCGGGGCTCGTGCTTGAGCCAACACAAGGATCCAACCAGACTCGGATAAAGGCAGCACTCGAAGAATTGACTGCAGGTGGAAGCACCAACGGTGGCCAGGGGATCGAACTGGCGTACGCAACTGCAAAGAAGAATTTTCGTAAGGACGGAATCAATCGCGTGATTCTGGCAACGGATGGCGACTTCAATGTGGGGACCACGGATGAAGGTTCGCTGACGCGCTTGATAGAAGAGAAACGCAAAGACGGCGTATTCCTGACCGTGCTTGGTTTTGGAATGGGAAATCTGAAAGACTCTACTATGGAAAAGCTGGCCGACAAGGGCAACGGAAACTATGCCTACATCGACAATTTTGCTGAAGCCAGAAAGGTTCTGGTAGAACAGGCAGGTGGAACTCTAGTTACAGTCGCCAAGGATGTGAAAATTCAGGTGGAATTTAATCCAGCGCAGGTGAGCGCCTATCGTCTGATCGGGTATGAGAATCGATTGCTTCGCAATGAAGACTTCAACGATGACAAGAAGGATGCAGGCGAAATCGGCGCAGGTCATTCCGTTACAGCTCTCTATGAGATTGTTCGTGTTGGAAAACCTGTTGGGACATCAACGGTTGATCCTTTGCGTTACCAGAAGCCAGGTCCAACGGAAACTGCCTTCAATGGCGAGCTGATGAATGTTAAGCTCCGTTATAAGAAGCCCGATTCCGAGACCAGTATTCTGCTGAACAAGACACTAAGCACAGATGCAAAGCAAGCCACGGACAACCTGCGTTGGGCTTCTGGGGTTGCAATGTTTGGAATGCTTCTTCGGGAATCCCCGCACAAGGGAACTGCCACCTTCAACGCCGCCTACGAACAGGCCAGACAGGCACTCGGTTCAGATCCAAACGGATACCGATCCGAAATGCTACGCCTGGTGCGCCAGGGAGAGGGTCTGAAACGTTAATAAATGTCCTTCAAGGTTGCAATCTCGCAGGACTTTCTGTCTTGCGAGATTTTTTTTGCCTTATGGCACACGATCATTCTCATAGTACCCCGGATCTCCTTGTAAGCAAGCCATCGCCGCAAACTGAAAAGGCACTGGCTGAATGTGAATCATCCCTCAGCTGGTCACTTGAGGAACTTAAACGCCTTGTGCGAATTCCTGGTGTGAGTTTTGAGGGATTCGATCCCTCAAATCTAAAAGATAGCGCGTCTGCAACGGCGGAGCATTTCGAACGCTGTGGCCTTTCAAATGTGCAGACAATTGAATTTGGCGATGTTCATCCCTATGTGTATGCCGAGCGAATCGAAGATCCGGATCTTCCTACAGTTCTACTCTATGCGCATCATGATGTGCAGCCGGCCGGAGCGGAAGATCGCTGGAGCTCTAAGCCGTTTGATCCAGTGGAAAGAAATGGTCGGCTGTTTGGCCGCGGAACTGCAGACGACAAGGTTGGAATTCTAGCCCATACAGCTGCTATCGCCGCATACTTGAAAACCAGCGGAAAACTTCCAGTTAACGTGAAGATTTTGATCGAAGGCGAAGAGGAAACTGGAAGTGCTCATCTGGGAGAATTTGTAAAACTCTACCGCGACAAGCTCAAGGCAGATTGCATGATTCTTACAGATTGCAGCAACATCGATACCGGGATTCCAAGTATCACAACGTCGCTACGCGGGATCGTTTCTGTGGATGTAGAATTGAGCGCATTGCCGGCGCCGGTTCACTCTGGGTTCTGGGGCGGCGTTGTGCCAGATCCCGCCATTGCTCTGGCTCAGGTCCTGGGTCGACTTACCGACGAGAGCGGAAAAATCCTAGTTCCAGGAATTCTGGAAGATGTTCGCCCGCTATCGGCGGAAGAAATCGCTGAATTCTCAACGCTTGATCTGGAGAAAATCGTGCGAGTCGGCACCGGGTTACCTGAGCACTTACCGTTACGCGGAAGTGCTGCTGACCTCGGTCGGAAACTCTGGCGTGAGCCGAGCCTCAGTGTTCTGGCATTTGAAAGCGGCTCGCGTAAGATGGTTGCAAATATCATTCAGGCCGGGGCCTGGGCACGCGTATCAATTCGCATAGTCCCTGACATGACGGCGGCAAAGTCGCAAGCACAACTGGCTGATTTCTTACAGAAACAATGCCCTCGCGGATTTGAAATCAAGATCACCCCGGACGCCGCAGCTGATTGGTGGACTGTGCAGAATCTTGCAGATCCAGTTTACTCAATTGCTGCGCGATCGCTTGAGAAGGGCTACGGGCAGAAGACACGATTCGTAGGTTGCGGGGCCAGTATTCCCTTTGTGCAACCGCTTTCGCGGGAACTCGGCGGAATACCAGCCGTTCTACTGGGTGTTGAAGATCCGTACAGCAATCCACATTCTGACAATGAAAGCCTTCATCTCGGTGATTTCAAAAAGATACTAATGAGTCAGGTGCATATGCTCGGCGAGCTTGCACGTTACAGGCGGGCCTGATTCTTTCATGGATTTTCAGGGATAGGCTCTGTAATGCGACATAATTCGGCAGCCGCACGAAGTGATCAAATGCGACGGATTCCAGGGATTATGTCACATTACGCAAATGGATTCGCGGTTGCAACCCCCGATGGATCGGATACCATCCCGCCCCTTGCAATGAGACATAATCCGCCGGAAATGGGACTTAACTTTGCGAAAGTGACCGCAGAATCTCGCCTGGAGTTGGTAATTTCGCTGGCGCATGGGCCGGCAGGAGAGGCCCCTTGACTGTGACCGGACCACGTCGTATCATTTGTCTAACAGAAGAAACTACAGAGCTATTGTATCTTCTGGGAGAGCAGGACAGAATCGTTGGAATTTCCGCCTACACAGTCAGACCTGTGCGCGCCAGGACAGAGAAGCCCATAGTCAGTGCTTTTCTCAACGGCAGCATTCCAAAGATCAAGAGTCTCAAACCGGATCTGGTAATTGGTTTCTCAGACATCCAGGCGGACCTTGCACAGAGCCTGATCGCAGAAGGGTTGAACGTCTTAGTATTCAATCAACGCAGCATAGACGAGATATTCGACGTGATGAGCTGGGTGGGATCACTGGTCGGAAGACAGGCGGAGACTAGAGCATTGCTCGATCAATTTCGCGCCACGCTTGAGAGTGCAACCAATAAGAATAAAAGAACAGATCGTCCCCGCGTACTCTTCCAGGAATGGGATGATCCAATCATCACGGGCATTCGCTGGGTTTCCGAGCTGATTGAAATTGCAGGCGGCACAGACATCTTTGCCGAACTCAAGATGGGTGCAATGGCACGCGATCGCATCACTACCCTGACGGAGATCGCGAAGCGTCGGCCGGAAGTAATCATAGGATCCTGGTGCGGAAAACCGGTAGATTTGGGCTGGATTTATGGCCAGGAAGAATGGAAGGATGTGCCCGCACTACGTCATCGCCGCGTTTTTGAAATCGACTCGAGCATTATCCTACAACCAGGGCCTGCGCTCTTTCTTGAAGGTCTCGCCGCATTACAAACTGCAATTCATGGCAAGAGCGACAATGCCGACTAACTTGGTTTAATTTGCTTAGAAGATAGAAGAAAAAAACCGTGGACCAGCACGGAAGGCCGGGTCCACGTTATTTTGAAGGAATCAAGAGGGTTCTTGGATTTGCCCCGAAAGGTTTATCAATACCCAGATTCTGAAGATTTTGAGCCTCAAGGCCCGCATTCTTCGGGAAGGTTTTTAGCTTTGCGATATTCTTGATATTGTATTCAAGAAGCTCTTTGGCCTTAGCCTTATCCCCAAGCTTAGCTTCCGCTATTTTAGTAAGCGTTTCACCTTGCTTAGTCGTATACTCTTCGTCAGCTGCTACAGTTGGCTGTGTAGGCCTTTCTGTTGTAGTCTGGTTTGAAGGTACCGTATTTGAAGCACTCCGATTCATTACCTTAGGAATAAGGAAGATCAGAGCGATGGCCACTATGCCACCAAGTCCCACTAAGAGAAGGGGGGAAGAAGACTTCCCTTCCCCCCTTGTAGGATCAGTACTGACAGTAGATGAAAAGGTGGGAACCGAATCTTCTACGCCAGAGAAAACTCCCCCTTCGGATTCAACCGAAAGGGGCGAGCCGGGGCCTGTTCGGCCTCGCTTCTTCTTCTTACCGGCTTTCTTGCCGGCTTTTTTTCCCGACTTTTTGCCGGATTTCTTTCCAGATTTTTTAGCTGCCATGCATCCAATACGACATAATCCTAAATTGAAATCAATCAATTTTTATAAGTTTTATACTAAATGATAAAAAAAATTTCATTTTTGCGTTTTTGAACGCGTGAATGACGCAACTTCATTCGATTTTTCATTTGTTGTACTCTCTAAACTACATTTTGCGTTCTGTTTTTTGAAAATCAATACGTGATTGGTGATTTGAAACGCAGTTTTAGGAATTCAAGCGCGCTGATGATGTGTGTTACACATGTAAGATGATGAATTTGTTCACATGAAGTGCGCGATTTGAATTCAATAGCATACGTTGATCATCAAAATGGAATGTTTGCTATTGATTTGATTCGTTTTTGCAAATATGTTTCAGGAAATCGCACCTTCAAAGGCCGATTTTGATCAAAATTCCATTGATCGCACCACCAGGTCATTGCTTTGATCAACAGAATCGGTTCCTGGATTCATGAACTAGCTGAATCAAGTTAGCAAAGAGGGTTCCTTACAATGCAAATCGCATTGCGTTGACGCCGGCCACATCATGCGAAAGGAGTATGTCTTCACTCATTGTGTAACGAAATCGATCTGTAACCGCTGATCTTTCCATCCCGGACGCTCACCCAATGCGTCTATAGAGTGACCTTGAATTGAATATCGGGTACAATTTTTGCGACAGTTTACCTTTGGGGTTTGATCATGGTCGTTGGTTTGGAATGGCTGCGTGGATTCGGTAAGGGACATAATCCTAATGGGACATAATCCTGAAGTGGTTCCAGAAATCAGAGTGAAACGAATCCTATAGGATGCATCTGCCCGGAATCTAGAAGCGGTTGTCAAAGAATGCTTCGGGCTGAACCTCGAAGACTTCACACAATGCTGATATGGTTCGCGCAGACGCGTGCTGACCTGATTCGATTTGATGGATGCGCTGCCTGGTTTTACCTTTAAACTTTCCGGTATCCCAGAGTTTCTGCGCCATTTCCATTTGTGTCCAGTGCTCAGCCTCGCGTAGTTCGCGCACTTTGTTCCCGAGGAACTTCATGACTAATTTGAAATCTAAAAACGTGTTTTGTCAATGATTTTGGCTGATTTTAAGCCGAATTTGGCCTGCTGCAGGAGCAGGCCAATGCTATATGAGGCCTGGAATCAATGCCTTTCTGTCCGGGAATCCCGGGACGTTTTCCTTATACCATGCCAGAGTTTTAATCGAGCGACCAAGCAAATACAACGCCATGATACTTGCTATCCCCAGAACTGGAAGGAAGCCAGACATTAGTGCAATGCCTATCCAGGCAATGATCTCAAAGAGGTAATGTGGACAAACAACGTAGGTAAACAGGCCACCCTCTGGTGTCTTGTAGCCACTGCTTCCGTCAGATCGAAGGGACGCCAGGAGCCAGTGATGATAGAAATTTCCTGCTTGTCCTATCAGAAAAACAATTCCTCCGATCACGACAAAGGTGCGCACACCTGGGGCGTTTCCAATTTCAGTTGGAATGGAAGCGTGCAGAATTGCAGCAGTCCATGCCACGGCACTGTACAGCGTGCCTATCAAAAGCACTGTGCCGAATCCCATTGGTTTGGAATATTTGTGGAGAAACAGTATCTCCCCGCACCGTTTCCAGAAATGGATCAGAAATGCATAGAACAGCGCGTCATGGTAGAAGGAATTATGGAGCCCCCCGCTCATGGAACCTGCGACATATGCGATTGGTGCAGGGAAATAGATTAAGAACATGGCAAACTTTGCATTCAGATTGCCGCCTTTCCTGAATTTGCTGTAAGCAAGCTGGAATTTTCCAGTTTTCTCCAGGAAAAAAAGAATGAGCCCGAAGGCGACCTGGAACAGAAGGGGTATGACATCTTGAGTTTGAAAGAACACCCTTACACCGCATCTGCGGTTTAATTCACAGTCAATTGCTTTTGGAGCATGAAGTATGAACTACTGGTTAATGAAATCTGAACCTGATGTCTTCTCAATCGATCATCTGGCTGCTCTACCGGGTAAAAAGAGCTCGTGGGAAGGTGTGCGCAACTATCAAGCCCGCAATTTTATGAAACAAATGCAGTTAGGTGATCAAGCTTTCTTCTATCATTCAAGTGCTGATGTAATTGGAATCGCAGGAATCGTTCGCGTTACGGGTCTTGCTGAACCAGATCTATTTGCCCTTGATAAAAAGTCAGATTATTACGATCCAAAAGCCACCAGAGAAAAGAATCCATGGGTTTCTGTTCAGGTTACTCTGGTTCGCAAGTTCAAGAACGTGGTTACGCTGGCGGAACTGCGCGAAACAAAGGGTCTCGAGAAAATGCTCGTTTTGCAGCGTGGAATGCGGCTTTCTGTGCATCCTGTCACGGAAACGGAGTTCAAGATAGCTTCGCAGAAGAGTAAATAGGTTAAGTTTCTTCTATAAGATATGGCGCGAAAGTACGACCTTGCACTGGATCGACCTGAACCGGGCTTCCTTGAACGCGCCGGGACCTGGTATTTTCGTCGGTTGCAGGCAATTCGCGCTGCAAGCGGCGGCCAGGGCGCTCAGGCCTACGTACACTCCTCCGATGCTGAACTGAGCGCCTATATCCGCAAAATCACGATTTGGACGTCAATCGGCGCATTTGCAGCTGGAGCCCTTACCACAATGGTTGCTGTCTACATTCAGGAAATCTATGCAACCGTACCCCTGGGCCAACGGCTGGCCTGGATTGCTGGAAGCACGATAATTACGACTGCCGTTGAGTTTGTAGTCCTCTTTGATATCACCGTTCGTGCTGTTCACAAGATTGCGCATTTTACCGGACAAATAGAGGTCGACCAGCCGATTCTGTTAAATCGCGATTCCATTCCAAATCTTCTGGCCAGGGCCGCGCTTGAGATATCAGACCCTGTGTATGAATTCATAGGGATTGATCCCACGCGTCTTGTACCCAGAAGAAAGCTGCTCATCATTGGAATTTTTTACAAACTCAAGATTATGGCCACCAATGCCCTTGCAAAATTGATCTTGATGCGATTTGTCGGAAACAGCGTCATGAGGGTGAGCGTCGCCTACGTAGCTGTAATTCTCACAGGAGTATGGAACGTTATTGTACTCTGGCGGGTGATTCGCGAAGCCAGGCTCAGACTTGTGGGGAGCTTACTGGCTCAAACCCTGGCGACGGAAATCCTAACAAGCCAACAGATTAACAGTCTTTCGCCAGAAGGCAGAATTGGATGTGTGCGTGCAGTGGCCACGGCCGTTGTTCTAACCCAGAACTATCATCCAAATATGCTAATTCTCCTGGTTCGACTCTGCGAGGTTTTGGGAATCGAAAACCCGGCCGATTACGACGACTGGGACAAGTTTATCCTAACGCTAGGCCAGGTCAGCAAGCGCGAAAAAGAGTTCATGCTCGATCTATTGTCTGTCTCGGCGGCATTTGATGGAAGGTTGTCAAAACTGGAACGTATGTATCTGCCAGTTGCATTCGGTGAGCATGCGCCGCATTACATGGGAAGAATTCGCAAGCTCACAAGGCATGTGCTCCGCGGTGAGCTAAACGAGGCGCGGCAGCATTGCTTTACTGATTTCGCCACTAACGCCACGTACTGACGTCTGCTTTGTTTCTATTTATAGAGTAGAGCGTCAGAATAGATCGAGTCTTTGATCTGGTTGATCTGCTTTGCATCAGCAGGCACTGGCCTGAATTTCTCATCTATCCAGGTGAAAACGGGCTCCATGGTAACAAGCCTGCCTCTGTAAAAATAAAAATTCATGAAATAGCCTTGCCTGAGGCCAAAGGTATGCGTCTGGTCAAAGAAGAAATTCCCGAGGCCATGGAGCAATATCTTTCCCTTTGCAAACTCCATTTGTTGAACCTGGTGCGCCTGCGAACCGTAGACTAGATCGGCACCATCTTCCAGCAGACTACTGCTGATGCTTCGCTGTGACGCCGTAGGCTGATACGAGTTCACCTCACCGAATTGCACAGTCGCTATAATAAAAGCGCCGGGATGCGCTTTACGAATCCCTTGAATAACTGCGCGGGCCTTTTCAGGATTGTAGCGATTTGCTCCGGGAACGTTGCCCTGAGCACATTCGCCAAGCGGACAGAGCTCATTGAATCCAATGATTGCAAGGGTTCCGGATTTTAATGGAAGAATGAGCGGTTGATTGGCTTCTGCTTCTGTCCTGCCTCCACCAAACATTTTCATACCGTTCTTCTCAAACCATTTGTAGGTCTGCGTAAACGATTCGTTGCCAAAGTCGCGATTGTGATTCCCGGTCAATTCTACAACGTTCGCCCGGATATCGCGGAATGCTTGAAAATGGGCCTCTTTGGAGCAGAAGCGTGTCCCTGGAGCAAACACGCATGGATTGGTAAAGCTAACTTCATTGCTAACATGCACGTAATCTGCATTTGCAAAGTATGGTTTGATCTTTTCGCTTAGAATTCCTGGACCGTTTGCATCCGCGCTTCTTCCTGTATAACGCGTGAGCGCACTTACTCCGGTAAGTATGAAATGCGATATCTGGCCTCGGACCTGGTTGCCGGATGGCCCAATGAGCGAATAACGTTTAGAATCTTTGAAAAAGGAAACCGAATCTACCGACAGCGTTTTCATCTGCGGAATGGCCTCCGGGAGACTCAGGAGGATCATTTTGTTTTTAGCACCAGGATGAAACTCCGCAGCTTTGACTGCATCAAGCTCTGGCTTACACGAAAATCGACGATTCGCTTCTGCAATTGCTGTTTCCGTTGCAGCCAGTCGGCCAGCGCAGTAATCTCTTTGTAGTTCAGTCAGCGATTTTGAATCGAAATCACTTGTCCATCCTGTCTGGACTAGAAGGATCTGGTTCTCTGGAGCGCTTTCTGGGTCGCGCCCCGGAAGCGACGTTAGAATCAGTACGAATCCGACAACGATTACTGATACACTGATGATTGGAAGTTTCTTTGACATTAGGCCTTCACGCTAGTTAGAAGACCCAGTAAACTGAGCTGCCAGTCCGGCGTTCCGGACTCCAGGATTTCAATCTTGCCTTCTGTGATTCCCGCTTTTTCAAGAATGAGATTGGTAACCCACTTAGCACATACATTCGTGCGCTCCATGAAGATGGAGTGCTGCGGAACAAATATCCAGTCTCCAATCAGCAGGAGATTTTCCACCGGGCTCTGAACGGTTGGACGATTTGCCTCGTCGCCTGGTCTGTAGCCTGTATACGTGTCCCAGCGATTGATATAATAATCTGTCGGATCTGGAAGATCTGGAATTACCTTCTTTAGTTCCTTATGAACTTCACGCGCGATGTAGGAAAAATCTTTTCCAATGAATTCCTGCCATCTGCTTACTTGAACTTCGATTAGGTCCACTTTCTTCTGCTTGAGTCCCGGAATTTGAACAGACGACCAGTTCGAAGTGAATCCAAGGAGCTTGTATCCGGTGGGGAAGAAATCCACGGCGCTCCACGGTGTACCGGATGGGAATCGTTTCTCCCATCCTTCGGAGTTTTCATACAATAGATTTACGCACAGAATGGTGGCCTGGCTAAGGCTTTGAATTTTTCGGAAGTAATCATGCTGACGGGCGAGGTCAGTATTGATGAGTAGTTTCTTGGCTCCAGGAATATCCATCGCCAGGATGTAATGATCCGCCTGGAAGGTTTTTGGAATTTTTTCCTGTTCCGGGAGTAGCTCAATCATCGAAGGATCTGCTCCGCAATAGGGGCAATGATCTTCGATTCCACCGTAGATTAAATTGCCACATACCCTGCATCGCCTGACGCTGCCGGCCGGTAGATTCTGATTTGTTTTGACGGCATTGAGTTTGCCGTTCTGCATTACCAGTTCGGTTACTTCTGTATTATAGAGGATCTTGCCACCTTTGCCTTCAAGGTGTTTGATGAGTGGATTGATCACCGTTTCGTCCGGAGGCCATTGGTAGAAATCCACACGCGTATCTGCAGGTGTTGCACCCAGTCGGATCAAATTCCCAAGGCCGAGTGCTGAGCATTCGCGTGTGCTCAGGAACAATGCCATATCTGACATTCCCTCATAGTAGTAGCGAATCATTTGATCGTGAACACCAACCTTCTTGGCCCAATCGTAGAATGAAAGGCTATCAAGGTACATGCGCTGATCTTCGTTCGTGAAATCGAATCCGGATAACTTCATGGTTGCCCGAAATGCAGCGCCAAGTCCAGGAGCTGGTTTGTTTACATCTTCTACGCTCGGGACATAGATTCCGTTTGGGATCATTTGAATTCTATCAAACGGAACGGGCCATGTTACAGCTTTGATTTTATTGCGGACTCCCTGTGCATCCATCAAATAGTAAAACGACTCGTTATCCGGAAGAATGTTCAGAGGGATCTTGTGGCGGCCAATAAACTCGCGCAGGTTCTTGTAGAATCCCCAGACGCCGTGCAATCCGTGTTCGCGTGAATATCCGTTTGGAAAATACTTCTTAGCAAATCGTCTATCTTTCCAGGTTTTGAGTTTTCCCCCGGCATGGGCCGTTTTTTCGAGAATCGTGACTTCAAATCCACGATCTGCGAGTTCGCATGCTGCTTGAACTCCAGCAAGGCCGCCACCGAGGATAAGCACGCTCTGCCCATTCTTCTTTAAGTCTGCATGGTTCCCTGGAATTTCCGGAAATGCTTTCTTATATTTCCGATTGCCCAGGAAAGAATAGGCAGCACCGCCAGCTACGCCTGCGCCCAGAGCTTTGCCCGCGAATACGAATCCTTTCTTTAAGAGGTCTTTACGTGAGATTGAATCGTCCATCATTGACTTGCCATCAGCCGCTTGCCGTTTTTTCTTGCAATTATGAAAACCCGTTTCTGGATTCTCATGGGATTGATAGTTGTTTCCCTCGGAGCCATGGTGTACCTGACCGGGCCCTCAAGAAAGACCTCCGTAATCCTGGTTGATGCAACTGCAGTCGTAACGGACCCTGCCAAATATCATGAGCATGAACTTCGTGTTCGCGGTTTTGTAAAGCCAGGCTCTGTGCTTCGATACGGCGATAAGGCTGATTTCATAATGACCCTGGACGGACGGGATTTGAAAGTCCATTTTAATGGGGAAACCCAGCTGCCGGATACATTTGCAGACAATGCACCTGTGCGTGCAGACGGACATCTTTCCCCGGACATGCTATTGGTTTCTAACAAGATTGAGGCCAAATGCGCTTCGAAATATGAGGCGGATTATGCAAAACGGCGTGAACTAAGC
Source organism: Spirochaetia bacterium (assembly GCA_021413825.1). Classification (GTDB taxonomy): domain Bacteria; phylum Spirochaetota; class Leptospiria; order Leptospirales; family Leptonemataceae; genus JAEUSB01. The sequence goes on along the minus strand of JAIOPQ010000012.1, from coordinate 50,524 downwards.
AGCGCTCGTTTTAAGACAGAATTCGAAGGTAACCAATAGTGAATCTAAATCAGCTTGGCGCGCTGGCGCTTCTGATTTCCGCATCAACTGTAGCATTTTCGATTCTGACGGCCCTTCTGGGGATGAACCTCAGACAATTTCGCGCCCTGGTTCGATTTCTGCCCATTGAGTTATTTGAGTCCTTCACCGGGAAGCGAGGTCGCAACCGTCTATCTGCGCGGCTAACGCGCTTTGTAATTTCTGGCTGGTATCCGTTTCGCACAAAGCTCCTGGCGCTATTAAGCTTTAGAAGTTCTGGTTCGGCGCTTGCACTTTCACGTCAGGCGCTATATGTCAACGCTTCGATCGTTGGTCTTGCAATGCTCTCACTGATTGTGCTGATGATTCAAGGTGACTTGAGCAATCGGTATGTTGTAACTCATTCTTCTTCTGATCTCAGTATCTTTTTTAGAATCACAGGCGCCTGGGCCGGCTCCAGCGGAAGTCTGTTGTTCTGGTATTTCCTTTTAACTGTGTTTAGCGCAGCGGCAGTTTACCAGAGCCGGACACTACAGAATCGAATGCCATTTCTTTTCCTGGCGCTTGCATTGCTGCAGTTTGTATTTGTACTCCTTGGATTGTTCTTTAGAGACGGGCAACCGTTTCGCGTATTTCCAGAGCCCATGCGGGCAGGCCAGGGCCTCAATCCTTTATTGCAGCATTGGGGGATGATCATTCACCCTCCAATTTTATACATCGGCTATGTTAGTTCTGCAATTCCTTTTGCGATTGCAATGGCCGTCTTAATTTCCGGGAACTATAAGAATACTTTCTATCCAATGCTCAGGCGCTGGACTATATTTTCCTGGTTTTTTCTGGGTACTGGAATTTTACTCGGTAGTAAGTGGGCGTACGAAGAGTTAGGTTGGGGTGGTTACTGGGCCTGGGATCCAGTGGAGAATGCAAGCCTCATGCCGTTCTTGCTCATGACTGCATTTCTGCATACGGTAATAGTAACAGAGCGACGCGGAATGCTCAAGTTCTGGACCATGCTCCTCATTCTACTTGCGTATCATTTCAGCATGCTTGGTACCTGGATTACGCGAAGCGGGGTTCTCCAGGGTCCACACAGTTTTTCAGAGTCCAGCATCGGAATGCCGCTCATCATTTATATTGGAAGTAGTTTCTATTTCTATTTGCGTTATATTATTTTGCAGCGTCGTCGCCTGCGGCCTGATCATCAACTGGACACAGTAACTTCTAAAGAAGGAAGCATGTTGCTGAACAACTTCCTGATGTTACTGTCTGTATTTGTGATTCTTGTTGGAGTTTTCTCTCCGCTTCTTGCAATCGATTGCACATTTGATGGAGTAATTAGCTGTCACAAGGCAGAATGGAAAGTAACAGCATACAACCGTATCATGGTTCCAGTCGGCGTGATTACTTTGTTTTTAATGGGCGCATCACCTTTGCTTGCCTGGAAGAAGAGTGCAGATCAAGTATACGCCAAAAATTTGAGGATTCCATTGATTCTGGGCGGAATAGCGCTCGTAGTTACGGCAGCAGTTTATGGTAAGTTCTTCAGGCCAGCTGGAGAAGAAAGTTCCTGGGGTCCAATTCTGGTCGCTGAGGTATTTTCCATTCTGACCGCAGGGATCGCCGTCTTTACGGTTTCTGGAATCATACAGGAATATTTCCGCGGCATTCGTTCTCGCACAGAGCGATTTGGTGAGAATGTTGTAATTGCGTTTATTCGTCTGGTGGGCCGAAACAAGCGCCGCTACGGTGGCTACCTGGTTCACCTGGCAATTGTCTTTTTGTTCATTGGATATGCCGGTGGAAGCTTCAAGAAAACAGCAAAGCTGGATTTTCATTTCTATCGTATGCCCTACGAAAAGGGAGACGCGGTTCACTACTACAGCGGTGACAAAGGTTACATTGATGGCTACGAAGTTGAAGCTACGGATCTCTTCTTTGTTCCAGCTTTCAAGCCAAACGCGGATCGCACAAATCCACTGCACCTTGTAGTTTCTTACCAGGGGCATTTTCATGTTAGAGAGAAAGGTGAACCCGCCGCTCCAATCATTAGACCGGAATCAATGTCTGCATTTGATTTTGCCAATCGTCCCGCTGCAATAAACGAGAAAGCAATAAAATTCTTTACTGGCTTTATTCCAGGCGGGCGCATGAAGACTGAGCGCCTGTTTCATCCACAGATTTATCCAGTCACCGGTGAAGTGATGCGCGCAGAAGATATGCGTGCGCAAAGAATCCCAACCAGCGAGCCCGATATTCGCTCATCATTCGATGAGGATATCTATATTCAATTGGGTTCGATCATGGACGCGCAGCGAAAGACGAATCCTGACTTTGCTCATCTGTACGAGTTCTACTTCTTTGAATTCCAGAAAAACCCGGCCGCTCACGATCAGTTATTCCCGACATCGATAGTAGCAACGCTGGAAGTCTGGGTAAATCCGCTGGTGAAATTTGTATGGCTGGGATCCGTTCTGTTTTTCTTGAGCGGGCTGATCCTGGTCCTTCCGTTTGGAGAGCGTGAGTGAAACGATTTATATTCGCCGCTTGTCTGGTGACGCTATTGTCGGGGCTTCAAGCTCAAGCAGTATTTACAAAGCTAAAAGATCCGGATCAAATAAAAACATTCACGGCCGTTTCGGAAGGTTTAATTTGCGGATGTGGTTGCCATCTTGTCCTTTCTACCTGTCCGCATGTGGATTGTCCGTGGGGAATTCCAGCGCGTCGCTTCATCGAGAATAGAATTCGCGAAGGAATGAATCGTGATCAGATTCTTAAGGGCATGGTCAGCGGTTTTGGTGAAGGCGCGCGAAATGATGCAATCGTCCAGAGCCTCATTGAGAACGGCCGCGATGATCTAGCCAACAAGTTTGTAACTGGATTTGGCCCGGAAGTTCTGGCCAGGAATACAGGATTCAGTACAATTCTAGTCGTAACGTTATTTGGCATTATGGCCGTTGCATTGCTTGCTTATTGGCTTAGAAAAAGATCCAGAATGACTGCAGCCAGTGTTCCGGCCAAAACAGTAGCGTTGGACTCTCTTCTGGAGAGAACGAGGGATCTGGACAAATGACCATTGTGCTCTCTCTCTTGCTTGTGATTTGTGTCCTGGCGTTGTTCGTACCTCTTCTGAGTAGAAAAGCCGTTCCAGAGTTCTATATTTCCGGAACGCCCGATGAAGAGCATGCGCGGGCCAAGCAAAAGATAAAATCAATGCTCGCTGATTTGCGCCAGGAATTTGATTCCGGAAAAATCGCAGAGGAAGAGTTTTCTTCTATGGCCGGTGATTTACTCGCGGAGCTCGATCGCCTTGAAAAGGTTGTTTTGAAAGCAGCCGTGCATAAACCCGGGAAGCGCGTGTTTTGCCCTGCTTGCGGCGCTCTTCAGCCAGAACAAAGCAAACTGTGTGCTCAATGTGGCTCGGAATTGGCAGGTGCTCTATGACTTGCCTGAGTCGTCGCGCAAGCTCTGCATTATTCACCTTCTTCCTGTTAGGTGCGGTTTCTGTTGTTGCACAGCCCATGATGACGGGTGAGCCCCAGGCCGGGAATTCGGCGGGTAAGAAAGCAACGATCTTTGGTTCTGTAGTAAACGGAACGACTGGATTGGCCGGCCAACCCGAAGAGATTCAACTGCTCAGGCCGGGGCAAACTGGCATGCAGGTCTTGCAGACGATTCGTCCGGGCACTGTTAATTTTCGTTTTGATCCAGTTCCGGTTCAGGGTCCAGTTCTAGTCCGCTGCTTATACGCGGGTGAAACCTATATTCACGTCGTTCCGCCCACTGAAAAGTTCTACACTGCGCCGCAGCGGGTGATGATCTATGAAGTCGGCGCAAAGCCTGACGATATTTTGATCACTTCTGGCCTTCAAGTTGTGAAACACAAAGAGGCAATGAAGATTTCTCGAGTATTTGCAATTGAGAATCGATCGAACCCGCCTAAGGCCTTCGCTGGCGCCGGACTCAAATTCTTTGTTTCACCCGATGCAAAAAATGTAAAGGCACAACTTCAACATCAAGGTTCTATGCCCGTGCCAAACGCTCTCAGTCCGGACGGTCATCTGGTTCGCGGAATCAGGCCAGGAAATTCTGAACTTACTCTCGAATATGACATGCCAGGCTTCCAGCTAGAAGAACGCGCACAGGAGTTTGCCGGATCACCGTCCAAGCATGCATTTCTTGTAGTGGTGTTCCAGCCAGCTGATGCTAAACCCAAAGTTGAGGGTGCGCAGACAGAAGAAATTCAGATTCCAAATTTGGGGCCTGCACTGCGCATTAACTTTGGAAATGATCCCGCGAAACTGGATTTTTCGAATGGAGGATACATCATTGAAAATCCGCTTTCATCTGATGTGAATGCCGTATTTGATGAAACCTGGAAAGTACTGCTGGCACTGCTCTTTGCCATTATCATCTTATTTCTGGCAGCGTCAGTGCTTGCATCTTCTGGAGTGAGCTTTGTCCGCCAAAAATCCAATCCTCCAAATTGAGAATCTACACCGCAGCTACGGCTATAAGCCGGTACTAAAGGGTGTAGATCTAACCCTTCTCAGGAGCGAAGTCGTATGTTTGATGGGCGAGAATGGCGCGGGTAAAACAACGTTAATAGACACTGTATTGTCTCGTTTGAGACCACACGTTGGAACAATTGCGTATAACGGTAAACTGGTTGAGTCACCGGAAGATCGATCGCTCCTTTTGTCTCGAACCGGCGTGATTGGCCACGATGCTGGGATATTTGTAGACCTTACTGCGTTTGAGAATCTGGCGTTGTTCTATCGCGCTTACTTTGGCTCTTTAACCGTAGCAGGTCAAGAGCGAATTGAGTCGTTGCTTGATCGCGCTGGTTTGAAGCACAGACAACACGAACTTACTCGAACGTTTTCGCGTGGAATGCGGCAAAAACTTGGAATCTGCAGGATGATGCTTCATGAACCGGATATCCTGTTTCTGGATGAACCGTTAAACGCGCTCGATACTTCCGGTGTTAAATTGTTTTTTGAACTAATCGCTGAGTTTCGCCAGGGCCTTTGCGCCCTGGTCGTAACTCATGATGCGGGCCCGTTTCGCAAAATCGCGAATCGTTTTGTCCGCCTCACGGATGGTCGAATTAACTAGCTGGAATCGGTTCACCCTTGTCTTCACCGAGTAACTGGTAGATTGCAGCGCCATGGAGAGCCATTGAGAATGGCACGCTAAAAAATATTCCAATGCAGCATGCAAGTATACCGGCCCCTGCGACCAAACCGGCAAGCAGGCCTAACAACATCAGATGCCATTGGTAGGGTTTTGTAAGCTCCAGGCTTTTCTGGATTGCATCCATTGTGCCGAGACCGCGTTCAACAATCAGAGGATAGATCAGTAACACTCGGCCAGCGACATATAACGAAAGCGGATATGAGAGGAACGAAAAGAGGTTTGCGAAGACTGCGGCACCACCCTTTGGTCCACCCTGCATTGCTTTACCAATCGCTTCCGCACGTTCTGCATCCGGAAGGCTCATTACTGTGCTCCAATCAACACTTGCGAATGTCAGGTAGTAGTACGGTCCCGAAAAGATTAGGACAGCAAGCTGTGTGACTGTGAAGACCAGGAGGAACGCACCGAGGATGGATCCGTACGACTTGAACGGGCGAAACATTTCGCCAAGTTCTGTTTTGCCGCGAACCATGAGCAGGCCAAAGATTGAATACGCTGCTGCGAGATGAGGTACTGCCGCCAGAGCACCAATGCACGTGACCAGGGCCAGGATCAGGAGGATTGGCATGATAACGGCAAAACCGAATCCGACGCCTAGATTGTTCCGGAATCCGTGCCATCCAAGCGCAAACGTTCGGTCTAGATTGTAACTGGAACCGCCCTCATGAATTGGCGGTAACGATCCACCTCCATTGGGTGGTTGGTAAACATTTTCAAGCATTGCGCTAAGAGCGGCGGTCGCGTGATAGAGGCAATCTATTCTTGCGCGGGCACTGACCTTCGCATAAAAATCTTTCCAGCGGACTGAGAACAAAGACTATGCCACATGCATTTAGAGGCGGCGGCGCATTTCGCGATCGAATGTATCTGGCTGTCCGCGTGGCTAAGTCTACTGTTTGCCCTGGCCTACGCGCTTTCCGATGCGGGTCGCAGCCGTGTAATCGCATTACTATTTAGTCTGATCGGCGTAGTTCTGCTTCACGGATATCTGATCATGAGTCGGGGCATCCTCAATTTCCCATGGTTCTTACAGGTTCATGTACCTGCTATTTACCTGCTTGGTCCTGTTTCGTTTAGATGGCTGAGCGAACTTCTCAAAGACAATGTAAAGTTTCGTTGGTACGATTTCGTCCCTGCCGTGCTGGCCGCCCTGTTTCTTGCACCCGTCTATTTCAGTGACGTAAACGCTAAGCGTGCCATGGCCACAAGTCTCATTGAAGGACACGGACCGTTTGCGGTTCGAATAGTCTTTGGGCTCGGGCTGGTTTCTTTTCTGATTTATTTGATTCGAGCCGCGTTGCTTTTCTTGCCGTTTTTCCGGAACGCTTCGTTCGTTCACCAAAGGAGTGTGCGCATAGGCGGATTCGTTCTATTGTATGCGGGCACAATCAGTGTTATCGCAGCTGTAGCATTGTTCTGGAATGCCCTGGGTGTTTTACTCGTCATGCTTACCGGGCTTGCGCTTTTCCCGCCCGCAGTGTATCTGATTGCCGCGCGCTATCCAGATTTATTTTATGAGCTGCAACAGGTTGTGCGAAAGGGGCACTATGAATACTCAAGATTGTCCGGGCATGATCTGGATGATTTGAAGTCGAGATTGGCCAATCTAATGCAGACAGAAAGGTTATTTGTAGAAGAGGGAATTGCAATCGAAGACGTAGCGGATCGTCTGGGCTTGAGCGTGCACGCTCTTTCCGAATTTTTCAACAACCACCTGAAAACCAATTTCTCCGGGTATATCAATTCGATGCGAATCATTGCCGCTTGCAAGATTATGGAGTCTCAGCCAGATCGAACTGTACTTTCGGTTGCTTACGAGGTTGGATTCTCGGCTAAATCGACCTTCAATGCCGCTTTTTTGCGTCATACCGGGGTTTCGCCATCAGCTTTTCGCAAGCAGAAACGTCCCTCTGTATAAATGTGGACGCTTTTTTTCTACCAGTATTATACGATAGGTCGATCCAAATCCTGATTAATGGTAGAATGCTAACATGAACTTTATGTGCGGTGTCAATGTTGCCTGTTTTGAAAAAGTTAGCGCGTATATGCTCGGCATGAACTTTGTGCGCTACTATCCATTGGCCGGGCTGGCCTTCCTTATTCTGTGGGTTCTGGGAAAGAAAACCTTCCAATCCAACAGAATTCTAGAATCTTTCCCTAAAGCAGAACGCATATGGTATGAGATCCGTTACTCGTTTGGAACGCTTGTCATCTTCGCCGGCCTGGGCACGCTCTCAATTCTATTTGCAAATCTGGGACTTACAAAAATCTACATAGGCGCTGAAAAATACGGTATATGGTATTTGCCTGTATCATTCATTCTATTAACGATCTGGCATGAAACCTGGTTCTACTGGGCGCATCGCGCGATGCACACGCCGGCACTTTTCAAATTGGTTCACGTTACACATCATCGCTCAATCAATCCTTCCCCTTTTGCCGCGTATGCCTTTCACCCGCTGGAAGCAGTTCTTGAGGGAATCTATTTACTGCTCTTCGCGATGGTCTTGCCTGTTGAGCGCAGCGTTGTAATCTTTCACACATTTTATGCAATGATTCTGAATATCTGGTGGCATTCAGGATATGAATTTTTTCCAAAGGGATTCACGCGCGGTGTGATTACAAAATGGATCAATACCTCGACGCATCATAACCTTCATCATTCGCGTACGCATGGTAACTACAGTCTCTACTTTAATTTCTGGGACAGAATCTGCGGCACAAACAGACCAGAATACGATGACTATTTTGATGAAGTAGCTGGCCGTGCGGAGCGTTCTGCAGGCGGACTGGCCGGTGTATCGCCGCCCATGGCTACAAATTCACAAGGAAGCGCTTCCGAGTAAGACTTGACAGGTCCTGAATCGAGTGCGACAACTAGTCGCACCGATGCGCTCCTTCGTTTCAACTGCGCTGGCGCTGGGTCTTTTTCTTCTGACCGGGTTTGGTGCTCTGCATTCTGAAGAGCTTTCTATTCGAATAACGTCCAGCCGCGATGTGTATTCACTGATTGGCGATTGGCGCTTTAAGGCCGGCGACAATACCGCCTACCGTGAGCCCGCGTTTGATGACAGCTCATGGGACTACATGTTCCTTCCGCAAAACTGGCATCGCACCGGCCTAAATTACGATGGTATCGCCTGGTATAGAACACGCTTTTACGTATCTCCGGAATTCCGCGATACGGTCCTTGGGATTGTTTTGCCGCTACGCGAAGGCTGGCATGAGGTGTACGTAAACGGAATTCGCATTGATCAAGGCTCTTCGCTTGATTTAACTCCCGGGAATTCGCATGCTACTCGCGGTGTGATGATTGCTCTGCCCTCCCAGTACATCCGCTACAAACAGGAAAATACGATTGCAATTCGCATGAAAAGCTATGGCGGTGTTGGCGGATTTATTACTCGAACAATGTTTATGGGAGATCTCTTTAAGATAGAAAGACGTTATTCGCTCAAGCTAATGTGGAATATGGTCCTCGTGACACTATTTGTTCTAAATGGGCTAACGCACTTTGTAACCTTCTTGACCCGTCGCGGAGAAATTCATTATCTCTATTTTGCAATTTTTTCTATGGCGATCGGCTTTATCGTGGCCTCGCTGGATAATTTAACCCAATTCCTCTGGGATTCCTTCTATTTTCAACATTTGAGTGTCCACATTCCCTTATTCCTCGCGCCCATTTTGCTCGTGGAGTTTGCGCATAGTTTCTTTGGGACTCGTGGCAAGGTTGTGCGCATTCTATTTGGCTCGCTCGGATCTGCCTTCGCCGTCACGGTTTTTGTTTCATGTTTAAGTGCATCCGGCTATGGGATATACATTCGTTATATCTTGCCGGGACTTCTAGCATTCTGTTTTTGCGCCATCGGCTATTGCCTTACCCTGACGATTCTGAGTATTCGATCGCGCATCTTTACGGCCCGCATAGTAGGTCTTGGATTTTTGATCTTTGGAATTGCCAGCGTGAATGATATTCTCTCGTATCTTCAGATTATTCATACGCCCAATGTGCTCGATGAAGGATTTCTTTGTTTTGTAATCAGCATGTCTGTTTCGCTCTCGCTCAAATTTTCGCGATTGCAGAGCGATCTGAGTGCGCTCAACGCAAGGCTTCATTCCAATCTCAGGGCACTTCAGTCTGCTAGAAATAGTGTCAGCGAATCGGAAGCCAGATATCGTGATCTAGTCGAGAGCTCAAATGACATCATATTCTCCCTGGATTCATCCGGACTGATTCTGATGATGAATCAAGCAGTCGGTCAGCATCTTGGTATTCCCCCTCAGGATTTGATTGGGCAGGAATTTCTCGCAATGATTTACCACAGCGGAGAAAGCCGCAATTCCCTGGCAAGACACACGGTGCGCCAAAAACTCCGCGAGCTGATTGAATCCAGATCGGAAGTAGTATTTAGAACAGATTTCTTCACTCGGACCCGCGAACCCAGGGAGTTACTCGTCAAATTACAGTTCATAGCTAACAAGCAGGGATACACGATTGCCGGAACTGCTGCAGTCGAACAGGAAGATGAATTGCTAGCGTTGTGCACCGCCGAGCGTCAGGTATACGTATTTGGAAATTATGTTTACCTTGCAGACTCAATTAGTCAGCGCCTGTTTGCCGGGCTTTCAAAGTATCTGGATCATGATGAGGCTTATTCACTTAAAGTTTGTCTGCGAGAAATGATCATTAACGCAATCGAGCACGGAAATCTGGGGATTAGTTTTGATGAAAAGACAGAGGCGCAGAACGAAGGAACCTATTTTAGCCTCTTGATCTCCCGGCAAACGGATGCTGTTTATTCAGCGCGGCAGGTTACTCTGGTTTATTCGCTTACTTCAAAGCGGGCTGTCTTCAGGATCACCGACCAGGGAGACGGATTCAATCATGCTGAAATTATGGAGCGCGACATCAGGCGGCCGGAATTCTTCAATCTAATGCATGGGCGCGGAATCGCAATGGCCCGCACAGAATTTGACACGGTTAAGTTTAACAAAAAGGGCAACAGCGTAGTACTGATCAAGGCGTTTCGAACAACAGAGCAATCTGGCTAAGCGACGTTAGCTAGAAGGATTCTGCAGTTTCCCTGGTATCGTTTAAGTTGTGCCGCCTGGCCATCAGTTGCTTGCCGACTTGACGGAATCCGGTTGTGGCAATGTGCTCCCGGATATGCTCGGGCACTGTGCCGGCTATTGCACGCGAATATTTTGGAAGCAGGTACCACGGAATCGTCATGATCAGATGATGTTCAAAGTGGTAGTTGACAAAGTAAGGGAAAATCAGATTGATCAGCGGGAATCGATAGGTCCTTGACCTGAGGATGGCTTCCCTCTCGTATTTTAAACCAGAACCGTGCTCCTGCGCGATTCGATTGAAGTTGATCGCCATCAGAAAATTGAATCCATAGAATAAGGTAAGGACGGGAAGTATTCCACCAAAATAACCGAGCAATGCCGCGATCATAATCCAGAATGCAACTGAAAGGAGAATCGGGAGCTTATTTCGCCCATTGGCGCGTTTCTTGCGATTCAGGGCAAGGGCAACTCCAGGAATCAGTGCAAGGAGCAGTAGTTGCTTCAGGAGGGCAGTTCCACAAATGCCATCTGCAGCAACCTGTGGATCTTTTCCTTCTTCCAGAGGGAATTGGTGATGGCGTATATGCCCCACTCGCCAATCGCTTTGAAAATCCTGGAAGAGGAGTAATGACATGACCTGGCCTGCGCGAATGTTCAATGTATCCCGCAACCGGCTATTTCCCGCAATCCAGAACATACTGTGAGCGGCTTCATGCAAGACTAGAATATAGATTGAGAATAGGAGCACGCCTAGAATAGGACTAAGCAGTAGTATCAATGGATTGGCAGGATTATACAGAGCTACGAGCAATAAAAAAACAATGGAACTCAAGCTAAGCAATAAGCAAGAAGTGTTCAACAGATTGTGCAGCCAACGATTGACTTTTGTGAAATGAAACTGTCGACCGGTCCTGATACAATCTTTTACCCAGCTTTCCATATCAACTCCTGACCTTATTCTCAAGGGTCGTTAATTCGAAACTTATGACTTTTGATAGATCCTAACGTCATAGACTTGCATCTTTTCTGATGAAATCAAATCAGTATATCTTTCGGTTATTTCCGCATATCCGGTTGCATCCAGCCCTCGCGGAATACGAAGGTAGAATCTGACTGCGACTATTGCCTTCGACCGCAGGCCGGGCAAAATCTTTTGCAAGAATTGATCCTCTTCAGGAGGGCCCAAATAAGAAGGAACATCGCTCAGAGAAACAAAGTCAACATCGCTTGCTTCCGATAGGAAATCGAAAACACTACGCTGATGGATTTCGCATCGGGCTTTGGTAAGACCTGATTGTATCGCATCGTATGCGTTGCTTTGTGCTTCAAGCGGCAAGCCACTCGGGAAGTAAAGACGACCAAGCACACACAACTGCAGAAAAAAATTATCTCGCGCAAGCCCGCTCTCAAAGAGATGATCAAATGAGCGCATGTAGTGGTTAATGTAGGACGCCTTTATATTTTTTTTAACGAAGTGTCCACGATAGAGTAGGGCATTGAATACAGAGGAATTTCCCAGGATGAACACTACAAACTTCCAGCGCTTCCTGAACTTAGTTCGATAGAATGCACGCTGTGCCTCAATATCCGTAAATTCCATGATCTGGTCGCACAAGTTCCCAAGGAAGAAACGGGCTATTTTGTTTAGCGTGCCAAAGGATTTCTCCCACTTTCCCCAGTAGGCCATTCCCTTCCAGGCTTCGCTATGTCCCAGAAACTCCAGCCAACTTCTCAATTGGAGTTTCTCTGCAATGTTCAAGATAATTGTTTCCCTTTCTTCAATGTCGTTCAACGGGTCAAACGGAGGGTATCCCATGGTCAGACAAAACTTCTCGCGCGTCAGGGACTTAAATGCTTCCAATCGGAACTTTGAGAGATCGACCTGTTCGCGGGCAAGGTCGACGAGAAAAAGTTCTTTTACGCTGTCTCCTGCTGCCAGAGGTAATGAACGGCTCCCGCTTCCTGCTACAATCACCAGTTTCTCACATGCGTGTTCCTTAACCAGAGCAAGTTCCAGCGCAGTATCTTCATTTGCCATGCTGTAGTTGAGTTTGGAGAAATATTGATGTTCTGTCATAATTTCAATCCGGTCTTACGCATCTTACGAATCGTTTCGAGCGAAGGTGTTCGCGTATGAATGATTCCGTCTGATTTATTTGGAATAGTCGGCGGCAATTGGCCTAGCTCTTCTATTTGCAAAATTAGATCAGCGATTGTTCCTCCCTCAATCTCGGAGCTTTTCTGCACATGCGATGTGTAAACGGTGGGGTCTATCTTTTCTACGACCGCTTGTTTAAGAATGCCACCATCGTCGATTTTGGCATTCATCGAGTGAACGGTGAATCCTGCCTCTCTTCCCTCAAACAGGGCGTACGCATCGCAAAGCAGTCCTCTGTACTTTGGGAGTAGCCCGTGATGAATATTGACGCAGCCCAGGCGCGGTGTTCTCAGTATCTCTTCTCTGTAGATGCATCTGGTCCTCATGTTTACTATCAGATCAATTCTGTTTGCGCGCACCCATTCGATCATTCCGGCATCGTTCATGGTTGTAGCTTCGATGAAGGCCGCGCCATGCTCCGCAAACTGGAGCCTACGCTTTTTCGCGGGATTTGAGACTATGTTGTTTGCGAGGGCGCCTGCTACTCCGTGGCAACCGGCGAACCACAGCTTTGCGATTGTAGCCAGCAAGGCCAGGTTGACTACTTTCAAAGCAACCAGAGCTACAACTCGACCCGGACACTGGCGCAGTATTGTATTAAACGCTGCAGCGTAATTGTCTGGAACGTACGTAACCTCTGATGAGACGAGGATTACTCTGAGCATTTCAAAGATTCTCTTTGTTAAACATGGTATCAGGCAAAGCTGTGTCGTATTCGATCTTATCTATCTGATAGATGCTCTTTCCTGACCCATCAGCGCGTTCCATTACGATTCTTCTTGGCGTTATGTATCCTTTCAGAATTCCGATTTCCTCAAACTTCAGAGTTTTGGTGTGTCTTCCATCCTCAAAGAACTCTTCTCCAACCACAAAGAAATCCGATTTCCTGACATAGACAATTGACTTGTCATAGACCTTTGCCCCGATTGCTTTTACAGATTCAACTTTGTAGCAATCGTGTCCGCCCCAGTTTACGTCGCCTAGCAGCTTATAGTGAAATTGATCTACATCCCTTGAGTTAATGTCCTCGTAGTAGAAATGGGAGTTGGCAAAGGCGCTTCCACGGTCCGATGATGCAATCATACGGACACTGCCGCTTGATAAGCGGACCCATTGCAGATCGTCTTTCCCGTAAAGATTCCAACTGAGCATTTCAATACGTGTTGGTTTTAGAAATTTAAAACGTGTCCGCATCTCTGTCGGGTATCGCCTTGCGAAAACCTGGAACGTTTTCTCCTGTTTTTGCCCCCCTTTAAGAATAATGAGGGTAGCGTCGATTTTTGTGGTTCGCGCATCAGGAAGGGCATCGTTCTTTTTCATGATGGAGGCTCCATCTTCCGCCGTGATCGCGGTGGCGGTCAGAGTCAGAGCCAGGGCAATTGTTCTGAGAGCTACTTTCATTTACTTCCCCCTTGTTCTATTGTTAATCGTATGTTCGGATTGAGCGCATAGTGAGTCCACCGAGCAGAACCAGGGCCGCAACGGCGAATCCACTGTAGGCGACCGCAGCCGCGATTCCCAGCTTATCAGCCAGGATGCCGGATAACGCGCCTGAAACCGCCGGAGTGATCTGGAAAACGAGACTGTATACGCTCATTACACGACCTCGAAGTTCGTTTGGCACATGATGCTGCAATGCAGCCGGCACCAGGCTGTTCACGACTCCACCGCATAGCCCCACCGTTCCAAGCAGAATCATTGCAGGTGCCACAAGTCTACTATTTGCAAAGGCCACCGTTGCAAGACCAGCAACTAGAGCGGTTGCCAGAATAATCCAGCCGCGCTTCTTACCTTTGTTCAGTATGTTTGCAACGACTGAGCCAGTAAACAGGCCAATCCCCAGTGCGCTTAGAAAAATTCCGCGACCACTCTCAGACATTTCTAGAATTGACTGAGCAAACCGCGGGAAGATCACCTGAATTGGTCCCAGCATAAAAAGTGCGACTGAAGTGAAGATGAGCAATTGCTTTACGAGGGGGTTCTTTCCAATGTATCCAAAAGATTCACGCAATGCAACTAGAGTCGGTGTTGACGCTCCTGTGCGTATGATTGTCGAATGAGTGCGCACCAGCAAGAGAATTAGAAAAGCAAGCAGAAAGATCCCGGCAATCGCTAGAAAGAGAAAGTCAAAAGGAAAGTTCTGCCGAATTTGTCCGGCAACAACCGGTGCGCTGCTGAATCCCAGAATAACCAGCACGTTCAGGAGGATTGTGGCTTTTCCAACATTTTCTTGTGGAGTAAGATCTCCAAGTATAGCAAGTCGCGCCGGTATCATTAAAGTATATCCTGCGCCGTTCGCCAGCGCAATTCCAATCAATAGCCAGCGCGTGGATGATGTTAGAATCTCCCCGTGGACTAAGAGGAAAAGTGCAAGGGCTGATATCGCGAAAATCACCTGGGAAATGAATAGAATGACTTTTCTTGAACGAGAATCTATGAGAGCTCCGGCGGGTATGCTAAATAGCAGCGGCAGCAGAAACGTTGTAAGAAAAACGATGCCGGTGAATCCGCTTGAGCCAGTCATCTGCGTTGTGAAGATAACTATTCCATAGAGAAACATGTTTGCTGCGAGCAGCGTTAGATAGGCATTCAAGTAGTACAGAATCAAGCTGCCCCGGTTTTGTGATTGTGGTTCGTTACTCATTAAATGCCCCTTAAAAATTCATCCGCACTCTAAAATAACCGTAATCGTGGTCTCTGTATGGAGAAAGCAACGGATCTCGCTTCCCAAGAAAAAACTGCGCCCCGCAAATTGCGGTCAAGCCGTTTTGAAAATCGTATCCGAATTCGGTGTTCTGCAAAGTCCCACCATGTCCAACCGTCCTTATGAATGCGCCGATCGTAAAAAGGATTCGCGAATCCAGAAAGGAATCGCGATATCCCAGAAATAGAATGAACCATTCGGCCAGAAGGAAGCCAGTGTCTGCCCTCACATTATAATCAAAGCCCAGCGAGTAGGCTATATGAGGTATCTTTATCAGTTTTGTCTGATCTAATTGCGAGTTGCGGCTTACGGCATTTTTTTTTGGAGTCCAGGAAACCTCAGCCCGAAAACTCAACTAATCCATAGTAAAGGCAACATCTTCGCCTCCACTCTCGACCTTAGCTTGAACCGGATCCAGTTGAATGCTTTCGATCTTATACAATCCATTAACCGGTTTGGTGAATACAAACCGAGGCCTTAGTAGAATATTTCTATCTATGCCGTTGAAGTAATAAAGATGCGCATCGAACCTTCCGACGGTTCCGCCAAACCGCAAGGCTCCACTTGCATTCTTTCCTTTCCTGGGCAGTCGCAATTTCTCAAGTTTAGGATCCGCAACTATGTTCTGTTGTTGAACGGTGCCATCGTCTGAAACGAAATCCTTCGCGAGTTTAAAGGGAGAACGAAAATAGAATACAGGAGCGAAAGCAGGGGGGAGGCCAGTTTGAAGCACAACAAGATTTGCCTTATTGGGAATAAACTCCCAGTAGGAATCCTTCGGCGGAAATAGCGTTGGACTGTGCAGAGGCGTAACACCAACATCTAGAGCAAAATCCCCTATTAGTTGTTTGAAGCTGAAAGCTGGGACGCCCCGGGTTCGATCCGCACGATCTTTTGCGAATAGTTCACGCAGATCGTTTTGATCCAGATAGTTGGTAACTCTAAAGTTATCTGCAACACCCCATTGGAAGGCTTGGATTCCGGCACGCAGTTGCGTCTTGTCTCCAATTTTAAAATAGGCCTGACGCAATTCCGGTCTTCCATCTGATTGTGGATTTTTTATATCATCTTCAGGGCCAGGATACACATATAGATCACCTTCCCCGTGAAACTCGGCACCGTTCCATTTCAAATCCGTCTTGAGATTCAATCTGGTTTCAAATTTGACTGTTTCGTACTTAGCGCGTTTTCGTTTGCCCGATGCTTCGCGGAAGTATTCCATCTCAACGAATCCAAATATATCATGCTGAAGCGCTCCTTCCGTGGGCGTTTCCTCAGGTTTAGGTTCTTCTTGAGAAGTCCTTCCAGGATCTTCTGAAGTCGGTTGCATTTCAAGGACCGCTTCTGGGGCTGAATCGGGGGCTTCGGTTTCTGGCTCAGCCTGTAACGCCAAAACTGCTAAAAGGGCGAATGATACCAGCCACCTGGACACTTCAAACCTGCCTCAAAAGGGTTGCATATTCGATGCGCGAGTTATGCCGCTTATCGGTTGGAATTTCCACCGTATTTGCTATAATTCGCGCTGCGGGAAGGTCCAGTTTCTCGAGCGTGTCCCGGGCAATGGCTTCAATCTCTGCCACGCGCAGGTTCCTGGTTTTTTTCCGCAGCTGAACAAAGCCCGCAGCATTGCCTTTAGATCCGACCAGTGCACTGCGAATAACGTCTGGCTCCTGCTTCATTCGTTTCTCGAAAGGGAATGAATAGACCGTCTTCTCGCCTGCTTTGATCCCAAACGCAAGGCGACCGAGTAATGTGACCTTGCCCCCTTTAAGATAGCCGATGTCGCCCGTTCGATGCCAGAGCCGCCCTTCCGCATGGACCTTCGTCAGCTTGTAGTCTTCATCCGATTGAAAATATCTATCCAGAACATGTGGTCCCGCGACGACGATTTCACCTGAATCCCCTTCCTCCGCCACGCGACCCAATGAGTTGCTCGCGGTCTCGATTTCGGCCATAATCCGCAGAGTCGTTTCGGGTAGGGGCTCACCTACAGGGACTCCGCCAAACGTGGCATCCTCAGCGAGCTTAGCGAGAGTAAGGCTGGTCATGGGTTCAGCCTCCGTGGACCCGTAAATAGCCTCAAGGCTTCGATCACCGAGGACTTGAACCAACTTCTGCGCAAGTGCAGGAAATACAGGTGCTCCACCTACGGAGGCGCGCTTGAGTGTTTCCGGCGGGGTCCTTGTTTGCCAGTATTCTGCCAGGTGCTCAAAGAAAATCGGCGGACCTGTCATTGCAGTTACTTTTGAATCCACTATCTGTCGATGAATTACCTCAGGCTTTGCTGAGCCGGGTTTGCGAGAATTGAAATGTGGGATTACACTCGTTACTCCCTGAACCAGATTGCTCAAAGCGAATACTGGCCAGAGAGTTAAGTCGACTTCGTCTCTGTCAAAATGCTGATGAGCTGCGAGCACCTTATGTTGCCGCCACAGAAATGCATGCGATCGATCTGCAGCTTTTGGGTTTCCTGTAGTTCCGCTCGTGAAAGTGAAGAGAGCAGAACTTTCAGAATCCACAGGCACCGTGTCCATCTTGGGCGAAGTCGGTTTTCTACCCGAAAGCAGTGATTTATGCCAGAGCTTTATGGGAACACGACGCAACTGAGAATTTTTCATCAACGCGAACGACGCAAGGATGCCAATGAATGCGCGCGGCTTCGCAGATAAGCAGACCTGGTTGATCATATCCCCGTGAGCGGCGATATCTGCAAACACAGCAACAGCGCCTGAATATGTAACGGCAAGCAATACAACGAACAATTCATATGTATATGGAATGAAGATCAGCACTCTATCGCCCACACGGATGCCTTTCTCGCGCATCCGATATGCGACGATGGCTACGTCAGTATAAAGCTCATCAAACGAACGATACTTCGAGCCATTGGCGGCGTACGGATCAATCAATGCGGGGTGGTCTGAGGATGTAGAGGCTATTGATATCAGTTTATCAAGTATATTTCCCGAGAGCTTCTCGACGATCTCGCCATGCATTTCTGCGAATCGATTGCTTTTTCGTCTTTGTCAACTAAAAGAAGTTTTTTTTGTCCGCTCATGCCTTTGATACTTGACGATCGAAAGATGAAGCAAGCGATTGGGTTCCCTGGAGGATATAACGTGATACGGTTGATTCGATTTTCGGTAGATAATCCAATCCGGATGATTGTGATCATCGCAGTCATTAGTGCAATTCAAGTATTCGGATTAACGCGCTTGCATTTCGACAGTAGCACGGGAGTCATCATGCCTAAAGGCGATCCATTGTATCAAATGGGAGAGCGAGCAAAGTATGAATTTGGTGATAATCAATCGTTCATGCTTGCAGCTATCGAAGCAGATTCGGGAGAAATCATTAGTTTACCAGTTCTTGAAAAAATTCAAACAATATCAAATGAACTTGATGAGTTGAGAAATTTTAACAGCAAACTCGAGGATTCTCGCCTTACGACGATACTGAACCTAAGTGGTGCCAAAGTAACGGAATCTAAAGAAGAGATTGCACCTCTACCCATCAAACCAATCGGACCGGATGAGCTCTGGGATCCTAACGTTCGTCTGGAGGAACATTCTTTTCGCCAGCCTATTCGCCAGAAACGTAAATACGATCTTTCTGAATACAAGCCTCTTTCTCTTGCAGAATTGTCCGCCAGTCTCGATCCTATTGCCCAGTCCCAATTGCAGACCATTCTCCGCTGGAAGAAAATCGATGCGGTCGACATGAATCGCAAACTGGAAAAGAAAGAGTTTGGGCGTTTCCTGGATGCGTGGGAAGAAGTTTATCTCATGAAGTCCGTGGAAGCGATTCGCCTGATGTACGATCCAGTTACGGCAGAAGAGATTTCTGGAAATGATGGGAAGTTAGGTCTTAAAGGAATTTTACCTGAAGATGGAAATGGCAAAGCCATTCTTCCTAAAGACGACCGGGCTAGAAAAGCCTATATTGCCTCACTAAAAAGAAACCCCGTCATGGAATCGCTTGTCTACTCGCTTGGAAAGGACAAGAACATACAAGCACTTGGAATTGTGCTGCTCCTTGAACCACAGAAGAATTATGAACCGATTACAGATTACCTCTGGGAATTTTTTAACCGTCACGACGTGAAGCCTGTGAAGATTCTACTCATGGGTCCCCTTATCTTTACTAAGATCATGAATGAAAGCAATCGAGCTGATCTGCGGAAATACATGCCAATCGCTTTGTTGTTCATCATCATTGTACTATATTTCAACTTTCGCACCGTTCTGGGTGTGGCACTGCCGTTCTTGACAATTATTCTTGGGACGCTCTGGACCCTGGGGTTCATGGGTTTCGCTGGCGTTCGCTTTAATATTTTTACTTCAATTATGCCGCCAATCATGATAGCGGTAGGCAGCTCTTATGCAATCCATGTGTTAAACCACTACCTTTCCAGCGGTGGAGCGGCCCAGGGGAAGGCCGGGATTATTGAGTCTCTATCTGAAATCACTAGCACTGTCTTCCTTGCAGCTTCAACAACCTTTCTTGGTTTTGCAACTCTCCTGATTAACTATGTCGACGGCCTTAGGGACTTTGGCTTTGGCGCTGCGTTTGGAGTGATTGCAGCGGGAGTACTGGCATGTACTTTAATTCCTGCCGTCCTGGCCCTTCTCCCTGAAGGCAAGCGTAGTACGAGACGAGTGGAAGGATTCAAGGGTGCCAATATCTGGTTGCGTCGTTTCATCGATTACCTGGCTCATCTATCCACTGCATTCGCTAAGCCGGTTGTCCTCGTCTGGATTCTGGTCATGGTGATGAGCGGCGTAGGTATCTCCAGGATGACAACAGAAACGTCGGCCACATCCTACTTTGATGAAGGGCACTACATTCGTCGCGCCGTTAAGAAGATAGGCTTGCTTTTCAATGGATTCCTGGTCATCAATGTTGTAGTAGATTCTGGGAAACCATACGGGGTTACTGATCCCGCATTTCTAAAGTACATTGAAGACTTCAGATCCTGGGCCAAAGACAAGGATCGCCGGGACAATGATAATATTTTACACACAATGAGTTTCTCTGAACACGTTAAGCGAATGCATCAAGCCTTCAACGACGAGAAGCCAGCTTTCTATCGTGTTCCAGAGGATCCCACAACAGTTGCAGACTACGTAGAGTTATTTTCCGGTGAAGATGAAAACTCCGACGGCAGACCCGATGTTCTTGAGGGTATGGTGGATCGTGAGTATCGGCGCGTGAATGTTCTGGTCCGCATCGGAGAAAACGAATTCCGTTCCATGAGTAACGCCATGAGTCGGAATGCCTGGCACAAGATTGAAGGTTACTTCAAAGAAGCTCCAAATCCAAATGGATATAAGGTTCTTGTGGTAGGAGAGCCAATTAACTTTGTTCTACTGGGTGATTACGTAGTCAAGGGGCAGATTGCAACGCTTGTTTTGACTACACTTCTCCTGGGTCTCATTGTGCTCTATGAGTTTCGGAACATCAAAGTCGCACTCGTAAGTCTCATACCAATTACAGTTACAGTTACGGTGGTTTTTGGAGTTATGGGTTTTACCGGAATTCCCCTGGATATTGCAAAAGCTATTCTCACATCCATTGCTCTCGGTATCGGCATTGATGATACGTGCCATTATCTTCTCACATATAAGCGTGAGCGCGAGTCTACTGGTTCGGCAACGGAGGCTGTCAAAGCCACGCATTCCCTTGCTGGTATTGCAATTATTTACACTTCAATCGCGCTAATCTTCGGATTCTCTGTTTTGATGTTCTCCAGCTTCACACCGATTTTCCACTTTGGTCTTCTGATTGCCGTAGTAATGACTGTGTCGACCTGTGCGGCATTAACAATACTCCCAGCGGTTCTACGCTGGGCTAATTTTGATATGAATCCGCAGTTCAAGTTCCCCTGGGACCGGTCATAGTTTGAGATATACCTGTGGCAACTAAAGCCAGTAAGAGGCGTGCGACCCCGCGGTCCTACTTCCATGCGGGTCGTCAGCCTTCGATTTTGTTCTTTCAAAATCAACGTTCATTCATTGGCGCCCTGAGTGACGTTTCCCTGGAAGGCCTTGGAATTGTCCTGGAAGGATCCGTCATACCAGACATTTCAATGCCGGTTGACGTTATTTATATTGGTAAGGCGGAAGATGCTTTCAAGATGGAAAGCATGCGCCTTGCGACTATCAGACGTGACTATTCGACGGATCGAACCCACATTGGGATTCAAGTAGAATCGGAGAGTCAAATCGAGCGCTTGCAGCAGATCGTTACTATAGTAGCGGAAGGCCCGCGCGTACTCGAAGCAGGTGCGTTCACGGAGCGCAAGTTACCTTTTGTCCGCGGTAAGGAGCACTATTCCGGCCCGGCTATAGAGGATCGCCTCAACTGGATTCGCAATGCTACACATGCACCATTAAAGAATCTGCCCCGCTCCAATCTCAATCCGTATTCCCTGATGGGAAACATTGAAAATTACGTAGGTTCTGTAGAGATACCTGTTGGGGTGACGAGCCCTGTCTTGATCAACGGAACTTATGCAAAAGGCCATATCTCGGTTCCAATTGCAACTTCGGAAGGTGCCCTGGTAAGTTCAATTTCTCGGGGTGCATATGCAATCAGTCTGGCTGGCGGTGCGATTACACGCGTGTTTCGACAGACAATGGTGCGCTCACCGCTTTTTTTCTGCGAGACAATCGATGGCGCACTTAATCTGGAACGATGGATTAACAATCATTTCCATTTACTCTCACAAAAAGTTCAATCCATGTCATCAGTAGCAAAATTGCAACTGGTTAAAACTTTCATTTTTAGTAGTTCAGTTCATGTGCAGTTCTATTATTCCACGGGGGACGCAGCAGGACAGAACATGACGACTGTTTGCACATGGGCGTGTTGTGAATTGATACAGAGCTCCGTTCAAGATGATAGATCCATTCAATATGAATTCTACAGTATTGAAGGGAATATGTCCGGCGATAAGAAGTCGAACATCCAGAATTTTATCATGGGACGCGGAATTGGCGTAATGGCCGAGGTTACCCTACCGGAAAAAATTCTCCGTCGAATTCTTCGGGTCGATTCTGAAAAATTACTGCGAGTGATCGCGTCTGCGGAATCAGGATGTTTGATGATTGGGATGACCAACGGCCCTAACGTTAACTTTTCAAACGTAATTGCGGGGATTTTCGCGGCCACTGGACAGGATCTTGCGTGCGTGCATGAATCATCCGCCGGATTTATTAAGATCCGTGGCTATAAAGGTCAGATTGTCGCAACTGCATACCTTCCCTCCCTGGTGATTGGTACGGTTGGTGGCGGCACAATGCTACCGGCGCAGCACGATTGCCTGGATATGTTGGGTTGCCTTGGATCGGGTAAGGCGTTTCGGTTTGCCGAGATTATTGCTGCAACCTGCCTTGCGCTCGATTTGTCCACAGTGAGCGCGACCACTACGAACGAATTTGTTAAAGCACATGAAAAGCTTGGTCGCAATAGGCCGGAATCATTCTCTCGTTCGCAGATCGATGCAAAGTTTTTTCAATCGATGATCGGAAGCAAAGCTGGCAAGATCACTGGCTGCGAACCTCGCCAGCTAACGTCCAATCAAAGTATTATAACAAAACTATTCGACAAAACTCGCTCGGGGGTTTCCGGTATCTACAGGTATACCCTGAGCATAAACGATCCTGAAAATGGGGCCAGAGAGTTGCCCGTCGTTCTCAAGATCAAGAATGTAGATACGGATATAATCGAGTTTGGTGTAGCATTGATTCGCTTGTTGGGGGAGGAGCAGCTGGCCGATCGACTGGCAGCGTCCGCGGGAGTCCTTGGATTCTCAGAAAGTCATTTGCGTGAAATTGAAGTGTATGCCAGCACCGACCCGATCATGCGCCAGTATTCTCCGCAAATCCTTGGGCTAATTGCAGATGAAGAGCGGCAATTGTACGCAATCTTAATGGAAGATCTATCTGATCTCGATTACTATAGCAGTGTTTCAGAAGGGCACTCATGGGATACTAAGGATATTGCATCGACACTCGAACAATTGACTCATTTGCAGAGCAGATATTGGGCCGGAGCAAATCTTAACCTGAAGACGGTTTCAGGATTTCAGGTTCCGGAGTTGGTTGAGGCCCGGGCGGCGCTCTGGCAGCTAACTGAGTTCAATCACGACCGACGAGCTGACCTGATTAGTCCAGATCTATTTGGTAGGTTGCGTCGCTTCTTTGATCAATTCGAAGCAAATCTCGTCCGCATGAAAAATTACCATCAGACACTTTCACACAACGATTTTAATCCAAGAAACCTATGTCTGCGCCAGGGCAAGCTTGTCGTATACGATTGGGAATTATGCAAGATTCAGAATCCTCAGTATGACTGTGCTGAGTTTCTACTCTATACCCTCAAGCAAGCATCGGATTCCGAGATTCGAACCATGGTCGATGATTACAGAAAATCTCTTGAGGTCGCAACAGGCCAGGAGCTGGATTCTGTTGAATTCAATTCTATCCTTGCGTTGAATGTACTATTGTTTGTTACCTTGCGTTTGAATTTGTATCTCCTGGCCTCGGGGCTGCTGGACTTTGCTTTTCTTCCCGATGTCTACGATAACGCCTCACGCTTGGTCCAATTGTTTGATCCGGTATCTTGAATTCGATTGCGGATTCTGAGCATCAGAATATTCAAAGGTGATGCAACTATGGCGGAAATATCTCCGAATCGGAACTCATGAGGGACTCGATCCCGGACACCGTAAGAATGTTATAGTCCTCAATGCGCTTGTTGCAGTCGTAATCCCGGTGCAGTTGAGCCTTTTGCCCCTGGTCTGGTATTTTCGCGAATTCGGCACTACCCCATTCGTATGGTCTTCCGCGCTCATGCTTGCCTTGCAGGGATTGGTTCTCCTTTGTTCAGCTTTGCGCAAACATACATTGGCACGGGTAATCTTTGCATTTTCCGGTCTCAATAATATTCTGATCAGCACGATTCTTGCCGGAACAGAAACATACGCACAGTTCCTCATGCCTGCGGTAGCAATTGGGGCGTTCTACTATTTTCCACATGAAGAGCGCAGGCTCATGTTTGTCATGGTCGGGCTAAGTGTGGTGGCGCTGGTCTATCTTGAATTCCGGGAAGGTGCACCAGTCATTGCGATTCCGCCTGCTATCTTGCCGACCGTGCGTTCCTCGGTCATATTCTGGTTCTCTGTTATCACGTTCGGATTTCTGTACTATGGCTTTGTCACATACCGTGATTCCGAAATGAATCTGGCTCGAGAAAGGGAGAAGGCAGAAAACCTATTGCGGAATACTCTGCCGGATGAAATTGTAACTTTGCTAAAAGAGAATCCACGCTCTATCGCTGATAGATTTGAATCGGCGACCATACTATTTTCTGACATTGAGAATTTTACCGGCCTGTCCGAGAAACTTTCGCCGGATGATCTTGTTCGATTGCTAGATGATATCTTTTCCAGGTTCGATGTACTAACGGATCGCTCAGGTCTTGAAAAAATAAAAACGATTGGTGATGCATACATGGTAGCAGCCGGAGTACCGCGCCCACGTGCAGATCATTGCCAGGCAATGGCAGATCTGGCGCTTGGCATGATGCAAATATTCCACGAGGCCCGCGGTTTTGGGCATGATCTGAGATTACGAGTCGGAATGCAGACAGGTCCGGTTGTTGCCGGCGTAATTGGAAAAAAGAAGTTTGCGTACGATCTCTGGGGTGACGCTGTTAATACAGCCAGTAGAATGGAATCGCATGGAATTGCCGGACAGATTCAGGTAACTCAAGCAGTCTTCGATATTTTGAAGCACGAGTATGCGTTTACTGCTCGCGGATCTATCGAAGTGAAGGGTAAAGGTTCGATGCCAGTGTACATCCTTGATGGAAAGCAGTCTGGCTAAGCGACGTTACCTGGAAGGATTCTGCAGTTTCCCTGGTATCGTTTAGTACAAACGGTAATTCTTCATCCAATCTTCAAAGTTTTCACTGTCACTGATCCAGGTGCGTTCGAATATCTTGTAAGATAGGTCGTCCATAACTGCCGTGCGATACCCTTCGCTGCCCCAGAGACGATCTGTGAAATTTCCGCCTGTAAAGCTAAACTGCCCTGGATGAAGCCGGTGGATGATTCGCATAAGTTCGTATCCGGTCCGGATTGGATCAAAATCAACGGAAACCGGATGCAGTTGAACTCCGTAACAGGAAATTCCAGTATAAAGCGAGAAGGTCGGCGTGAAAACCACAGAAGCAATTTGAACGCCGGGCAGTTGTAGTTTCCGGAACTCTGCGACTACCTCTGCTGACCTCATCCAGGGCGCGCCAGAATAGATAAACGGCCTTGTAGTACCTCGACCGAGGCTAACGTTCGTTCCTTCAAAGAAAACCATCCCGGTGTAAACCAGAGCACTTTCAGGCGATGGAATGTTTGGTGACGGATTGATCCAGGAATTCCTCAAGGAAGCGTCCGTGTCTTGTCTGGAATAACCACCTACACGCAGGACTGTAAGTTTGAGGGTGGGTAAGATTTCTTCTGAGATGAAGAGTGCATATTCACCAACTGTGAGCGAATATAGAAACGGAACAGGCGCGTATCCTACAAAGCTGCGCAACTCCTCGCGCGGATACGGTCCCTTTGCACGCATGAATCCAAATGGATTTGGCCGATCCAGAATTAGAACCGGAGTTCCAGTTTGCGCCGCTGTCTCAAGCAAATAGGTCAAAGTGCTTGCGTAGGTGTAACAGCGCACTGGAAGGTTTTGAATATCTACAACCAGGTAGTCCAGCCCCGCAAACACGTACGCTGGTGGCCTGCGCTGCGAACTGTAGAGGCTCATGATGCGCAATCCTGTCTGTGGATCGACTCGAATTCCATCCGGCCCCGCTGCATCTGCTGCACCAAAAATTCCATGCTCTGGTTCAAATAGCAACTGTGGCCTAATACCTGCGCGCATCATCAACTCAATTCCTGGCTCAAGCTCACGATTGAGTCCCGTTGCATTCGTAAGTAGTGCGAAGTTTTTTCCGCGGAGCAATTCAAAATCGGTTTCAGCAAGCGCATCAAGCCCTGTTGCAAGCGGCCTTTGCGATCTTCCTCCGAGCAGGGTTGGTCCTTCTGGTTTTGCAGAAACCTTCTTGAGCGAATAGATTTGAATGCGCCCGTCCTGGCGAATTTCCAGATCCATAAGATCGCTTGTTCCGTTTCTAGTGCCCCAGAAGCAACCCGGGGCCAATAGAAGAAGTATAATAGGAAGAAACTTCATGCTCTGCCCTTGTGTTGACTGCCTGCAAGCCCGGGCAATTCTGATTTATGCCCGATTTTCCGGTTATAGTCGGTCACGGCCTGAAGGGACATGAGATTCATCTCCTGGAATACTGGATGGAGGCTGCTGCCGGTCAGCGCATTCAGAAATTCGAAACCCTGCCGGATAGGCCGCCTGACATTTCCAGGCTTGCGTTTTTTCCACAGGCAAAATTGCGGGAGGTTAAGGAACTCCTTGAGTGGTTTATTCCCATTCTACTGGTGTGCGGAAGCCAGGCTGACATTCCGGAAGAATATCTCCAGATTGGTGTTTGCGCAATCTATAAACTTCCCGAGCCGGACGAGCCAATCATTCTGCCTCCGGCGAGTCTGCCGGCAATTCTAGGTGCATGCTTTGTAGTTTCGGATTCCACAGTCTTTAGAACGCAATTGCGGCAGATTCTGCGATTTGCAGGAAAGCAGGCGCGGATGGATTTTACCTCCGTAGATGATATAGCTCAGGTCCTCGCAGTGGTGGATGACTGGCCGGAATGGATTCTAATCGACGTTGATAGCGAACGAGTGGACATCGTGAATTTGTTTTATCGCCTTGAAAAAATACTGCGCGACCGGCCCCTTATGCGTGCGAGAAATCAGATGCTGATTTGTAAAGATTTCAGTCTTCCAGGCCTGGATCTGGTGAAACTACGCCCGATCCTTGCCCCGCATGCCAAGCGAATCTTTCATCCAGCAGAAGGATTGCTGGCCGTTATAGAATCTGCATTGTTTTATCCAGGACCCCAGCCGCTTGAATCGTTTGCTGGACCTCGCAATATGCAGGAGATTCTGTACGGAGACGATCGAGGAAATCCGGGGCGTGCGTTCCCGTTTGGGTATCTAAAAGAATCTGCAAAGGCTATGCGACGTGCTATAGCATTTCAGGAGATTGTGACGCGATTAGGCAGCGAACGGGCTGCAGGTCTTGCAATCAAAACTTGATATGCGCGAATCAGATATCATTTCACTCTTCAAGAATGACGCAGACGGACTCGACGATTGTGCGGCCGTGCCGTTCACCGGACTGACCCTTATATCCACAGACAGCTTGAGCGAAGGGACGCATTTCAGGCGAGATTGGTCCAGCCCGGAAGACATAGCGATTAAACTGATTCATGTGAATGTTTCTGATATCTATGCCAGCGGCGGAAAACCAGCATGGTGCACCTTAAACCTTGGTTTGCCATCAAACCTGGAAGATTCGTTTATTCGCCGGTTTGCCCAGGCTTTTGTTGCGGAGCTACGTCTGCTCAAGATCGACTTGCTGGGTGGTGATACGTTTCGTTCCAACTCTGTGCAGCTTGGACTTACAATGCTGGGTAAGGCATCGCGCCATATCACACGCAGCGGAGGAAAGGCGGGTGATGTTTTGTACGTTACCGGTAGCCTTGGACTGTCTGCTGCTGGGTTCGCGCATCTTTCGGGGCGAATTTTGCTTGCTGATGAGATTTTGATTCTGGCCCTTGAACGACATTTGCGCCCGCATGCAGCAGGACCATTTCCGATGTCGGATGACGTTCATGCGGCAATGGACGTATCGGATGGGATTGTCCAGGATTCTGGTCGCCTGGCGCGCGCCTCCGGGATTGCTCTCGATATTCACCTCGACCGTCTACCTTCACTGGCTGGCCTTTCCTCCTTTTTGACTCCGGAGCAAATAGCGACGAGTGGTGAAGAGCTTGAGTTGCTATTTCTTGCTCCAGCCGGATTTCGGGGGTTTCCAGGCACAGAAATTGGTCTGGCCAGAGCAGGAGAAGGAGTTGCGTTTTATATGGACGGAAAAAAGATTTCAGTAGATCAAGGCTTTGAACACTTTAATTCAAAGTCGGTTCTTTAGGCCATGTATTTTGAACTGATGTTGTATCCAGGCGGGAAACGTTGACCAGGGACATTCACAAAGAGCTTTCGCTTTTTTCCGAGTACCTGAAAAAAGCAGGATTGAAGATCACCAATCAGCGATTGCTTGTTGCTGAGACGATCTTTCGGCATCCTTCGCATTTTACTGTAGATTCACTTGCAGATTCTTTAAAAGAGCGCAAGGGAGAAATTTCGCGCGCCACAATTTACAGGATTGTATCTATCCTGGTTGAGTCCGGCCAACTAACCGAGCACAATTTTGCGCACGGCGTTCGCTACTATGAGCATATTCCAGTTTCAGAACACCATGATCATCTGGTTTGCCTGGATTGTGGTATCATTGATGAATTCATGGTTGCTGAAATCGAAAAAGTTCAAACGCAAATTGCACAACAGCACGGATTTCTGCTGGCGGAGCATTCGCTCAATCTATACGGGCGATGCATTCAGTGGAAAGATAAGGGCAGTTGTTCGCGCAGGACAGAGTTAGAATCAGCACGAAAGAATGGCAAAGGCTAAGAAACCTTCGATTGGCGCAAGCCCTGGAAAGTCCCCGGCTCCTGCACAACGGATGCGCGAGCTCGAGAAGGAAATCCGCCATCATCAGGAACTTTATTATGTCAAACATCGTCAGATTCTGTCTGACCGGCAGTTCGATCGCCTGCTCGAAGAGCTAGCTGAACTGGAGAAACAAAACCCGGAGTTAGCTCAGAAGGATTCGCCCACGCGACTTGTGGGAAGCGATCTGGACAACAAATTTGACAAGTTCACACACACAATACCGGTTCTTTCGCTAGCAAATACTTATTCTACGGAAGAGGCGCTGGCCTGGGCAGAAAAAACCTGCGTAGAAACGGATTCTGTCCTGGTAGAATGGAAGGTTGATGGCGCAACTCTGGTACTCTATTACGAATCAGGTAAGCTTGTGCGTGCAGTCACGCGCGGAAGCGGGCAGGTGGGTGATATTGTAACAACAAACGCTTTAACTATTCGCAGCATTCCGTCGGTTCTCACAAAGCCGCTTAACGTTGTGGTTCGCGGTGAAGCGTATATGCGGTTTGATGAGTTTGACTCATTCAACGAGCAGCAGGGCAACATCTACGCCAATCCCAGAAATCTTGTTTCTGGTTCGCTTAAGCATAAAAAATCGCGGGAGACCGCCCTAAGACCAATTCGCTGGGTAGCGTTCGAGGCTTTCTTCGAGAAATCTAAATCAAAATCTGACAGTCAGCAGCTGACAGATCTAATGGATCTAGGACTACCTGTATTTGAAGATTCGATCTCAGTACCTGCGAGTAAACTTGCAAAAACAATTGAGTCATATAAAAAGAAACTGGGTAAGCTTTCTTTTCCCGTGGACGGGCTTGTCCTTAAGATCGATTCGCTTTCGCGCAGACTTGATTTAGGGCACACTTCAGCGTCACCTCGTTGGGCTACGGCCCTCAAATTTGAGCCAGAACTGGGGGAGACCACAGTAGAAGAGATTGAAGTATTCACGGGAAGGACAGGCCGCGTAACTCCGCGAGCTCGATTGGCACCAGTTAAGCTGGCCGGCACAACAGTCACGTACGCAACGCTGCACAATGCAGACTATATTGAAACGCTGGGTGTTCGCGTCGGTTCGCGTGTAAAAGTTTCCAAGCGTGGCGAGATCATTCCAGCCGTAGAAGAAGTAATAGATCAGGGCAGTGGGCCTGAGTTTGTTTTTCCAAAAAAATGTCCTTCTTGTAAATCAAAGCTTGAGCGCGATGAGGATGCAGTCGATTGGCTCTGCCCCAACCCGGAATGTGATGATAAGCTGATGAACACATTGGCATTCTACTGCCAGCGCAAGCAAATGGATATAGCGGGCCTGGGAGAACGGAATATAGAAATTCTGTATCGTGAAGGCCTGATCAAACACATTCCGGACCTATACACGTTAGGCGATCATAAGACAGCGCTTGAGAAAAAAGAGGGATTCGGACCAAAATCCGTTCAGATTATTCTCGATGGAGTGGAAGAATCCAAGAAGAAAGAATTCAAGCGAGTTCTGCCTTCCCTTGGTTTACGGGAGCTTGGTCATAGTGTAACTGAAATCTTGATTGACCATGGTCTGGTTTCTATTGATGACATTATCGAAATTGCCTCAGAAACAGATGGCGTAGAAAAGTTACAGGAAATTCACGGAATTGGTCCAAATACGGCGGCTGCAATTGTAGAACAGCTAACGGACAAGAAGATTCTAGGCATGATTAAATCGTTGCAGACGCAAGGATTGCAGTTTGTGCAGAAAGTTGAGAAAAGCAATTTGCCGCAGACATTTGCGGGTCAGACATGGTGTGTTACCGGAAGTTTTGTGAATTTCAAGCCTCGCGATCTTGCAATGGAAGAAGTAAAGAAGCGCGGGGGTAAAACTGTGAGTTCAGTTTCTGCAAAAACCACGCATTTGCTGGCAGGCGAAGGGGCTGGTAGCAAACTTGATCAGGCTAAGAAATTCAAGACTCAGATTCTGGATGAATTTGAATTCTTAGAATTAATCAAAAATACCTGAGCCAGGGTCTGAAACAGACCAGTCCCTCAAGTATCAGCAGCTCGATTTCAATGGCGACGTTAGACGACTAGATTTACCAGTTTGTTCTTTACTACAATTGCCTTGCGAACTTCTTTTCCTTCGATTGCTCGTTTTACGGCTTCGTCTGCGAGGGCCGCTGCCTTTAGTTGATCCTCTGCTGTATCCGGTGCAAGCATTGCCTTTCCCCGAACCTTCCCATTGACCTGGAATACAATTTCGATTTCGCTGGCAGCGGCTTTGGCCGGATCAAAAGCAGGCCAGTCTGCAAGCGCGATTGAGGTTTCCTTGCCAATTTTTGCCCACAGTTCCTCTGCAATGTGCGGAGCAAACGGGGAAAGCAAAATCAGAAATAATTCTGCTGCTTCCTTTCCTATCTTCTTCTCGGCCGTAGTCTCATTTACGAACACCATCAGGGTAGAGATCGCAGTATTAAATGACATTCTTTCAAGATCTTCGGTAACCTTACGTATTGTTTGGTGAAGCAAACGTTCAATACCAGTTTTTCTGTCGGCGTCCGGCTCAAGGATCAGTTGTGGGTCTATCTTAGCGTCCATGCGTGATGTTTCTTCGTCATTGCTGTCCGGCGCTGTGTAGAGCCTCCAGACGCGCGAGAGAAAGCGGAATACGCCACCAATGGCTTTGGTTGACCAGGGCTTACTCATTTCAAGGGGCCCCAGAAACATCTCGTACAGGCGGAAAGAATCAGCGCCGAATTCTTTTAGGACATCATCCGGATTGACCACATTGCCCAGGGACTTCGACATTTTTTGTCCGTCTTCTCCAAGGATCAAACCTTGATGGACAAGCTTATGGAATGGTTCAACTGAATGCACATAGCCAAGGTCAAACAGAACTTTATGCCAGAAGCGCGCGTAGAGTAAGTGGAGGACTGCATGCTCTGCACCGCCAATGTAGAGATCGACTCCATTGGAGCCCATCCAGTACTGTTCCTCTTCTTCTGACGTTAGACGCTTTTTATTGGTTGGATCGAGGTACCGCAGGTAGTACCAAGAACTTCCAGCCCACTGTGGCATTGTGTTGGTTTCGCGGCGCAGCTTGCCGTTCTTTTCGTCATTGTGATTGACCCAATCTTTTAGATTGGCCAGAGGTGATTCGCCGGTTGCGGCCGGTTGAAAATCATCGCTTTCCGGCAAGAGCAAGGGCAGTTCCTTTTCGGTTGCTGCAACATAATTGCCGTCTTCTGTAAACGAAATAGGTATTGGTTCACCCCAATAGCGCTGTCTTGAGAACAACCAATCGCGCAATCTGTAGTTTACTTTGCCCTGACCAATCCCCAGTTCTTCCAGTTTTTGGATCATGGTTTCAATTGCTTTTAATGTTTCCAGGCCGTCCAGGAAGTCTGAGTTGATATTGATTCCAGGTTTTGTGTAGGCCTCTTTGGGATCCGGAGATTCCCCGCTTCTGGGTTTCACGACCGGCTTAATTGGAAGTTGAAACTTTGAAGCAAACGCAAAATCGCGCTCGTCATGTGCGGGCACGGCCATGATAGCACCAGTACCGTAGCCCATCAGAACATAGTCTGCAATCCAGACCGGGATCTCGGCTTTTGTAAATGGATGAATTGCAAACCCGCCAGTGAATACGCCGGTCTTTTCTTCTTTCTCTCCTTTGAGTTGGCGTTCCAGATCTGATTTTTTGCGCGCTGCATCTCTATACGTTTCTGTCTCCGCTTTTTGAGTATCTGTTGTCACAAGGCTGACAAGTGGATGCTCGGGCGAAAGGACCATGTAAGAGACGCCGAATAACGTGTCTGGCCTGGTTGTGAAGACTTCGATTTTCTGGGCCTGGCCTTTAACTGGAAAGCTAACCAGAGCGCCCGTGGATTTTCCAATCCAGTTTTTCTGAAGTTCAAGGGTGCCGGAAGGCCATTCTACGAATTTGAGATCGTCTACCAGACGTTCGGCATAGGCCGTGATACGTAGCATCCATTGACGCATCGGCCTGCGTTCCACCGAATAGCCCTTGGAAACCCATTCTTCCACTTCTTCATTTGCAAGTACGGTCCCGAGTTCAGCGCACCAGTTTACCGGCATTTCAGCGACATACGCGAGCCTTCGATCGTTTATGAATGCTTCCCTTGCCGCAGCATTGCCTTTTCCTTTGAGCTGCGGTGGAATCTCAAGCTCCTTGATGGGTCTTGCTTTTTTGGCTTCTTGATCATAGTAGGAATTGAACAGCTTCAGGAAGATCCATTGAGTCCACTTGTAGTAGCCCGGATCCGTGGTATTTAATTCACGTTTCCAGTCGTATGAAAAGCCAAGGGCTTGAAGTTGTCTGCGGAAGTTATTTACATTTTGTTCAGTAGTGATGGATGGATGAATTTTTGTTTTCATCGCATAACGTTCAGCCGGAAGACCAAATGCATCCCAGCCCATAGGATGGAGCACATTGAACCCGCGCATGCGTTTGTAACGGGCAACAATATCTGTTGCAGTGTATCCCTCAGGATGCCCAACGTGCAGGCCAGCTCCGGAAGGATACGGGAACATATCGAGCACATAGAACTTGGGCCTGGTGCGATCGCTGGGAGTAGCAAAAGTTTGCTCTTTTTCCCAGTATTCCTGCCATTTGGTTTCGATGTCTGCAAACGGGTATGACATACATCCACGAAAATGAAAACCACGTGCGGAGCGAGTTTTTTTGCAAGCCACGGTCACTTGGACAACAGGCCGCGCAGTGAACAGGGGGCGGAAATTAGTTGCCCATACGGCCCCGGCACTCGGCTTTGGACTGTGCGAGTCTTAAACTTTTTTGTCCGTATTGCTCTCTACTGGCTGGTCTTGTTTTCTCTAGGGCGGGTGCTTAGCATAGTCTATCAGTTTCACTCGGTTTCCACTTCCAGCTTACTTGAAATTCCTCTAATCTTTCTCTCTGCACTGCGACTGGATATGGCCACTATTGCGGCACTCCTGATAGTCCCCTTTTTAGCCTGGCTTCTTCATGAGTTCACTGGATGGAAAACAATCATCAAAGTGGTTCATTTTCTTAACTATATCATAATCATTCTGGTGACTGCCCTTTTTACGGGGGAGCTCGAGCTGGTTCGGGAATGGGGAACAAAGGTCAACTTCCGTGCCCTGACCTATCTGGCATATCCGCGAGAGGCGTATGCGTCTGCTTCTGCCACTCCGCTGTTTCTGTTATTCTTGATTCTAATCGTTTTTGCTTCTGGTGGGATTCTATTGTACCGGAAACTCCTGAGAAACGTTGAGCTGGTATCTGTTCAAAAATGGCCCCTTCGCGTTGCTATCGTTCTGCTTGTTCCCCCAATGTTCTTTGTAAGCGTGCGGGGTGGTTGGCAGCAGATTGGAATCAACACAAGCAGTGCCTACTTCTCATCGAATCGTATGAACAATATGATTGCTGTAAACGCGCTGTGGTCCCTTGTAGAGAGCATGTATGCGGCGCGATCAACGGGGAAGAATCCGTATTTGTTTTTTCCGCTGGACCAGGCAAGAACAGAATCACGCAAGTTATTTGGCACTGGACAGCACAATTCACTTTTCACACAGAAGAAGCCTAACGTAGTACTGTTGATTCTTGAGAGCTGGACGGCAGATGTTGTTCCGTCGCTCGGCGGTGAGGTTGGGATAGCTCCAAATTTTGAGAAGCTTGTTTCGCAGGGCTTGCTCTACACTAAGTTTTATTCAAGCGGCGCACGATCTCAACAAGGTCTCGTTGCTGTTTTGAGTGCATTCCCCGCGATGAGCTCGGCAATCCACGATCCACGACGCATGCAGAGCCTTCCCTGTCTGGCGCAAGAAATGGAGCGACTGGGCTATTCGACGTCGTTTCTCTACGGTGGAGATTTGAATTTCGCTAACTTTCGTGCCTACATGACTTTTTGCGGATTTGACAGTTTGACCGGAATTGAGGATTTCCCAAAGGAACTAACGTCTGACAAATGTCAGCAAAGCTAAAGAGCCATTCTTTTCAACATTGTTCACACTGAGCTCGCATGAGCCGTTTCGTGTTCCAATGGAAACACCCTTCAAAGGAACTTCGTTAGCGGATCAGTTTCGCGGTGCAGTGTACTACAGTGATCATAGCCTGGGGCAGTATTTTGAAAAAGTTCGCAACGAACCCTGGTATAAAAATACAGTTTTCATCCTTGTTGCAGATCATGGTCATAGATTACCACGCGAGAAACTCGACGCAACTCCAGAGCGGTACCACATTCCGCTCCTGATTCTGGGCGAGCCACTCCGTCCAGAGTTGCGTGGTCAAAAGATTTCGAAAATTGGTTCGCAGGTTGATATTGTGGCAACGTTGCTTACAGAACTTGGACTTTCTGCCCAGGCGTTTCAATGGAGCAAGGATTTGCGCGCAGAACCCGGAGCATCGTTTGCATACTATTCTTTTGAGGATGGATTTGGGCTAATTGAAGATTCGCAGTCTGTGGTCTACGACGACCGAACCGAACGTTGGATGGTTTCAAAGCAAGGGGTAGTCTCCACATCTTCGCGGAGTGGAGAAAAGAACGACGCTGTGAAGCCCGGGCAGGCTATGATGCAGTCGATTTATCAGGATTATCTGGAACTGCGTTGAGTTCCAGATAGTTGGCCATCAAAGTTATTTGTCGAGTTTGGTTTGCGCGCAGCGGAACATATCCATGCAGAAGTCTGCGCTATTCTTGTACTGCTCGTAGCATTTCCACATAGTCTCACCATGCTTATTGCAAGAGTTGCTGCATCCGGCAGTCAAAAGATCCATCTCTTTGGCTGAGGGTGTCTGGCCTGATATTTTAGCGGGACATTCAACCATTTTGCGGCAGGGTTCCGTACAATCGAGTTTCTTGCAGTTAGCCCCAGCGAGCAGTGCAATTCCGGAAATTAGCAGGAGCGTTTGGATTGTGCGGAGCATTTTTACCTCTGTTCAGTACTGAAGTTTAAAAATTTGCCGGGTGCCAGAGGGTCAATAGAAAACCGGGCAGGAAGTCGGGCAGACGTTAGTTCATATAGAAGAAAGCCTGCATCCTGCTGCTTTTAGCGGACATAATTAGTGCGTAAGACGCTTCCTTTGGCCGAAAATTAAGACGAATGGGTTCCAGGGTTCTAATTCTCTTTCTTTTGTTAATCAGCTCTCTGCAAGCCGAGAGCGGCGAGCTCATCTACGCGTTCCGCAATTATACCAGACCAGAACCCATTCGTATGCTGCTCGTTGGTGAGATTCAAAGTAAGATCAAGGCCCCTCAAAGAAACGAAAAAGCCTCACCGTTTGTAGGGTACGACACAAGACTCGACCAGGT
Organism: Spirochaetia bacterium; assembly: GCA_021413825.1. Taxonomy (GTDB): domain Bacteria; phylum Spirochaetota; class Leptospiria; order Leptospirales; family Leptonemataceae; genus JAEUSB01. The sequence goes on along the minus strand of JAIOPQ010000012.1, from coordinate 14,411 downwards.
AACCGTCAAGGTTCGCAACCCCCGTGGCCTGAAGGTTGGTCAGAAGCTCTATATAATCGACAAAAACCCCTATCATGAGCGATTCAGAAACGGCCTGATTGTGGGCGAGATAACGGTTCAATCCGTTCTAAAGACCGCATTCTATGGCTGGGTTGTAACCGGCACTGGAATTCTGCTGCGCGTACGCGAAGGCCTGTTTGTGGCGCGCACACAGGATTCTGAGACATTGGCGCATGCGTTCGATCTGAAGAAGAAGGGCGATCTATTTAGAGATCGAGGCGAGCAGGAGAAGGCCGTCGCCACATATCAATCAGCGCTTGTTGCAGATCGCGATCTGCCCGAAGCTCATTCAGCCCTTGGAATTTCCTTCCTCAAAGACATGCAAAGCCGGGAATTCCCATCGCGAGCGCTGTCTGAGTTTGAGCAGGCCTGGAAGGTTCGCGAGAATTTCCACTACCCGTACGATGAAATCAACTTCTATCGAAACTATATGGAAGCCCTCTATACTGCGTATCGCGTTCGTCGCCTGGAAGGAGGCCGCGGAGAGAAAGCCCTTAGTTACATCAATCGTCTCAAGGAGGTGGCTGATGCAGCGGCCATGCATGTTCCAGAGGATCCTGACGTCCTTGTGGGCCTGCTGCGCTTTCAACTTACAATTCTAGAGCTGAATCGTGGAGGAAAGAATCCCGGTGAGCGAAAACTGTATGACGATTCACTGAAGGCCTCCGGTCTACTTGTAGATAAGCTCGAACCAATTATAAACGATCCCAAATCCTATCTAAAGAGGATGCAGCGTCAGGTTGAAGGAAACGCCGGTACGCTCAGGTTCACTGCAGGCCAGGCAGAAGTGCATCGCCTGGCCGTTGTGTACTACGGTGCAATGTTTCGGGACCTGAGGAATTCGACAAGGCCAGAGGATGCCCAGCTCAGGGAAAAATGTGCATCGCGAATTCGCTCGCATGCGAAACAATTTACAGCACATAAGTCTGCAACGGATCCTGAAATTGATCGGTTTGTCCGCGAAACGGAATGAGTTTCTTTCAGGAAGAAACGCGCGATGGCGAAGCGCGCACTGGCACAATTGAATTCGCAACGCCCACGGGTCCTATCGTGGTCGAAACGCCTGTATTTATGCCTGTTGGAACGCGTGCCACAGTAAAAGGCCTCTGGCAAGAGAATCTTGAATCAATCGGGTACAAACTCATCCTTGGAAATACATACCATTTGTACCTGCGTCCTGGTTCAAAGGAAATCGCAGCACTTGGCGGACTCAAACGATTCATGGCATGGAACGGTGTAATCCTGACAGACAGCGGGGGCTATCAGATGTTCAGTCTATCTGAACATATGAAGTTGGACGATGCCGGTGTGGGCTTCAAAAGCCATCTCGACGGAAGCATGCATCGGTTTACTCCTGAGTCTGCCATCGACATTCAATGTGATCTAAGTTCTAATATCATGATGGTACTCGATGATTGTCCGCCTGGTGATGCTGATTCGAATCGAATCCGCGAATCGCTTACACGAACACATCGTTGGGCAAGAAACTCAATCGATCATCATACTCGTCTGGCAGACTCTGGTAAACTCGACCCATCAACACAAAGATTGTTTGGAATCGTCCAAGGGGCGATCTCTGAAGAAGCGCGAATCGAATCTGTTGAATTCATTTCCAGCCTGCCATTCTCTGGAGTTGCAATAGGCGGACTTTCAGTCGGTGAGTCACGCGAGGATTTCTATAGAATACTTGGATGCTTGAATGGCCGCATGGATCGTGCCCGTCCCAGATATTTAATGGGAGTAGGTACAATTCCTGATTTCATCGAGGCCGTCAAAAATGGAATCGACATGTTCGATTGCGTGCTTCCTACGCGGAATGCACGGAATGGACAGGGTCTTACGTCTGTAGGCAAGGTGCGGATTCGAAATCAATTGCATAAATTGGACGATGGACCGCTTGATCCTGCCTGTAACTGCCTTGTTTGCCGTCGCTACAGTAGAGGGTATCTGAGGCACCTTTTCATTTCTGATGAAATGCTGGGTCCGATGCTTATGTCGTATCACAATCTTGCATTCTATTTTGCATTTTTTGATGAGATGCGCCAGGCAATTCGTGCTGGTGCTTTCAGGGTTTTCGTTGAAAAATGGGCGAACTGGGATTCGCGGGACGAGAATGACTGAGCCAGGGGACGTTCGCACGTTTGCGAAAAAAATCCCCTTTGCGCTTGAATTTTTTAAGTTGACAGGAAGTATGGAACGTTCCGTATCTTTCGAGGATTCCGGACAAAAAGAGGAGCCTGTCATAATCGTATGGAAATAGCAAGAAGAGCAAGTGGGGAGATCGTAATCCTGGATGTGAACGGGGAAATCGATCTTTACAACGCCCCGGAAATCAAAGAGCTTATCAACAAGCTCATTGAAGAACAAAAATATAACGTCATTATCAATCTGGACCGAGTGTCATACATTGACTCGTCTGGAATTGGTGCATTGATCTCCAGTCTTTCGAATCTGAAGAAATACCAGGGTGGTCTTAAGATCATCAATGTATCTGGTTCGGTCAGAAAAGTATTTGAACTAACAAAATTGACTTCATTCTTTGAGATCTATGACTCAGAGGGTGATGCTGTCGCCGCCTTCAAATAAGTTGGCGGGCGCCGCCCGGCGCCGTATATTACCAAGGACGGACTCCTATGAACCCTACAAACATGTTTAGAATAATCCTGGCGGTTGCGGTATCCACCGTGGTATACTGTAGCAAGCCGGTGCCGGTTCAGGAATTGAGCCAGGCAAGAAATGAAATTGCTCTGGCGGAAGAAGAGCAGGCAAAGGACTTCTCGGCTACAAACTTTGAGAATGCAAGACAATCACTGCTCGGCGCGCATGCTCAGCTATCCGGTGAAGCGTACGACCAGTCTAAAGTCAAGGCCGTAGAGGCGTTTACAAATGCGCGCAGTGCTCGCCTTGAAGCTGCACCAAAGTATGCTGAGAAGACCAGGTCTACAGCAGAGCAATCCGTTGCGAAAGCAGAGGATGCATATGCAGAAGAGCTTGCCAAAGACGACTATGCGGCAGCTAAAAAGTTATACTCAGAAGGAAATGAAGCACTGACTGGAGCAAAGGCTGCAAGCGGTGATGCTGTGCTGGACTCCTATCGCACTGCATACAGAAAATATGAGGCTTCCGCTGCTGCGTCTGAAAAAGCCCGCACAACCGCACTCGCGCAGAAAGGCGACTTACTGCAATCACTGAACGGAGTTCAGTCGGTTCTGGATAAGGCAGAGCGTTATGGCGCCAAGCAATATGCAACACAAGAATTTGAATCAGCCCAGGCTTTGATGACAGGGGCACGCTCTGATTTTGAGGGAAGTAAGCTCAAAGCGGGCGCAATGAAAATGAAGCAGGCAGAAGAGCAGGCCGGTCTGGCGCTCTCCAAGTCGGTTTCACAATATGCAGCCAAGAAGAAGGATGAAGCCACAACGGCCGTTACAGGCGCAGAAAAGAATGTGGAAGGCCTTCCTGCTGGAAAAGATGAAACTAAAACGTTGCGCGATTACGCTGCAGCAGCACGTGAAGCACTTAATTCATCCGTAACCAACTACGGAAATCAGAAATTCGAAGACAGCATCAAGGATTCAGAAGAAGCAATTCGCCTGGCTGCAATCATCCGTGAGCAGTCCCTTGCAGCACGCGACAAGTACAACAACCGAGAAGCAGTAGTGCCGGATACAACTGGTCTTACCAATCTTCCAGCTGGCTGGCAACTTTACACAGTAAAGAAGCTGAAACCAGAGGAATGCCTCTCATGCATTTCTAAGAAGAAAACTGTGTATGATAATCTCCACCTGTGGAAGCGTATCTTTGAGGCTAATACAGACGTAATCAAGAATCCAAACCTGATCTACCCAGGCCAGCAGCTCTTTGTTCCACCAAAAACCGGTAAGGTTGAGAAGTTGAATCGCGCTGAGGTATTGAAAAATGCTCCAGCTCCAACTACTGAAACCAAGACCGAGACAAAGAAAACTGAAATGGATCGCCAACCTCAGGAAAACATGAAGTAATTCAAACGGCTAAGGTCTTCAAAACCCGCCCTGCTTGCACGGCGGGTTTTTTTATGCCTACCCCAAACGTCGCTGAGCCGGGGGAGACGCAGCCGTTTCTTCAAAAAAATCTCCCGAACTGTCACAATGAGTCGCCGGATCTGTATAAATAGTAAGGAGTAAAACATGTACATTCAACTCGCACCCGGAAAGCTTAAGGCTGGCGTCAGCGAAGAAGCTGCGCTCAGAGCCTCGGACGAATTTCAGAAAGAGTTTGTCAAACACCAGAAAGGAATCGTCAGACGCATTTTTTTAAAAGGGAAAGATGGCACCTTTGCGGATCTGGTTATTTTTGAGAGTAAAGATGCTGCGGACCGCGTGGCTGCAGCTGAGCAGCAGGGAAATCCAGCATGCATGGCCTTCTTTCAGCTCTGGGAAATGGATGAAGCGAAGCCAGATATGGGAGTGCTGAGCTTTGAGGAGATAAAGACGTACGATCATGAAAGATAGTGTTCACATTCCTGCGGGCCTTTTCAGATTATGAAGATCCTCGATAAACCAGAACGCGAAAGAACCAGCGAATCCTGGGAAGGGCTTGTCGCCCAGAGCCTTGCAGGTGACCGGCAGGCTCTGGATGACCTCCTGCGTTCCGTGCAGCCACTTGTTTTCAACCTGGCGCAGAAGATGCTCCTCAATCCCGATGATGCGCAGGACGCGACTCAGGAGATTCTGCTTAAGCTTGTTCTGGGTCTGCAGAGTTATGATTCGCAAAAAGCGGAGTTTACAACGTGGGCTTACGCACTAGCGAGAAATCAAATTCTGGGTTTTCGGATTGGAAAAATCGAGGCGCTTACGGGCAGCTTCGATCAGTATGCGGAAGAAATTCAGGCAGTTAGCGACAAAGTGATTGAGGAGCGTGAGCTTCTCAATCCGGAAACTCAGATACTTGTGAAGGAGGCAAATGTTGGGTGTATGCTAGGCATGTTGTTGTGCCTGAGTCGTGATCAACGCATGGTTTTCATTCTTGGGGAAATGTTCGCTCTCAAGTCCGAAGTTGCGGCGCGCATATGCGAGCTTACGCCTGAGAATTTCAGAAAGCAACTTTCCCGTGCCAGGCGCGACCTCTATTCCTTCATGCAGAATAAGTGTGGGTTGATTAACAAGGAAAACCCATGTCGGTGCCATCGCAAAACCGCAGGTTTTATTAAAGCTGGATACGTCGATCCACAGAACATCCGTTTTGCCACTCACTATTACCAGAATGTTCGAATCTTCTCAGAAGAACGGGTTGATGCAATGTGTGACGTGGAGGTGGAGTATGGGAAAATGTATCGGAATCTTCCTGTCTACGATGCCGACACCACTGTTCTAGCAGTTAAGGCCTGGCTGAATTCGCTGGATTTCAGGGATACGTTCAGAATGTGATTTGGTGGAATCAAGAAAATGCAACCGCGCCTGATTTAACTCAGGTGCGGTTTGTTTGACCTAACCGGTCGAATTACATCAACGGATTAGCGTGATGTGCAAGCCCAGACTTTTACTTCGCAATCTGTACCATGCTGGCTGCAATATTGCACAGCCGAGGATTGTGCGGCATTTTCATCCGGGTTGTGAGCCCAGCCGTATCCACCTTGTCCTACTGCGAATGCAGCACATGTGTTCCAGAATTCCAGAACTACTTTGCAACCAGACCCGTGTTCCTGGCACTTAGAAAGTGCATTCTGGCTTGCAGAAGCTTGATCATTTGCATCAGCCCACCAGCCCCATGCGCCGTCGCCTGAAGAATAGGCAAGAGCACCGTACTTGTCACCGGCGAATGCCGGAGTAGACATAAGTGCGAGCAAAGTTGCGACTACGAAGATTCGCTTTTTCATTAATTTTCCTCCAAGAAAAAAATGATCCCTGAGCTATTCACCGGGCGTGTCAAATCGCTTACGGGAATCTCCAGGATTTTTTCTTGTGTAGGAGACGGACAACGAGCCCTCAGGGTTCTATTTTATTCCGGACATTAGACTTATTTAGAGTGGTTCACCAGAAACGGCCCGTAAACAAGATTAAGTCAGACTGAGGGTTAGTACGAGAAAAACCCCATAGATCAACTCAAGCACTGCACCGATTTGAATAGGTTTCAGATGCGTGCTGATTCCGGTCAGGAAAACATGTCCGCTAAGAAGCAGGAGCGCCAGGGCTGACAAAGTCAAGACTGTATGGACTGCAGGTGGGGAGATTCCGTACAGGAATAGCATGGTCGCGGGAACGATCCCGAGGAATGTCATAAATCCACCCTGGGCAACCCAGCTCATGACAAACAATTTTCCTTCATTATCATCCGGATGCTTCATTAGGCTGGCGGCAGCCCCAACGATGAGCTGGTGAAACACGCCCCAGCCTGCCAGAATTACCCCAAGAAAGATACCTGTGTATTTAAGTAATATTTCCAAAGCTTTGCGCCTACAGGGATTCGAACCCCGATTTCAGGTTCCGGAGACCTGCGCTCTATCCATTGAGCTATAGGCGCCGAAGACCTATCCAGAATTTCAGGGCGTCCTCTGCAACTGATTAACCGGCATCCATCCCGAAAACTTTGTGGTGTCAACAGCCTGGGTTGGTTTCGAATAGAATTCGCGAAAAGGTCAACGGTAGACGCACGGAAAGGCGCATGCGACCATGCAGTGAATCGGATATGAACGGCCCGAGGCTCGGAACACCGCGCCGAGGGGCAGGTCGCATGCGCCTTTCCGTCCAGGAGGTGATGACCGCCGGAGCGAATCAGGGTTTGAAATAGCGATGCAGCTGGTCCATTTCTTCAACCATAGGGCGAAATGATGGAAAGTCTTTGTCAGACGCTATGTAGTACATCGTATGAACGCGCCCTTCGCGAAATCGAAGGCGGCCAATCACTCGTTTAAGAGTTTCTCCTTCCCGGAAGGTTGCTTCAAAATGATAAACATCGCCGCTATCGCTTGAAAGCTTTTGGCGGTCCACGATTGCAAATCCGTCGAAGTTTGCAGGCATAGCCTTGTGCCATCCCTGCGCGTATAGATCTACGTCTTCTTGCGTTTGTGCAATGCCACGATATTCCATGCTGGCTCGAAGACCCTCGGGCGTTGCTCCGCGAATGATTAAGTGAAGGCGCCGTCTGCTATCGAAATTCAGATCCCACAGAGTTGGAAAAAAAACTGCAATCCCGAATTCTTTGAGCTCAGCACTCGTAAAATTTGGATGCTGTCTTTCCTGGCTACTCGAACAACCCAGAGCAAAGAAAACCGTGAGCAGAATGATATTCAGCCCTGCAAAGAATCTCATGCTTTTGTGAGAACCTCAAAGCTATCTTCTGTTACGAGAACCGTATGTTCGTATTGCGCAGAGAGTGATTTGTCTTTGGTGAAAACGGTCCAGGCATCAGCAGGATCCGTGTAAACTTCCCAGCTTCCGCGGTTCACCATTGGTTCAACAGTAAAGGTCATTCCAGGTCGCATCAATGCGCGTGAACCGTTGTTCTTATAATGCGGAACCTGAGGTTCTTCATGAAAAATACGACCGATTCCGTGACCGCACAAATCACGCACAATGCCGTACCCCTTTGGAGTTAAGAAAGCATCGATATTATCTCCAATGTCAGAGATTCGATTTCCAGGTTTAACGGTCTCAATTCCGACCCACATGGATTTCTCAGTATCTTCCATGAGTTTTCTTGCTTCTGTAGAAATCTCACCAACAGAGAATGTGCGCGATGTGTCGCCGTGAAAACCGGCAAGTTTTACCGTTATGTCGATATTGATGATATCACCGTCTTTGAGTACATCGCTCTTTTTAGGTATTCCATGGCATACTACGTTATTAACCGACGTGCATATGCTCTTTGGAAATCCCTTGTAATTCAAAGGAGCGCTTTCCGCGCCGTGCTTGATTGTGTAACGATGTGCGAAATCGTTTAATTCCAGCGTGGTTACGCCGGCCCTGACGAGTCTTCCCGTTTCATTTAGCACGTCCGCAGCCAGTTTCCCGGCATCACGCATCTTTTGAATCTCAATCTTGCTCTTAACGTGTATCATACGCTGTTCAAATTTTACCGAAAAAAAGCTGGCGGAGACAGACCCCGTCCGGCATTGTCCTCATTATCGTTCCCCGAGCGCAAAATCTTGGCCGCCTCCATTTGACTGGCGCTGCCCACCTTTGATTCCATGTTCTTTGACGTACTAATCATATTGTTTTTGCTATTATTGCAGGGATTCTTCGCTGGAAGTGAGATTGCCATTATCTCACTAAGAAAGGCGCAGGTCAAGGTTCTTATGGAAGATGGGGATAACCGGGCTAAACTGGTCCAGACCCTTCAGGCCAATCCAGAACGATTCTTTGCAACCGTTCAGGTAGGTATCACCTTTGCTGGAACCATTCTCTCCGTATACGGTGGCCAGCAATACGCAGAACAGCTTACACCCCTGGTAGAAAGATTGATCCTACCAATTCCCTGGTTAGCTGGCCTTGGCCCGCAGATCAGTCTTGGTTTTCTAATTCTATTATTTTCGTTTTTCCTGCTGGTCTTTGGCGATCTGGTTCCAAAGTCGATTGGGCACCGTTATGCGGAACGCTTTGCATTGAACGCTGCCTATCCGCTCTACTGGTTTTCAAAGATTCTTGTGGTATTTATCGCTATTTCCACTTGGGCCAGTAACCTGGTTCTCAGGCCTTTAAAGGATAGAACAAGTTTCAGCGAAACCAAGCTCCTTCCAGAAGAGATTTTGCAGCTGTTAGAAGAAGGAGTGAAGTCTGGCAGTATCTTGCACAGTGAACATGAAATTATTGAAAACGTACTTGAGTTCAAGGACACAGTAGCCCGCGAAGTTATGATTCCGCGTGTTGAGATTCGTGCTATTGAAGTCACGGCTTCTCCTGAGGACACGCAAATATTGGATCAATTCCACAGCCGCATCCCAGTGTTTATGGAGAACCTGGACAACATTGTTGGAATCTTGCATATGAAGGATTTGATGAAGGCCAGATCTCGCGGGGATCGGTTTACCCTTACCAGTCTGGCCAGACCGGCCTTCTTTGTACCAGAAAGCATGAAGATAGGCAACATTCTCAAAGAAATGCAGAAGAGAAAAACTCACATGGCCATAGTTGTCGACGAGTACGGGGGCACGTCTGGGCTTTTGACAATGGAAGACATTCTAGAAGAGATTGTGGGCGAAATTGAAGAAGTAACCGAACAGTCCACCCAGGGCATTGAGTCGCTGCCAGATGGAAGTTACCTGGTCCCGGGCAGCTGCTCTATCCCGGATTTCAACGAATACTTCCAGATCGGACTGGAAGAATCTGAAGCCTATACAAGTGTTGCCGGTTTTCTAATCAACCAGGCGGGTCGCTTTCCCGAAGTGGGAGAAAAGATGATTGCGGAATCTGTGCAGTTCGAGCTGGTAAAGCGAGTAAGGCAGAAGCTGGTCCAGTTTAGAGTGGTGCGCCTGACTCCGACAGAAGCAAAGTAGCCTATGTGGGCGGTCGCGGGGATAATCGCTAAAATCTTCTGGCCCAAGAAATCGCAGAGAAAAAAAAGGTAAAACTATGTCAGAACCTACCCTTTCCCTTGGACTCACCGAAGATCAGTTACAGTTGCGTGATCTTGTTCGTGAAGTCGTAAAAAATGAAGTTGTACCGGCTCGTATGGAGCTGGATGAAAAAAACGAGTACCCGCGGCGCGTACTTGAGAAGTTCCGAGAAGCTGGAATTTTCCAGGCACTCTTTCCTGAAGAATATGGCGGGCTCGGCATGGGAATGATGGGTAACATCATTCTATCTGAGGAAATTGCATACGGCTGTCTGGGTGTTGGGACAGCATTCCTTGCTACTAAATTAGGTGCCCTGCCCATTGAAGTTGGCGGCACGGAAGAACAAAAAAAGAAATGGTTACCCCTTCTTGCTTCCGGCGAGAAAGTTGCAGCGTTCGGCTTAACCGAACCAGGCGCTGGATCAGACGTTCCTGCGCTCTCTACAACTGCAGTAAAGAAAGGCGACAAATACATTCTGAATGGAACCAAGCAGTGGATCTCCGGAGCGGGCCAGGCTGATGTCTATACGGTCTTTGCTCTAACTGCAAAAGACCGCGGTCCTCGTGGGATGTCCTGCTTCATCGTTGAGAAGGGATGGAAAGGGTTTTCATTTGGAAAGAAAGAAGACAAACTCGGGATTCGTTGTTCAGAAACTCGTCAGCTGATTTTTGAAGATTGCGAAGTTCCCGCTGAGAATATCATCAGCGGAAAAGAAAACAACGGATTCCTTCACGCACTTAAAACTCTGAACCTTTCCAGACCAGCGGTTGCAGCGCAAGCAGTCGGAACCGGTCAAGGAGCATTTGATTGCGCAGTTCAGTATGCCCGTGAGCGCGAACAGTTCGGCGTAAAGATTGCAACCTTCCAGGCAATTCAACACATGCTGGCCGACATGGCGATTCGTATTGAAGCGTCGCGCCTGCTGACTTACAAGGCCGCTGCACTGGCTGAAATTGGTCATAAGGACACTGCGAAATTCTCGGCAATGGCAAAATGTTTTGCTGCCGATTCTGCAATGGCGATCGCAACCGATGCTGTTCAAATCTACGGTGGATATGGTTATACAAAAGAGTATCCTGTTGAGAAATACTTCAGAGATGCTAAAATCCTTCAAATCTACGAAGGGACCAGCCAAATTCAAAAGAATGAGATTGCAGCAGGGCTCATCAAAGAAGCTGCCTCAAAATCTCGCGGCTAATTGAGTAGTGATTCGGCGGTTTAGCTGCCGTGGACTAAACCCGGCGCGTGCCGGGTTTTTTTATGCAATGCTGGTTTATGCAGTTACTGTAGTGCGCTTTCTTCCCAGGCTTCCCCTGTTTCAAATGTCATGGAATCCTTCAGGGTGGGATGGTCCAGGACCAGTCGTACTGCGCGCAATGCAAGGCCGCTGCGCGCTGGAGAGCCTCCATACCTGGTATCTCCTACGATTGGGTGGCCGTCTTCGCTGAATTGAAAACGAATTTGATGAAATCTGCCGCTTTCGAGCTCAATTTCAATCAATGAGCGCTGTCCGTATTTCTGCAAGGTGCGGTAGCTCAGACTCGCCGGTTTAGCATCGTAGTCATCTTCTTCTGCGGTTCGGGCTAATCGTCGTCCTTCGTCTTTTCGCATGAGAATTTCAAGCCTTCCGCGTGGAGGGTCCATCTTTCCCTGAATGACAGCTTCATAGAATTTCTGCACAGTTCGATTTCGGAACTGCTCCGATAGTCTTGCGGCTGCCTTGCTAGTCCGCGCTATTACCATAACACCGCTTACTTCAAAATCAAGTCTATGAACCAATCCGAGGAAGACGTCGCCGGGCTTTTTGTATTTTTCTCTTATGTATGCTTTGCAGAGAGTTAGTACATCGTCACGCTTGGTTCCGTCAGCCTGCGATAAGATTCCTGCAGGTTTATCAATTACAAGAAGGTGATTGTCTTCATAAATTATACGATCTGCTATATTCATTGTAACCTGAAACGAAATGGGATCACAAGCATTCCGGAGTCTCGATCACTGAAGGTCCATTGTTTTACACCTGTCATGGCTGCTTCGTCTAGAATTCTGTGACCACTGCTCTGCGTAACGCGCGCAGCAACCACGCTTCCGCCATTGCCTATGGTTACTTCAATGTGTACGGTTCCTTCCATTTGCATGGCCTGTGCTTCCTCAGGATAGTGAATCGACCTTTGCAATTCAGAAAGGGATCCTGTAAACAGCCCGCCAGGTAGGGAAGCGACTCCCCGGCCAGTCTTTGCCTCAGTTCCTGATTCTCCAGTCGCGGGCCCCGGAGAATCTCCGTCTCCGCTCGAGAGGATTTGAACAGCAAAGCCTTGCCTGGAATCAATCTCAAGTTGAGTAAATCGCCGATCAAACCATGCAATAGCAAAAACCAGGAAGTGAATGAAAGAACTGAGTAAGAGAGCGCGTGTGAGTGTCAATGAACAGGGAAAGTATATTTTAATTCAACCAATCGGTTATGCCCGCGCACCAGATTAGCAGATTGCACCGCGCCTACGATCCGGGGAATTGCAAGGGCTGCAGCGATATTGCCCCCGTATCTTCCGGGATTCCAGCGATTGCGAAACCAGTTTGTGCCACCAGCCCAGACCAACAAAGCATCGGCGCCAAAGTACATTGAAAATCTGAAAACCGTTTGGCCTGTAGTAAGTCGAGGTGATCCGTACGACGAATGCAACACTCCAAGCCACGGTGCAACCAGGTTTAGCGATTGTCCGAGTATGTGCGATTTGTGTTCAAGTGGGCCAAAGGCAATTGTTTCTCCATTGGGCATCACGGGAGATTCCGCGCGCACGATCCCTTCTATCTGGAGGATTCTGGAAAATGTGAGCACGTCACCTGATCTTCCTTCCACGCGCAGAATTGGCACAGGCTGTTTTTCGCTAACAGTTGTTGCATACATGCGATATGTAAAGGGCGAAGTGCGAAGATTGTAATAGGCATATGCGAACCCTTGAGACTCAGGTTCCATCTCATATCCTTCGCGATCGATCTTGTCGAGTACGCCTGTGAGCTTACCGCGAAGCTGGTCTAGAGGAATTGCAGCCTCGAACGCGCGATTCATCTCAGCCTGGAGATTAGTGGCAATGATGAGAACAAGAAATGCGATGAGGAATCTGAAATGCTGGATCATAAGCTATCCTGCTGATAATAAGATCAGCAGGTTGTAAACTACATGAGCCAGAATCGATGGGATAAGCCCGTAGCGCCAGTACAAAACTCCAAAGACCAGACCGCATAAAACCATGAAAGGCGCGGATGCAATTGGATGCACGATAGCAAAGCAGAACGTAGAAAGTATCAAAGCCATGCTTCTAGAAATAGAGCGGCTGAGGAATTGAAACAACCCGGCGCGATACAGTAGCTCTTCTGCGGCAGGTGTAAGCAGGCCTGAGATTAGTAATGCAAAGGGTAAAGCGGCGCCAGAACTTCCAGGTCGTTCAATAGTATTTGCTGCACCGACGAGCATCAAGAATGCGCGCAAGACTCCGTAAAGACAGAGCGCTGCCAGGAGGGCAGCCAGAATGGATTCCCCTGGACGGTTGTTTGTGGGCGCAACTTCAGGCAGGGTAAGGGCCCTGGCAGATTGTCGATAGAAGCCATACGCGAGGACCGCCAGGGCTCCATAGGCCAGTTTTTCCAGCAGGAATGCATTTGGATACGTCTGCAACTGCTGCGCTGTGAATGCATAGAGCAGCGCATGGGTTAGAAAAATCGCAATTCCGAGCAAAGAGGGCCAGAGCACGGACCAAAAAAGATCACATTTCTGCCTTGGGGATCGATATTTAAATGTGCGGTTCGGATTCATTGTGGCTCTATTCCTCGGATTTTCCGTCCAGGCAAACGAAGTGCGGCTGATCAGTCTCCGCGTGGGCGAGCCGCTATCGCAGCTGCGCACAGAAATAGCCTCCAATCTAAAGGCTCATGCGCGAGGAGGTGGCCTTGCAACGCCCCTCCGATTTGTCAGGTATTCCCTTACAAAGAACGACAACTTCTTTCGGGTTGTAACCAGCGCCCATCAAGACCCGGATACTCTGGCTTCACTCAATCGATTGATTTCTGCAGCAGAGATTGGTCCGGGAGATTCCATTCTGATTCCCAATGCGCGTGGACTCTTTACCGAATCTGAAGGTCCCGGTGCAATTTTCATTTCCGAGCTTGGTTTGTACTTCTATCCAGGCAGAAAGTTTCATCCAGAGGAGCGCAAACTGTTTCGTGGAGACGATTTTGTCTATCCGCTGAAAAACTTCATTCTTACATCTGGCTTTGGGTCGCGCGTCGATCCGCTTTCGAGCAAGCAAACGTTCCATGGTGGACTTGACCTGGCGGCTCCGGAAGGAACATCCGTCAATGCAAGTAGATCCGGAATCATCAAATTCGCAGGGACTCTGGGTGGATACGGAACGTTAGTCGTCATTGATCACGGTCATGGATACAAAACACTGTATGGACACCTGAAAAGTTTTTCCATTAAGCTGAACGACCGCGTTAAGGCCGGGGAAGAAATAGGTAAGGTAGGTTCAACTGGACGCTCGACCGGTCCACATTTGCATTTTGAAATGCGCAAAGATGGTAAGGTCGAACGTCCTCGTCTTGTACACGGCGTGGAATCGTAAGGCTGCTGAGCTTAAAACTCCATTCCACTTACCTGCGATTCAGCAAACGTCTGTGTCCCTTCCGGTGTAAGTACCATATAATCCTGCCCAACCTGAATGATGACACCGCGCACTTTTGTACCATTTTTTAATGCCAACGTTTCCGCTGATTTGCTCATGATTTGTTCAATGCGCTTCAATTGCTGTTCGCGAACTACTGAATTTCG
>JAIOPQ010000125.1 GCA_021413825.1 Spirochaetia bacterium | reverse complement strand
AAGCAGCAGTCCAAGGAAAGCCGACGGCATCAAAACTGCCATGGCCGCCAGAATAATCCAATCAAGTACCTGCCCGTTAATGTTCTGAATCGTTTCACAGTTTTCGCGCGTCAATAGCCCAAGTCGATTCAGAACTATGCGTACGGGGAATGCGCAACCCAGTGCCAGTGAAAACAAAGGAATATCGCCAAGAAAAAGAAAGCGGGGAAGGTTAGTCGCGATTTCTTTTAGTCCGAGTTGAGCTGGATATGCAAGGAGCACAGCGCCAAGTGGAGCACAGAAAAGCAGGATCAAACGTGGCAGAGCGGAGGCCTGAAAACGTGGCTTACGTACAGTCGCATCTGCAAGGCCCTCCGTGCGCTTAAGATTTTCAGGCTTTTGTAGATGGCTTCTGCCGGTTGATTCTGTATCAATTCCCCTGTCGATTCTGCCATTCATACGATTAACTATCCAGATTCCGCTAAGAGCTCCCCATACCTGGCCCAGAGTCGCAGAAAAGAGGCCAAGGTCTCCAATTGCAGGTTCTCCCAATCGTCGCATAACGGCGGACATTGCCGCAGCCGATCCAGGTCCACCAGCCCAGCCAATTTCAATTGTGTGCGCAATCAGTGGTGAAACTGTACCTGTAAAGAACAGAAGATATATGGCGTACGCGCCAATAAGTTGTCCAAAAGAAACAAACCAGACAAACAGATTTTCCTGGACTACAGCTCCCATGAGTGCAGTACCCTTGGGGGCTGATTCAAATCCAAGTACGATAGCCGCGAATAGATATCCAAGTAAGATGGGTGGCCAGGAACGAATGATGGCGCGAACTTCATCGCTCCAGAGTGCAAGAACTTCCGGTCCTGTAACAAAGAGCAAAACTCCTGCTATCAATGCGGGTGGAATAAACCAGCGACGTAGAAAGTGTACTCTTGAATAGACTAACCACGCGAAAGCCAGAGCGGCTCCTGCAATTGCAAAGGCGATAAAATATGTCATCCAGTTCTGCTCATCAGGAATTTCTCCAGGTATTCGGTTATATCCTGAATGTTGCGATTGATCATTCGTTTGAATTCAGGTGGAATATTCTGTGATTTAATTACCCGATAATAGTTCAAGGCATTCTTAAGCATTTTTCTGCGCGTGAATTCCTGCGCTTTTACAAGCATGGGTTTGTACTTGTAGTAAGCGTATTCCATTGTATGATAATCGCGGCTGAGCTTAAACGAATCTGGAATTTTCGTAAAATCGTACGTTAACGTGAGGAATGGTGCATCGTCTTCATCTGGCGGCTTGAGTTCAAGCACACCGCGAATTTCTTGTATCTGGGGTTTCTCTTCTTTTGGCTCATCATCCAGACTCGGAATTTCTGGCATGTCTTCTTCGCCCATACCAGCGGTAGCAGTTGCCGGGGCAGCGCCAGCTTCCGGTTCACCACCGAGAGGTTCAGGGGCCTCAGGAGCAGGGAGGGCTTCGTTTTTGAATGCTTCGCCTTCGGGCAATCCAACGTTTAACAATGGCTGGGCCGAGAGATCACGCGCCGCTTCGCTTACTCCTGCAGCAGTGCTGCCTTGATAGAATTCTTTAACTCCAGGCATTCCAACTTCGGGCAGATCGAGTGGAGGCATTTCGAAGAGCATTTTCTTTGCATCTTCTTTTGACGGTTCGCCTCCTCCACCTGGTGGATAGTCACCAATGTGCACCGTTGCATTTTCAATTTCAATTGTGGCCCTGGGATCCTTTCCGCCAGCCGGAGCTTTTTCCTTTTCCGTCTTGACGGGAGCTTTGACCGGAGGAAGTTTCTGAAGATCCTTTTTCTTCTTTTTGTGTTCCTCAAGTTTCTTTAAGAACTCTTCACGCTCTTTGAATAGATCTATCTTGCGACGGTCGGTGCCTGAGCGTCTGTCCTTGCGCTTTGGATCAAGCATTCCCCGGCGATCACCGCTCTTGCGTCGATCCAAACCACTTCGCCTGTCAAAGGCAGGAAGGTTTTTGTATTTCTCCCATTCGCGATCGAAATCAGCGTCTGTCCAGCCATCGGTCTTAATCTCACCCGTGTCGCTAACACCAGGTGGTGCGATATCGCGTGTAAGATCACCGGGACTGGTTGTGCCTTCCCCGGTCCATTCGCCATCTGGCGGTTGAAATTGCGGAATGACTGGAAGGATTGCACCGGCGGCTCCACCAGCCCCCGTTCCAGGAATCGCCTGTCCAGCCGGTCCACCAGCAAATGCAATGGCAGCCCCGGCTGCGGTTCCACCTGGCGCCTGACCTGCGGGCCCGCCAACTCCCACTGGAACTGCAACGCCAGGAGTAATGCCGCCTGACGGTGAAATTTGCTGCCCGGTAGGGACGGCTATGGGTTGGATGATCTGCTGAATGATGGGAGCGCCGGTTCCAGCCTGCATGCCCGAACCAATTTGCGCTGCAGCACTCTGCGCAATCGCCTGCCCACTTTGCATCTGACCTTGCAGACCACCCTGCATTTGAGCAGGTGCGGCTCCGGACTGCAGCTGCTGCAACATCTGCGGAGAAATTCCAGGTGCAGCCCCTCCGGCTTGGCCACCTGCGGCAAGCTGTTGCACCAGAGAGTTTGAGAGTTGTCTGATCCCTTCTGTCAGGTTATCAAGTGCTAGCGTTTGCAGTGTTAAAGGAACAATGATTTCAGGAAAGTTGAACTTTTCTTCTTCTGTGTCAAAGCCAGCCTGCCAGCGTTTGATATCGTCAATGTTGGTCTGAATTCGCGCCTGGATTTCCGGATCCTGGATTCGATTTGCAACCCTATCAAATAGTTCAAGGGCCTCTTCGCCTTTTTGTTTTTGAACGAGCAGCTCTGCATTTTGCAATGCACGACGATGATGTGCAAACTTAGAGGATCGTGCGACCAGCTGATCGGTGTTATGCGTTACTTTTAGCGGGACCTTACTGCGTCTACTCGGGTCAGATTTCTGCGAGGGGCTTCTGGCCTGTATTTGCGGTGGAGCTTGATCCAGGAACTGCCTGATATCCTGTTTGAGTTCTTCCGGGCCGAGCTGAACTGCTCGCCCGCGATCCCCGCCACCCTGGGGTAAGCCTGGACTCGACGTTGGGCCCGTGCCGGTTCTGGTGTCGCTGCCCTGGGAATCCGAGCGCGCCGCCCACATACCCACGCCAGCGGCTAAACCGCCTACCAAAAGTAATAATAACCACTCCATCTGAAAAAGGGCCTTGTCCTAAATATCGACTCCGCCAGGGTCAGTAAACAGCCAATGGCCCTTCCCATCGACAAAATCAATGCCAGAATGGAGGGCGAATTTAAGTTTCATGGCCGCACGTACTCTGTGCCATTTACCACGCCCGGTGACCTGGTTCAGTTCAAGCTCGGCAGACGTGCGGGGCGTTTACATATGGAAGTTCTCCATATTGAGCGCGCTAACCCACCAAACGAACCACTGGTTACGCCCTTTTGCCCTGTTTTTGGCGACTGTGGTGGCTGCAAGGGCCAGCATCTGCCGTATGCCAGGCAGATCGAACTAAAGTCAGCGCCAGCATTTCTCGGGATGCAGGAGCTTGGAATTACCCCGGAAATAATCCAGGCCCCCGCGTTTCAAAACTACCGGGATCGCATGGATTTTTCTGTGGAAGGATTGACCCTTGGCCTCCGGGGGCTGCGCGAATATGGTCGATTTGTGGATATTGAAACCTGTGCTATCCAGCAAGAACCGGCAAATGCAATTTTGAAAATCGTTCGCGCGACCCTCGCTGGATTTCCTGGCCTTGGATTTGAGCGAGCCACAGGAGCTGGAATTCTAAAATACGCCACCATTCGCACGGGGCTCACTCATTGCCTGGTTCTTACGGTGGATGAGGGAAAGACTTCAGACGAACGTTATCTGGCATTCACAAAGATCCTGGAAGCAACGTTGCCCGTGGATTGTTCGCTGGTTGAATCAACTACAAAGTATCCGTCCGATATCTCATGCCCGCCAGGCGGCCGTGCAATTCGCGGAATTCCTGGCCTAAAAGCAAGGTTAGGCGGCATTGAGTTTGATGTTGCATACGACGCCTTTTTTCAACCGTATCCCGAAGCATTTGATCGCTTGTTGGATTGGGCCAGGGGATTTGGTGCAGGCCAGGGGAATGCCCTGGTAGATCTCTACTGTGGAACGGGCGTTCTTTCATCTATCTGGACTTCTTTTTTTCCAGGTCAATTCAAACACGTGCGCGGCTATGAGTTTACTGAATCCGCCGTTACCAGTGCGCGCAAGAATTTCCTGAGATTCAACGGATCGACTGAATTTTACGCGGCAGATCTGACACAGATCCAAATCGATTTTAAGCCAGATGATTTTGTAATTGCTGATCCGCCGCGTGCCGGGCTTTCGGCGGGGATTCGTAAATCACTCCTGGTAAATCCTGTGAAGAACTTGCTTTATGTTTCGTGTAATACAGAAACCCAGATCCGTGATCTAAACGAACTCAATACCGCATACGATATTGCCGGTGCTTGCGTGGTGGATTGCTATCCGCAGACGCCACACCTGGAAGCGGCTGTGTTCTTACGTGCACGTTGATTAGCCTGGCACGGAACTGTGGTTAACCTCTTTCGTTCCCAGAATTCACAAGACATAGCCCATCACCAGATCGTTCTCCGGAACGCCATCGAGGTTTGTTCTGTTTCTCAAGATTCCCTCCACTTTGAAACCAAGGCTTTCATACATTTTTACGGCGCTGTGATTTCTCTCTTTGCAGAATAACTCAATCCTTTCGAGATTCTTGTTACGTCTGGCCTCAGCAATGAAGCGTTGGAAAAGTTGTTTTCCGATGCCCTGGCCCTGGTGTTCTGGATGAACTGCGATTGTAAGATTAGACAGGACATTTCTGAAAATATAAACCTGCAAATACTCTGCGTGAATATCGCCGATCACTTCACCATTGCCGTCTAACGCTACAAAGCCGATCCCATGTCTGGTTGCATTGGCAAGGAATGCATCGATATATGAATCCGTGATTTCATCCGGGAGTCTGGCAATGCCGATCCGCTGGGTAGCCACCGATAGGTATAGACTCTTGAGTCCGTTCACTATCCCCGGGCTCACTGCTTGCCCGTAGGGCAGGAAGGAAAAATTAACCACGGAGCGGCCTCACAGGCCTACACCCTGAGCGGGTGGTAACGGATTGTTTACAGCGGGGACGTCGGTTGTGATGTATCATATCGGTGGATAGAATTTAGTGGACATTCCGATTCCGAAACCAAACCCTTAAGGTTTTATTTGGAGACGTTAACCGACAAGTAGATATCCGGCTACGCGCTGACTCCGAGTGGCCGCCGGTGAGGTCGCTCTCGGACATCCATGTCCTTCGCGACACCTTGCCATCCATGGCAAATGGCGGCACTCCGTGGTTAAAATATCCCTTCCCCCTTCCAGGCTTACCCGTACAGTTCCACACCCTTGCTTGTTAAAATTCGCAGATGCTCAAATTTGAAGACTACAAGTCCATCCGGAGATGCAAGAATTTGCAGTAGATTTGTATTTACCCCTTTCTTCTTGAGAAATTCAGGAATCACTTTGTTAAAGAATTTCTCAAACGAGTTCTCATCCAAAGGAACGCCCAGAGTTCTTAAGATCGCAGCATGGTCGTTTATCACCTTCGCTCTGTTCTGCGAAAGGATGGATTCCCACTTGCGCTTATCTTCGGTAGTTGCATGTGGTTCTCCTTGCGAAGCTACCCATTTAGCTCCAGAGATGGCAAGTTTCAAAAATTTCAAATATGGTCCGCCAGCAAGCGGCAGGTCTTCGAGGGCCGTGTCCCGACTGGGCGTTTGCTCGGTTTTGACTTTGACCACGCTGCCGGATCGTATAGATTCCTGAAGGGAAGGGTTACAGCCAACTACACGGCTCTTCACATTGGCCGGTTGATCTGATTCTTCGCGGGCCAGTTCATTTGCAAGCTCGTCCACCGTGCAACCAGGGTTTCCTGGACCCACGTAGACGTAAGAGTCCACGTCACAGAATGCCGCTGAGTTGTGGCTGCCTGAATTATCTTTAACTACTATATACCTTTCGAGTTTCACTGTTGTTCCGGGTCTTTATTGGCTCCATGCGCTCCCGGGACCAGCTTTTTAGGCTCGGATTTAGCCGGAAAATATAGTCGACACTATGGTCTCCAATTCTGGACTTGAACTCAGGGAAAACATCCCCTAAAAACCATGGAAACAACAGCAACCAAGCACCTTGACGTCAGGGAGGCCGAAAGCATCGTAATACGATTCTCGGGCGACTCTGGCGATGGGATGCAGCTGACCGGGATGCAATTTACAGATACCACTGCCGTCCTCGGTAGCGATCTGAGCACATTCCCGGAATTCCCGGCTGAGATTCGGGCTCCAGCGGGCACACTGGCCGGAGTCTCCGGTTTCCAGGTTCATTTCGGCAGCAAAGAAATTTTTACTCCAGGCGATCGTTACGATGTGCTCGTCGCTATGAACGCTGCAGCACTCAAGGCAGACCTCAAGAATCTCAAATCCGGCGGGATCGTAGTACTGAATACTGCCGGCTTTGATGAAAGAAATCTTAAACTAGCACAGTATCCAGCGGGCGCGCAGCCTCTGGAAGATAGCACACTTGATGATTACGTAGTATATAAGATCGATGTGTCGCGTTTGACCAAAGATGCGCTGACTGAACTTGAAATCGGTGCTAAAGACATTGATCGATCCAAGAACATGTTTGTACTGGGCGTACTGTTCTGGATGTTTGATCGCGCAATGGATTATACGCTGAAGTTCATCAGCGAGAAATTTACAAAAAAACCGATCATCGCAGAAGCTAACATCAAAGCTCTTAAAGCAGGTTGGAATTACGGCGAGACTGCAGAAATTTTTACTACGCGCTACAAGGTAGCTCCGGCAAAACTTCCGCCAGGCGTTTATAGAAACATCACTGGAAACCAGGCAGTTGCAGTCGCACTGATCACTGCAATGGAGAAGACCGGGCTTCCACTCTTCCTTGGATCGTATCCAATTACTCCAGCGTCTGATATCCTGCACGAACTTTCCAAATACAAGGCAAACGGTGTGCGCACATTCCAGGCAGAAGATGAGATTGCTGCCATCACATCAGCCATTGGTGCTGCGTATGCAGGTGCAATCGGTGTAACTACTACTTCAGGTCCTGGGATGTCTCTTAAAGCGGAAGCGATGGGACTTGCAACCATGCTTGAGATTCCGCTTGTAATCATTGATATTCAGCGCGGCGGTCCATCGACTGGACTCCCTACTCGCACGGAGCAGGCTGATTTACTCATGGCAATGTACGGTCGTCACGGGGAAGCTCCGCTTCCAATTGTGGCGCTTGCAACTCCGGCGGACGCTTTCGAAGCAATGTATGAAGCTTGCCGCATAACGTTAGAACACATGACTCCTGTAATCGTCCTGAGCGACGGATATATTGCAAACGGATCTGAGCCCTGGAAATTTCCAACGGAAGATCAAATCCCGCCAATCGATGTGCGCTTTCTAGAAGCGCCTAACGGTGACAATGGCGTATATCTTCCATACAAAAGAAATGATAAGCTTGTGCGTCCGTGGGTAAAACCTGGCACGCCTGGAATGGAACATCGAATCGGTGGCCTGGAAAAGCAAAATGAAACTGGAAACGTTTCATACGATCCAAAAAACCATGAATTGATGGTTCGTCTGCGCGCAGAAAAAGTCGAGAAGATTGCGGACGGAATTCCTCTGGCAAAACTGGACAGCGGGCGTGAAAATGCAAAAGTCCTGGTTCTTGGCTGGGGCTCAACGTTTGGAGCGATCAAGGCCGCAGTGCAAGAATTACAGCGTGAAGGCAAAGACGTAGCTCAGCTACATCTGCGTCATCTCAATCCATTTCCCAAAAACCTGGAACAGCTGCTCAAGGGATTCGGCAAGATTCTTATTCCTGAAATCAACTGCGGTCAATTGATCCAGTTGATCCGCGCGAAATATCTGATTCCAGCGATTGGTCTAAACAAAGTGCAGGGGCTTCCCTTTGCAACTACTGAGATCAAAGCTAAAATCGAGGAGTTACTCTAGTGTCGGCACCCATCACCACAACAAAGCTTACGGCCAAGGATTTCACGTCCAATCAGGAAGAGAAGTGGTGTCCGGGCTGCGGAGATTACTCCATTCTAAAACAGGTGCAGACGATTCTGCCCGAGTTTGGATATCCGCGTGAAAAGTTCGCATTCGTTTCCGGGATCGGTTGTTCTTCGCGCTTTCCTTATTACATGGAAACATATGGAATGCACAGTATCCATGGTCGTGCATTTGCAATTGCATCCGGGCTCAAAGCAGTTCAACCTGATCTGCACGTCTGGGTAGTTACCGGCGACGGTGATGCACTTTCAATTGGCGGAAATCATTTCATTCACTTGATGCGCCGTAACTTTGATATCAAAGTCATGATGTTTAACAATCAGATTTACGGCCTGACCAAGGGCCAGTATTCGCCTACTTCTGAAAGGGGCAAGGTTACCAAGAGTACTCCCTTTGGATCGCTTGAAGAACCGTTTAATCCTGCGGAACTTGCGCTTGGTGCCAAAGCATCCATGGTCGCTCGCACACTGGATCGTGATCCAAAACACATGCAGGCAATGATCAAGCGTGCAAACGAGCATCGTGGAACTGTAATGCTTGAGATCTACCAGAACTGCCCTGTTTTTAACGACGCTGCTTTCTTTGCTTACACAGATCGTGAAACTAAGAAAGAAGAAGCGCTCATGGTTGAACATGGCAAGCCGCTGATATTTGGGGAAAACGATCACAAAGGAATTATGCTCGATGGTGAAAAGCCAGTCGTAATCGAAATTGGCGTAAATGGACGCAGTCACGAAGACCTATGGGTTCATGACGAACGGGATAAAACTAAAGCAAACATCCTGGCTAGATTCTTTGATGCGCCAGCTTCTCATGGATTACCCAGACCGTTTGGCGTTCTCTATGTTGAAGACCGTCCCATCTACGAAGAAGAAATGGCACTTCAATTAGCCCATGCGCAGGAAAAAAAGGGAAAGCTGCCCTTGAGCAAAATTCTCTCAGGTGAAAAGACCTGGGAAATTCTCTAACCCTGTTCATACGGTAGACAATGTTCAACGCGGCCACCAGGTTCGCTGTTCTTGCTCTGTTTGCAGTTCAGTTTCAGCTCCACTGCCAGACAAGGCGTGAATGCAATCATCCAGGTGTACCAATTCCACGGTCGGTTGCAATTATTGGCGATTCTCGAATCTTTGACCCTGGACTCAAAACCTTTGGCGGATTCACAAACTATTTGAATCAAGTCCCCGAAAAAAATGCATTCATAGGAGCGAAGTTCGTTTCAGAAGATTCTGATCCAGCTACAAGCAAGAATGTTCCAGGTTCTGATCTTTATTCAAGCGTTGGCAATACTGCATTCTATGCACAAAGGAACCTGAATAAAATCCTGGCAGTCGGTCATGATGCTGTGATCATTAGCCTGGGTGTAAATACAAGTGGCGATCCGGACGGGACAATACAGGCAATGGATCAAATCGCAAAGACTTCAGCTGCGCGTGGACTTACAGTAATCATTACGACTCTAGGCCCCTGGAAGGGCTACGCGACGTGGACCCAGCCGTATCAAGCAGGAACCGAGAAAATTAACGCCTGGATCCGTGAATCCAGTTCACGCGGTTATATCATAATAGACGTGTATGAAATTCTAGAAGACAAGAAGAACCCGGGCCATTTGCGAAGCGACTACACGTGGGATTCATTGCACTATACAGCCGTGGGACATCAAGCGATTGCAGAGGCAGCAAATATCCAGATGGCAGCAGCGCGCGCCTGTAAGGATTTGTGATTTGGAATTAAACTGGAATTGAATCAAAACGTTAGGCGGCAGTGTGACTTGCACCGTGGACCTCATCCTGTGCTTTGCCTGTTCTGTATCCGGTAAAGAACCAGATTAATGCAATCGGAATCCCGGCAAGTAACAGCGGAGGCGCACCGATCACTTTTAATCCTGTCATTAGCCACGAGCCACCGGCATCGCAGGCACGGTAGACTGCTGTATCAATGAAGCTCTTGGCTTTGTATCGTCGTTCAGCATCAACTGTTGCATAAATCATTTCCCGTGCCGGTTTCATAAGAGAGTAGTCGCCTGCCCGGTTGATGGTCTGGGCTATTGCAAGAAGTGTCATAACTGAAACGACACCTTGCAATGGAGTAAACGGCAGAATCGAAGATACTCCCAGGACCATCAGGCTCAAGAGTATTATGAAAGGCACAATAATCAGAGTGATTTTGAATCCCGCACCTCTGGCCAGGCGAGCAGTGACTAGAGTCTGAATTCCAAGGGCCAATAGATTTGTAAGTAAATCCCACGACGCAAAGTAAGATGTCCGAGCGCCGGAATCAGAAATCGTGTTACTTACCTCATCGAGCCATGTAACATACATCAATGTGGAGATTGTGGAGTAACAGATTACAAGAACTGCGATTCGCCTGAGTGGAAGTCCAAACGCTAATTGCACACCGGAAAGAATAGAACCGCCGATAGGCCGGGAGTTGTTGCGATCTGATTTTAGCACGTATATACAGGCTGTTGCAATTGCGAGGAGGGCCGCGGAAATTCCAAGCAGGTTCGCCACTCCAATACTCCTCGCGAGAATAGTCGTGATTCCAGGTCCGGCAAGGGCACCGAGGGTCCCTCCTGCGGAGATAAGACCATACATTCGCTTGGCATTGGACTCTGAAAAAACGTCACCCATTTTGCTCCAGAAAAGGGAAACGGCCAGCAGGTTGAAGAGACTCAGCCAAACAAAGAAGATCCCCGCTGAAAGACCACTCGCTCCATTGAGAAAGCCGATGTAGAAAGCAGCGATGTTTAAAACAAAAAAACCAAATACGGAAGGCACTAGAATCTGCTGGGGAACAAGCCGCGCAATCAAACCCAGCAGTGGCACGGCGATCAATGTTGAAACAAACGTGGCCGTAAATAGCCACGGCAGTTTTGCATTTCCGGATTGAACGCCCATTTCATCACGAACCGGTCTGAGGATGTAATAGCTGCAAAGCAGCAGGAAGAAGATGAACGCGGCCAGGGCAGCGCGCCTCCTGTCCTCTGAAGGGTCCATGGGCAAATGTTTCAGATTTTGTGCTGGATTTATCTTTTTCAGTAATCGTTATTGTTTGGGTCAGTCATGAACCGTAAACAATTTATCCTGAAGTCAATTGCGTTGCCCTTGATGCCCCGGTTAATTGTGGCTGCACCTGGAGATTTGATCGTGTCGGAAAGCAAGATGTGGAAAGCCCGTATTCCTTCCAGCGGAGAAGAAGTTATCCGCGTGGGGCTTGGAACCTACAAGAATTTCGATGTGGGTAATAGTGCCACAGATCGAGAGGGACTCAAGCAGATTCTCCAGAGCTTTGTAGCGGCCGGCGGAACGTTAGTTGATTCTTCGCCAATGTATGGAAGTTCAGAAACGGTGCTCGGTGATATTTCAGCCGGCGTGGGTTTAAATTCCGGACTATTTATTGCAACCAAGGTTTGGACACAGGGTCAGGCCAGTGGTGAAGCTCAAATGAAAGACTCAATGCAGAAGCTTCGTCGGAAAAAACTCGAACTCATGCAGATTCACAACCTGGTAGATTGGAAAACACACCTGAAGACTTTAACCAAATGGAAGGCGGAAGGAGTCTTTAAGTACATTGGGATTACGCATTACAGCACAGGAGCATTTTCTGATCTCGAGGCAGTTATCAAATCGTACAAATTGGATTTTCTACAGATTCCATACTCAATAGCGCAAACTGAAGGTGAGAAGCGTTTGATTCCATTTGCATTCGATCAGGGCGTTGCTGTAATTGCGAACGAGCCATTCGACAAGGGTCGAGTATTTACTCAGGTCCGCGGAAAACCACTCCCGGCCTGGGCGCAGGAGATAGGAATTACTTCCTGGGCGGAGTACTTTCTCAAGTTCATACTTGCATCCAAACAGATTCAGTTTGTTATTCCTGCCACTTCAAAGATTTCCCACCTAATGGACAATATGCGCGGCGGAGCAGGGATAATCCCTACACTCGATCAACGGAAACGAATGCAAAAGGAACTGGCCAGCTGATCGTGTACCCTCTGTAAGGTGCATTTTATTTCATGCACTCAGCTGGTTTTCGTTCTTGACCTCCGGCCGCCTTCGTAGATCACCGGGCCTGCGAGGCAAAGATGTTTGATTGGATAAGTTCACCGGAAGCCTGGATTTCCCTGGCTACGCTTACAGCCCTTGAGATAGTCCTGGGCGTTGATAATATTATTTTTATTTCGATTCTGGTAGGTAGACTTCCAGCGGAGAAAAGGGCGAAGGCGAGATTCCTGGGGCTTGGTCTTGCCATGATATCGCGCATCCTCCTTCTACTTTCACTCTCCTGGCTCATGCGTCTTACTGCACCGTTCTTCACTGTCTTCTCGAATGAAATTTCAGGACGCGACTTGATCCTTGTGGGAGGTGGACTATTTCTGCTCGCGAAGTCGGTTATGGAGGTTCACAATTCACTTGAAGGTGGCGGGGAAATGGAAGGCGAGGGAGGTCGGAAGGTTACAAGCTTTCTCTCAGTGCTTATTCAGATTGCAATCATTGACATTGTTTTCTCGCTCGATTCAGTAATCACAGCAGTGGGACTTGCAGATCACGTTCCAGTTATGATTATTGCCATTATGCTGGCAGTGTTTGTGATGATGCTCGCTGCGAAGTCGATTGGAGATTTTGTAGATGAACATCCTACCGTGAAGATGCTTGCACTTTCCTTCCTGATTCTGGTGGGAATGACGCTGGTTGGAGAAGGATTCGACGTACATGTTCCAAAAGGGTACGTGTATTTTGCCATGGCATTCTCAATTGGAGTTGAGTTAATCAATATCAGACTGCGCAAGAAATCCAGGCCAGTCCAACTCCGCAAAGAACTGGACGAAAAATAGTCAGCTAACCCCTCAGCCGGGCGGCCCGTTCCGATACGATTTTACTGTATCGGGACTTGCCGTCTTTTGACAGAAAGCTTCGCTCTATGATAGGCTCCCACCTGGGCACGGTTTTTAGAATCTGATCTAGAGCGCGCTCTGCCACTTTATCCGCAAGACCCATGGTCCTGGCCGAGTTAAGTAGATTCTCCCTTTGGATCTTTTTTTTTCTGCCATCAATCGTAAGTGCAGATTCTTCTTCATCTGTTTCAATTACAATTGCAGTATTTAGCAAATCGTATGCTGGCGAAAGGCGAACATTCATCTTGCTCGCTACGGGTCTTGTCAAAAGTGAAAAGTTCTTCAGATGCATGTCAGCGTTTCCCGTGAGGAAACAGAATACAACGAGCTCAAAGAATCTAAATAGATCGTCGCCCGGCACAGAGCTGAACCTCGCAATTGCTTTTGCTATTTGTTCAACGCTTCCCCGGTATTTCTCCAAACTCCTGTGTTCGAGCAGCTGGCAGAAATCTTCGCAGGCAAACTTATCCTGCCGATCGCGATCAAACCTCTTTGCGACAAAAGAGCGTTCGCCGCTGGAGAGTTGGACAAGCCCATAGGCTTCGGTTTGTATTCCGGTTTCTTCGGCGAGCATGAGAGTCAAATGCTCATTTTCAGGAACTTCTTCAAAGTCATCTGACGGTGGTTTTAGTATGTGGGTTCCCCAGGCATCAACGATTGTAATTCGAGTGCCCTCTTTGCCGTGACCGGCGCGTGTAACTTCGACTGAGAGTTTTTTTTGAACCCCGGGAATTGTTATGCGATTTAAGATACTGCGCTTGGCCATTTCTGAGATTTCGTTTGCCCCAAGGTTTACGACTGGAGGATGTGCCGATCCAAACAATCGTTTAGAGCAAGCATCGTGATAGAGTCGATTGCTTCCGTTCAGTTCGCGAGCACAGACAAGGCAGCGATTGCTTGAAATAGGGTGGGGTTCGGTCGGAGTCTCATCCGCTCCAGATAACGTTAGGCGTGATTGAGAAGAGAGTTGTAGATCCCTGGTAGGTAATACTGAAACGTAGCCGATTGTATCAGAGCAGACCGAACTGAGCAGGCCCATGCGATCATTTGGATCCAGCTTCCAGTTCTTGACTGCAATATTTAAGAGCCAGCCTTCTGGGATGAGTCCGTCAAAAAAAGGATGCATGAGCCGATCGTCGTATGGAGCTTCGCGCACCGGAAGGGTTAGACTTACAGGATCGACTGCATCCAGGTAAGACGCGTCGTATTTGAAACGATATCCTTCGTCTGACTCCTGAAGCGTCCCAGCGAAGCGATTGCGGACGAAGACATATGCAATGCGTCCGGTTTCATTCATTTGGATCGATCCTTTTCACCAGGGACAGCCTGATACCCAAAGAATGCCAGGACTACATTGACCCGGTCGAGACGAACGGTTGGCTTGCCTGCCTCTAATTCCTTTAAGAAGCGCAAGTTAACACCGCAGCGCAGGCTGAACTCCTTTTGCGTATAGCCCAGTTCCTTCCGTTTCGTGCGCACAAAGGAAGCGATGGGATTCTCGCGCTCATATTCCGGGTGCATACTGAAGTATCGAGTGATCTGAGGTCAAAAACAACCAGAATCACCCCCGATCGGGGGCAAATATTGTGCATTTCTCGAATTCATCCCCGATCTGGGCCTAATTTGCCGTTTGATGGAGGAATGTCCCCGATCGGGACCCTCGGAGTTGCGGGTACCGCTCAGCCTTCTAGAATCAAATTATCTCGGTGGATGACTTCTCCAGGACCGTGCAGACGTTTCTTTTCTGCATCCGGGTTGGCAAGATAATGCGATAGGTCGCGTTCACTGTAATTGATAATCCCACGTCCAAGAGTAATTCCGTCTAACGTCAGCAGGTCCACGGGATCACCCGCCAGGAAAGTCCCTCGAATTTCGCGAATGCCTGCGGCCAGAAGCGACGATCCCTTCTGCGTAAGAGCGTTGCTTGCTCCTGCATCTATGCGCAGTTCCCCTTCGGGTCTTGCATACAGCAGCCATTTTTTACGCGCGCTGATTCTCCTTTTGCTCTGACCGGCAATCAGTGTTCCAATGTCCCGGCCCAGAAAGAGCGATTGAATTGGCTGTGCCTCATCGCCTGGAAGGATTGCTAGCATTTGACCTGAGATCAAACAGAGCTGTCCTGCACGCAGCTTTGTGCGCATTCCACCGCTGCCAGGGCCCGCAGGTCCCTGCGCATGAACCATATCATCAGGCGTAATCGAACTCATGTGGCTAACGCGTTCACCTGCTTTCAAAAACCCAGGAGCGCTTGTTAGAATGATTAAGAGCTCTGCGCCAAATAACGAACTGCAAGCAGCACTCAAAAGATCGTTATCGCCAAATTTCAACTCATCAGTTGAAACAGTATCGTTCTCATTGATGATTGGAAGGACATCCATTCCAATGAGCTCTTCCATTGTATTCCCAATGTTTAGGTACGCGCGTCGATCACGCAAATCTCTGGCAGTAATCAGAAGCTGAGCTGTGAGCAGGCCATTTTTTGCAAAGGCTCGTTCGTATTGTGAGATCAAACGGCCCTGACCTATGGCGGCCAATGCCTGCTTCTTTGCTAGATCTGATGTCTGCGTGCGCTCGCGCAGGATGCTGCGTGCCATTCCAACGGCGCCGCTCGTAACAAGCATCACCTGCTTGTTCTGTTTTCTTAAAAAGTCAATCTCAGAAACGAGGGTGTTTACCATCGTTTCTCGCATTCCGTTTGAATCGGTTAAGAGACTTGTGCCTACCTTGATTACAATTCTACGGGCTTTCTGAATCGCCTGAACATAATCTGCGCGACTCATGGATCTTCTGGCCTCTTGCGGGATTCCTCCTCAGACGAACTCACATCCGGTGTAGATTGCGCGCTGAGTTCTTCGGTTGCAGTTGCCGCGGCCTGTCCTTTCATAAGCAGGCTTTCTGCGAATGTTGGGCCTGGAAAATATTCAAATAGTATCTTAACTAGCTGATCGAGATTACGACTTTCGCGCGCAGAAACGGCCAGAATGTGCGCCGCGTCCGGTCTTTTGCTCTTGAGCCGTTCAATGATTTCCGAAGCAGTCGCCTTTGCAAACGCTTCATCGTATCCGATCGTATCCATTTTGTTGAGCAACACAATGTAAGGTCTGTTTAGAAGTTCAGGAGAATAACTTTCCAGTTCGCTTTGCAACAGCCTTAGATCTTCCACTGGATCCATGGACTGAATATCAAGCACATATACAATTGCACGTACGCGTTCAATATGCCTTAAAAACGAAAGCCCAAGTCCTGCACCCTTGTGCGCACCTTCAATGATTCCAGGAATATCTGCCACCAGTATACGCCTGTAATCCTGGTTTTCAACTACACCCAGATGCGGGATTAAAGTAGTAAATGGATAATCTGCAATGGGCGATTTGCTGTCAGATATGGCAGCAATCAGGGTTGATTTTCCGGCATTGGGCAATCCAACGAGGCCGGCATCGGCCATTAGCTTTAATCGTAACGTTATACGACGTTCATCGCCCGGAAGTCCAGGTTGCGCATATGTAGGAGCTTGATTGACTGAATTTACAAAATGACTGTTTCCAAGGCCGCCTTTTCCGCCACGAGCTACCGTCAGGCGAGCATCCACGGTCAAAAGGTCGCTTAAAACTTCATCTGTGTCTGCATCGATAATCTCAGTTCCAGGCGGAACATAAACAGTAAGACTATTCCCTGCGGCACCACTGCAATTGTTGGCGTCGCCCGCTTCGCCGTCTTGCGCTGCGAACAGTCGGAGATTTTTGAAATGCCCAAGGCTTTGCAGTGCTGTTTTAGCTTCGATTATTACATCGCCACCGCGTCCGCCATCACCGCCGTCTACGCCGGCTTTTGGACGATACTTCTCACGACGAAAATGCGCGGATCCCGCGCCACCGTGACCTCCGCGAACGGAGACTTCAATTTCATCTACAAAAGACATGCGTGACCTTAATTACTCAAGCCGCAGATTTCGCGCCGCGCATCCCCGACCCGCGCAAACGGTCGTCCATGTCCGACTTTCGCGGGAGCTACGCCATCCATGGCTCCGCAATCGGGCACGCGCGACGCGAAACGCGCTGCGAATAATCGCGGGAACGCTCGGTATGTGACGGAAGAAAAACGGTCTTGCGACCGTTCTTCTGTGATGAGTGAAGTTTGCATTGGATGCGCCTTAGCGCGTTGGAGCTGCTACTGGAATTTCTTTAGGAATAATAGAGATCAACTGACGATCTTTCTTTTGATAATGAAACTTTACGATTCCAGTTTCCAGTGCGAATAGAGTATGATCACGGCCAATACCAACATTCTTGCCGGGATGGAAGTCCGTGCCCTTCTGACGAACCAGGATATTGCCAGCTTTTACAAGCTCACCACCGAATCGCTTAACGCCCAGTCGCTGGGAGTTCGAATCGCGTCCGTTTCTAGTTGAGCCACCGCCCTTTTTATGTGCCATTGTTGTTACCCGAACCCGGTTTTCCCGGTACAGTCAAAATCCAGAAATACGGCCCATTGTCAGCCAGAAATTCGCTCTGGCGGCCGCTGCGAATCTATTTGCCCGAAATCCCGGATGCGCGCACCGCCCTTCGACACGGTGTTCCGAGTCTCGGGGCGCGGTGATGCCGCTCGGTGCGCACGCCCAGGATTTCAGGATAAATCCGCATTGACCTTGTCGCTCGCGGTTTCGGCTTCCGGGTGCGCAATTCGGGTCTAGGTTTCCACTTGTAGTCCGGTGGCGTATTGCTTGGCCAGGGTTCTGAGGCCAAGGAGAGTTGAGGCAAAGAGCAGATTGGAGGCTGGCTCGTCTATGGATTCAATCTCAAAATAACCATCCGATTTTTGGACCCTGGGATTGGCTTTTACGAGCAATGTAAGGCTGGATTCTAAATTTTCTGTGAGGATAGAAATGGCCGAGCACAGATCCAGCTCTGTGGTCTTTATGCTATGGCCTTCTACTTTGAGAAAGAGAGTTCCGCCAGTCTGGCGGAACAAAGCGCGGGTCAAGCCTGGATCTTGAGGACCTTAAGCTTTTGCAGATTCTGGCGATGTCCCCAGGCGCGACGATAGCCCTTGCGTTTCTTGTACTTGATTGCGTTGATTTTAGGTGAGCGCAGATTTTCGAGCACTTCCAGCTGAACTGTAGCGCCTTTTACGAAAGGTGCACCAAACTTGAGGCTTTCCCCTTCACCAACTGCGATTACAGTCTCGCACTTGAATTGTTTGGACGACTCATGACCGGTTAAATCGGTTACGATGAGATCGTTTTCCTTAACTTTATGCTGGTGGCCTGCGATTTCAATGATTGCGTACATGGTTTTTCCTGAGAGAGACAAGGATTTCCAGGCCCATTCGACGGTCAAGCGCGTACGCTATCTTGTAACCAGCGTGGCCTCTTTAAAAAAAATGACCACTTGAACAAAAATAAAGACGTTGCTGGCTTTTCGCACTTTGGCCTATCAGCGGAAATCCAGAAAGGCATCACGGATGCTGGCTTTACAACGCCAAGTCCCATTCAATCAGAAACTATTCCACTCATTCTAGCAGGGCGCGATGTAATCGCTCAGGCCCAGACCGGGACAGGAAAGACCGCGGCCTTCGGGTTGCCCCTTATGAGCGGTCTTCTGCCCTCAGATAAAACCCAGATTCTAGTGATTACTCCCACACGCGAACTGGCACTTCAAGTAAGCCAGGAACTTCGCACACTTGGCAAACATGCAGGTGCTAAAGTTGCGTCTGTGTATGGCGGAGCATCAGCGCGCGATCAAATCCAGAGCCTCAAGAATGGCGCAAACATTGTTTCAGGAACGCCAGGGCGTCTACTCGATCTGATGTCATCGCGCAGAATGAAAATCGAACCGGGTGCAGTTGTACTCGATGAAGCGGATCGCATGCTTGACATGGGATTTCTTGAAGACATTGAGCAGATTTTTGAAATGCTTCCGGCTGAACGCCAGACATTGCTTTTCTCTGCAACGCTTCCGGATCGAATTCAGAAGCTTGCCCAGAACATTCTAAATAACCCTGCACGCGTTCGCACTCAGAGCGTTGAAACTGCGGCACGCATCAAAGAGAAATATTACGTTGTATCTGATCATGAGCGCGAACCAGCACTCATTCGTTTAATCGAGTCTGATCCGCCGGACCGTGCAATTGTGTTTTGCAAAACAAAACGCGAAGCAGATGAACTTGCAGGCAGACTCTCTGCACGTGGTTCCATGTCCCGCGCAATTCACGGCGATCTTGAACAAAGCAAACGCGAACAGGTTCTGCGAGCATTCCGCGCAGGAACAACTCGTGTGCTAGTGGCAACTGACGTTGCTGCACGCGGACTAGATATTCAGGGCGTAAGCCACGTATTCAATTATCACATTCCATTCGATGCAGAAAGTTATGTGCATAGAATTGGCCGAACAGGTCGCGCTGGAAGTGAAGGCGTTGCATCAACGCTTGTAGCTCCAAATGAAATGCGCACCTGGCGTCGTATGATTCGCGAGAACGGTGGTAAGTGTGAACTCTCCCAGATTCCAACTTCAAGCGACATCAAAAACAAACGCAGCGACGATCTAATCCTGCGAGTGAAAGACACCCATGGCGATGCGGCTAATGGACGTATTCTTGAAAAACTCACCGAGCAATTTGAACTTAAAGATGTAGCACTGCGCCTGCTTACAATGCTCCAGCAACAAACCACAGTCGAAGGACCGGATAAAATCGGAAAAGCAATGGCAGATGTGGCTGAGCTGGGTCGCGACGATTTCAAGAGCAAGAAGAAGTTTGGCGGTCGCAAAGGTCCACGCGGTGGCAGCGGCGGTGGTGGACACGGATACGCTCCACGCAGTCATTCGGCTGGATCCGGTGGCAACCGATCTGGTGGTGGCAGCAGCGGCGGCAGATCAGGTGGGGGCGCCAGTCGTTCTGGTGGCAGTGGCGGCGGAGCTGGCGGGTTCTCAAAACATAAGAAGAAAGCCAAAAAAGCCCACGCCGGATAACGTCAGATCTGCCTTTAAAATTTTTGCTTCGCATTTGACTATTTGAGGACCTGTTTTAGGCAAGCCTCATGCATCCTGTCACAGAGATCAGTCGGGCCACGTTTCTACGTGGTTCGATTAAGATGTTTGCTCTCACATCGCTTACGTTTTCCGGCATTGACTGCGGAACAACTGTAGTAGGCGCACCCCTGAAAGGCATCAGCGACCAAGAATATCGCAACATGAACGCAATCGGTGAGGTATTCCTAATCGATTCACCCTTCCCAGATTTTGATCTGGGTCGGGCCCTGGACGACTACGTATTTGGTCATCCATTTCCCCTGGATACAAAGGACGTTGTGCGTGAGCTGGCCGGAGCTCCGTCTTCGTACCTGGCAAGCCTTGTGCTGGACGGATCTTTCACAACGCTTGTGCAACTACCCAGGGACAAACGGGAAGAGCGCCTTCTGGGCTGGAAAAACTCTGACAACACAATGAAGCGCGGGCTGTTTAATATTCTGAGACAGACTACTTTCTTTCTACTTGCCTCCAGCCCTGCAATGCAGGCGTACGCAGGTTATTCAACGGGTCCACAACTCATTCCATACACGGGCTGAAGCATGAAAAAAGAAATAATCACACCTGCAGAACACAAGAGCATTATCAAAGAATTCGATCTGGGTAGTACCTGGAAACTCAAAGCGGATGCTGTAGTAATTGGTTCCGGCGCTGGCGGTGCTGTGGCTGCTGCAGAACTGGCCAAAAGCGGATGGAAGGTAGTTCTAATAGAAGAAGGCGGGTATTTTAATCCAGGTACTTTCTCAAACGATGAATTTATTTCGCAATCTCGCCTCTATCGCGATGCGGGTTATGTACTAACTGAAAATCAAACAGCGAGCATTGTACAGGGAAGGACACTGGGTGGCTCGACTACCGTTAACTGGCAAACGTCGCTTTATCCACCTGACTATGTTACAAATGAATGGCGTGATCGCTTTGGTCTGCCTGGCTATGGTCGTCAGGAAGAGATGGCGTCCTTCATCGAGGAAGTCCATGCGCGAACAGGGGTCCATGAGGTCCCACCACGCCTGATCAATCATAACAATGAAGTTTTGATGCGCGGCGGAAAAGCAATCGGACTCCATCCGGAGGTCTTGAAGAATAATAGCAAAGGCTGTCAGGGATTGGGGCGCTGCGGTATGGGATGCCCGATCAACGCAAAGCAGTCTATGTTTCTGACATATATTCCAGATGCCATAGCAGCCGGAGCGATTGTAGTTACAAACATGCGCGCCATGAAGATCCATGATGGAAAGATCAAGAGAGTCCTGGCAGAGTTCACGCCCGATCCATACGAGGCTGCGCCGGAATTTCTAATTCAAGAAATGGAAATTGAGGCACCCGTTGTAATCGTAAGCGCGGGCGCGCTTGAAGGTCCAGCCCTGTTGCAGCGTTCTGGCCTTGGCAACGATATGGTTGGAAAAAATCTGAAGCTCCATCCTACTTCCACTCTGTTTGCAAAATTCAAAACGGACATCGATATGTGGCATGGGCCGCCTCAATCCGTTGTGATCAAAGACGGACACAACCAGAAAAATACGGGCTACGGGTTCTGGCTGGAAGTTG
Organism: Spirochaetia bacterium; assembly: GCA_021413825.1. Taxonomy (GTDB): domain Bacteria; phylum Spirochaetota; class Leptospiria; order Leptospirales; family Leptonemataceae; genus JAEUSB01. Next base: position 298 of record JAIOPQ010000125.1, on the reverse strand, counting down.
CACCGTTTCGTCCAACGCTTACGTCTGCAATCATGCCGTTCTACGGTAGCAGACAGTTTAAGAACATTAAGGATTACAAAAAACTGAGCGCGGGGATTGTTCTGGTGCGCGATGGTGCGGACGGTTCTACGGCAGGTAAGGTTGAATGGAGTTGGGGGAAACGTAAGATTCACTACGAAATGACCCCAACTGATGGCGCGAACATGTTGCTTGGGATAAAGATGCTCGCAGAAGTTCAGACCGCTGCGGGAGCAACAGAACTGATCTTTCCATTTGTAGACATGCAAGAAGAATTCAA
>JAIOPQ010000132.1 GCA_021413825.1 Spirochaetia bacterium | reverse complement strand
AATCCAAACGAGCAATGCAACTTGGATGGAAGGTTCTTTAACAGCCAACAGGATGAAAGAAATCAGAGCAACACCCGTTACTCCATATGTCTCAAATCCGTCTGCAGTTGGACCAACCGAATCACCGGCGTTATCACCAGTGCAATCCGCGATTACACCAGGGTTTCTAGCATCATCTTCTTTGATCTTGAAAACGATCTTCATGAGATCGGACCCAATATCCGCAATTTTGGTGAAGATACCACCAGCGATACGGAGTGCAGAAGCACCCAGAGATTCACCGATTGCAAAACCAATGAAGCAAGCACCTGCGAATTCAGAAGGAACAAACAGAAGAATTGCAAGCATCAGGAAAAGTTCGATTGAGATCAGGAGGAGACCAATGCTCATCCCTGCTTTCAAAGGAATTTCGTAGTTAGGGAATGGCTTACCGCGCAGTGCAGCAAATGCTGTGCGAGAGTTTGCAAACGTATTAATACGAATACCAAACCATGCAACACCGTAAGAACCAGCGATACCGATCAGACTGCAAACAAGAATGATTGCAACTGTGCTAGCTGGATAATGCTGAAGCACACCAAAGTAAACGACCATGATGATACCGATGAACAATTCGAGTACCAAAAGGAGTTTACCTTGTTGGAACAGATATGTCTTACAGGTTTCATAAATCAGTTCTGAGATTTCGCGCATGGCGATGTGAACAGGAAGGTTCTTGATTTGAGTAAATTGAATCAAACCGAACAGCATTCCCAGCAAGCAAACGCCCATACCGATAAACAGCAGGGTTCTGCCATTTCCGATTGCGAAGTTTACGGATGAAAGATCCGGAATTTTGAGCTCAGCCTCACTTGCGAAAATGGAGAGGGGAGCAAAGAACGCTACTACAAGGATCAGGGGCATATACTTCCGCAAAACGGAAGAGACTTTCCACTCAGGGAAAGAAGAGCCCGCGCCTTTTGAGCCAAAGACTTTCTTCATTGGGTACCTCATTGAAGTTTAACGGGACCATTAAGGTCCCACGGATGCACTAAGTGCATTTTAAGATTGACTGAGTGACGCACGTAAAATGACAACTCTTATTTTCATGGGCGCTCAGGGAATTTCTATTATATGGGTACTTCCATTCGCAATCTTCTTGCTTTGCATAGCCATCGCACCGCTAATTAACGCACATTTCTGGGAGAAAAACCTCTGGTGGATCGCGCTCGGCGTGTTTTGTGCACCCATGCTCCTGGCCTTGCTCTTTTTTCTGGGGGAAGCCCTCCTGGAAAAGACTCTGGAGAAAGTTTTAGAATATATATCATTTATAACGTTACTCGCTTCCCTTTATGTCATATCGGGCGGGATCTTTATCCATGGACATTTTCGCGGAAAACCCCTTGTCAATGCGGGATTTCTGATTTTCGGCGGTCTGATCGCCAGCTTCATTGGCACGACCGGAGCTTCGATGCTGCTCATCAGGCCAATACTGCGTGCGAATGCAGGACGAAAACGGAATGCGCATGTAGTTGTATTTTTCATTTTCATCGTAAGTAACATTGGGGGTCTTCTGACGCCCCTGGGGGATCCTCCGCTTTTCCTGGGGTACCTGCAAGGCGTGCCGTTCCTTTGGACTGCGCAAAATCTTTGGAGGGAATGGTTGTTCGTATGCAGTCTTACCATTTTGATTTTCTATTTCTGGGACTCATACATTTACAGAAACGACGGTCCTGGAATATTGCACAAGCATGACGAAGTGGAGCCCTTTCAAGTTTCTGGCAAGTTCAACATTCTGCTTCTTCTGGGCATAGTGCTTGCTATTTATTTTCAAGGGTACTTCCTGACTTCTGTTCGCGGGTGGCCGCACTTTGGCCCACAGGAATTAGCCATGCTGCTGCTTACTGCAGTCTCGCTCTTTCTGATGCCGGTAAAGCATCCCGTCAGGCTACACAACGGCTTTAGCTGGAAGCCCATTCTGGAAGTTGTCTACCTGTTTGCTGCTATCTTTGTTACAATGATTCCTGCTTTGTACATTCTGGAAACCCGTGGAGCAGAAATTGGAATTCAAAAAGCCTGGCAGTTTTTCCTGGCGACTGGAATTCTATCGTCGTTTCTGGATAACGCTCCCACTTACTTAACGTTCCTGTCCCTTGGCAAAGCGTTGAATACCGTGAACGATCTTGGATTTATCTTTCATGACGGAAAGCACGTTAGCTCGGCATTGCTTGCAGCTATTTCTTGTGGCGCAGTGTTCATGGGTGCAAATTCATACATCGGGAACGGACCAAACTTTATGGTGCGTGCGATTGCTGAAGAGCGCGGCGTAAAAATGCCTGGCTTCTTCACCTACATGCTCTATGCTGCCGTTGTGCTCGGTCCTTTATTCGCGCTTGTAACGTTTATCTTCTTTTGACATGAAGGCATGCCCATGATAGCCCCTTTCGAGATGTTCGAAAACAGGCTAGTTAAGATGAATCGACACATCGCGAAATGGGCGCGCAGACAAAAAATCACCTGCTACAGAATATACGATCGTGACATTCCGCAATTTCCATTTGTCATCGAAAGATTTGAAGATTGCCTCAGCGTTTCTGAATACAAAACCTCGCGTAGCCTGGAGGGACCTGAGCAAGAGACATGGATTGCGACATGCATGGAAATTCTTTCTCGGGTAACGGAAATCAAACCAGAATCAATTTTCCTCCGTGAGCGCGAACGTAAGAAAGGAAGCAACCAGTACACAAAACAGGAAGTATCGGACAGATCGATCATTGCAAAAGAAAGCGAGCTCAAGTTCAAACTGAATCTATCCAACTACCTTGACACTGGCCTGTTCCTTGATCAGCGCATAACGCGAAGTAAGGTTCGGGACGAATCAGCGCAGAAATATTTTTTGAATTTATTCGCGTATACAGGATCCTTCTCCGTGTATGCTGCAAAGGGCGGAGCTACCACCGTTTCCGTCGATCTGTCTAAAACCTATACGGCCTGGTGCAGAGAAAACCTTGCATTAAACGGATTTGACGCGCATATAATGGGTGAGCGTGAGATTCGGCCTGAGCGGTTGAAGCCTGGGCGGGGGCACCTGGTTATTCAGCACGACGTTCTCGATTTTCTAGACATGATTCCGGATTCAACGTTTGATCTTGCAGTTGTGGATCCCCCCAGCTTTTCAAACAGCAAGCGAATGGACGGAACGTTCGATGTTCAGCGAGATCATGCTTCCCTACTGCAATCCGTTTTGCGTGCAATAAAACCAGGTGGTGTTATCTATTTCGCCACAAATTTGCGAACCTTCAAGATGGATGAGGCCAGTCTAAAAAATGCTACGTGTAAGGACATTACACGCAGCACAATTCCCAACGATTTTCGGAATTTAAAAGTCTACCGAGCTCGACTGGTCAAGCACTAGGTTCCTGGCTCTTCTCTCTGCATTGCAAATCGTGACTTAATAAAGAAGAACGCTACAACAACGAACGTGACAACAGGTGAAACCCAGTGTGGAATGTGAACACCAAATGAATCCAGGACCATAATCAATCCCAGAACAAAAATCGAATACATTGCCCCATTCTTCAGATACTTGTATTTCTTGATTCTGTCAATATTTCCAACCGTCAACTGTCGAACAACGATTGCACCCAGGCCATTTCCAAACAAGATTAGAGGTACAGACAATGTAAATGCAAAGGCGCCCAGAACACCATCAATGGAGAAGGTTGCATCCAGCACTTCGAGGTAAAGAATCTTGGAAATGTCCGACTTGTTGGACGTTAGTAGATCTTTTTCTGCCTCTTCTGCATTTTCCTTGAAGCCGTGTGTAATGAAGAACGCTGTCGATCCGATCACCGCACCCAGTGCCATCATTGGATCCCGTTGGAGACAAAACCACACTATCAGTAACAGCGTGATGGATGCGAATGCATAAAACCAGACCCCGTGCTTTTCAAAGAACGGTTCACCATACAAGCCGTAGTTCTTTGGTTCGATAAAAAGCCAGTGCAGAAATAACAGAATCAGAAAAACGCCACCACCTACCAGAAGTAGCGGAGCGGAGGCTTCAATTGCTTGATGAACGCGTGGATCATTTGAGAACGAAGCTGTCAATGCTCCGAGCGGACCCAGGGATGGATTCACAGCCCAGACAATTAGCCAGGGCAGAACCCCGCGAACAACGAATACAGCGAGTAGGATTCCATAAATAAGAAACCATCGTCTGTATTTAGGCTGCATGGTTCCAAGAACTTCCGCATTAATGATTGCATTATCAATGCTGGACACTGTTTCAAATAGACACAGCCCCGCCACCGTAAGTATTATCGCACCTATTTCCATATTCCAATCGCCTGCCCAAATTTCACTTTGTTCTCTTCAGCTATTGCCGGAAGAAATTTCATGGTATCTTTTTCAAATAAAAGCACAACCGTTGAACCCATTTCAAATCGTCCAAGTTCGTCACCGCGCTTAGCCTGAAGGGGTGTGGCGTATTTCTGATCTTTACGTGTACGAATCCAACGATTGGTTACAAATTTGTCGTAATCAAGCCAGATCCTACCAACGTTAGTCGCTCCAACCTTAATTAGAGCGATCCAACCTTTAGCGTTATGGATATAGGTAGTTAAACGCTCATTCTTTGGAAAAAGGGCGTGCAGTCGATTTACTGCAATTGGATTCACGGTAAAGAGATCTCCCGGTAAATATGTGAACCCAGGAACTTGCCCGGCTGCGGGAAAATGAATTCGATGATAATCGCGCGGTGAAAGATAGATTACCAGAAAACGGCCCCCCTGAAAGCGTTCTAAATACTCTGGAGCATCGAGCAAATCTTCCAGCGAGTACTGAATAGCCTTTGCTTGAATTAGC
>JAIOPQ010000124.1 GCA_021413825.1 Spirochaetia bacterium | reverse complement strand
CGGTAGAGCGGATTTCCCAATCGATCGATTTCCTGGGATATTTCCCGTAATGGTTTATGGCCAATCCAGAGGGGGCTGCATGTGAGTAGAAAGCTGACTGCGGCCACATATTCAAGATCGCCCGTTTCCAGACCGGCCTGGTAAGCATGGAGCAAGTATTCTCCGCTTTCGCTGGCAGGGTGCTTCCAGTGATGGACTGCTGCAGCATACAAATAGTAGACCCGGCATTTGATATCCCGTGCCTGGAGTTTTTCAACCAGATCGAGTGCAAGTCGCCCGTAGCGGTAGCCGCGTTCCGGATCGCCCAGATCTCCACACAAGAGCATTGCATACGCTGCGTAGGCGTATGCTGAGGACGGTGCATTTCCATGCTTCAGGGAATGCAGAATCATACGAGCGACGAGGACGGAGAATAGATCGCTGTTTGTTCCGTATGCAGGCGTTGCAATCTGCATTAGCACACGCATTGCCGCGAGCTCAGTTGTGTTTTCCATTAGATGAGTATCTACAAGTCGATCCGGGCTTTTCCCGCTGAGTGCGCGCGCCGCAGAAGCAAGTTCTGCTTTTACGGCGGACGACCCGGGCTTGCCGGGAATTTTCATTCCGAGCAGGGCCAGAACTTCGATGCCCAGGCGAATTGCTTCTGCGCGTTCTCCACGGCCGGCGTGCAGAGCGATTTTGAGTTCGTATACGCGAACTTTTTCAAGAGCGGTTCTCGCCTTGTCGAGGATTGCAGTAAAGTGCTTCTCAGCTACTTTATTCTCCCCAAGGATATAGCTGATCTCGCCCAGTTCGCTGTGCGTCTTGATAAAAATATCGTAGTGGCTGGATACAGCGTTAGCCGGCATTGCATCAAAGGCAACCCCAAATAAGCGAAGTGCTTCTTCGTATGCGCTTGCATCGCGGGCTTTCTTTCCGGCCTGGAGGTTCAGTTCAATGAGCTGGATTCGCTCTGCTGGTTCGAGAATTAATTCGCGCCCCTGGTTCATATGATGAACCAGTTCAAGGATGCGCTCGTCGCGCTCCGCAAAAGGTAGATTAGTCAAAAGGGTACGTGCGATTTTGAGATGAGTTTGTCGCTTATCGTCTTCTGCAAGCTGCTGATACGCTGCATTGTGGACCTGATCATGGACAAAGCGATACTGTACAAGAAGTTCATTCTGGCCATTTGAAAACGCAGCATATTTGTAGGAGTCGTCCATTGCGACGATGAACCCTTCCACAAGGAGTTCTTCAAGTTCACCGGCTGCGCGCGCTTGCGTTTGTTCTGCGCAGAGTGCAAACGTTCGCAAATCAAAATGTCCACCAAGGCATGCTGCCAATCGGATCAAATCCTGTCCGTTGCTTGAAAGATGTCTGATGTTACTCGATATAATTCGTAACAGATCGTCTGTTGCAACCTGCGCGCGAATTTTGAACATGTCGTACGAAAAATGACCAACTGATTCGCTAAAAAAAATCAGATTCTCTTGATACAGGCTCTTGAGAAATTCTCCCGTGAAAAAAGGATTTCCGTCTGTCTTTTTGAAAACGGCGTCTGCCAGATCTTCTGCCAGTGACGTCTTGTCTGGTGGAAGAGCAAGCGCATCGGCAACCAGCAGGCGAACGTCGCGTGGGCCAAGGAGTGATAGCTTTAAATCAAGCGGCTTCACTCCAGATCGACTCAGATCTTCAAGTGCCAGGGCCAGCGGATGAGCATCTGTGACTTCATTGTCGCGGAATGATCCAACAAGAAGGAGGCAATGCGAATCTGGATCGGTTAAGAGGACGCGCAGTAGCGAAAGAGTTGCTCCGTCAGCCCACTGTAAATCATCCAGGAATAGAGTAAGGGGATGTTCTTTTGCGGCAAACGTGCGTATGAAGTTCTGAAATACTATGTGAAACCGATTACGCGATTCAGTGGGCGGCAAATCTGGCACCGGCCCTTGTTCGCCTACGATTAGTTGTAAATCGGGAATTACTTCGAGTAGTACCTGGCCATTTGACCCAAACGAGGCTACCAGACGTTCCTTCCATTGCTGGAGTTTGTCCTTGCTTTCAGTCAATAGTTGTCGGATTATTTCCTCAAATGCTGCAATCAATGCACTGTACGGCACGTCCCGTCGATGTTGATCGAATTTGCCCGATGTGAAGTATCCTTTGCGCTCTGTCATTGGCCCCAGGATTTCCTGGATCAAAACAGTTTTGCCCGCGCCTGATCTCCCGGATACCACGGTGAAAACGGTTTCCCCTTCGCATACTCGTTCGAATGCGGAGAGCAAGGCTTCCCGCTCCTTATCCCTTCCGTAGAGCTTCTGCGGTATCTGGAATGATTCTGAAAAATCGCGTTCCCCTGCGGTCAGTTCACCCAGTTTTCCATTATCCTGGATCTGGCGCATGCATTCTTCTAAATCCCGAATGAGGCCATTTGCACTGCGATATCGATCTTCTGCGTTTTTAGCTGTGAGCTTTTTTAGAATGCCTTGAATTGCAGGAGGAATTGGTCCGCCAAACACAGCCTGCGTTGCCTCAGGAATCTCTCGTGCAATGTGCGCATGAACGAGCTCCATGGGATCGGTTGAAGTAAATGGAAGCTTACCCGTAAGTATCTGGTAGAATGTAATTCCAAGAGAATAGAAATCTGCACGATAATCAACCGTACGATTCATCCGCCCGGTTTGTTCGGGCGAAATGTATGCAAGCGTTCCTTCTATTCTATCAGGTGTTAGAAGGACTGGATTTTCGCGCGTCAACGTCGAAGAAATTCCAAACTCGGTGATTCGCAGCTCGTTTGTCTTTTCGTTTAACAGGATGTTATGCGGATTAATGTCTTTGTGAACGATTCTGTTCTTGTGAAGGTCCGCCAGGATGCGCGTTATGCCCAGCGCAAGTTGCAGAAATCCTGGAAGATTTGAAGCTCCCATTTCTCGCACAGAAACAAGTGGCACGCCCCCCATATCCTGGAACACAATTGCAAGGCCAGCGCCGTACGGATACAGTCCGAGCGCAGGAAGAATTCCGCTTATCTTTAAGAGGCTGGAGATTTCAAAATCACGACGCATCCGCGCCATTTCTCTAGGCTCAGGATAACGTGCGCGAATGGCGCGCGCAATTACCGGAATTCCATCCGACAGGCGCTGTCCGCGGTACACGCCAATGCGTTCATTTTCAAACACGGGATCAGAAAGTCTATAACCAGGAATTGAAGCCAACCGGTGAAGGCTGGATGAACTGTATCAACTGTCAAGTAACCATTACTCAAGGGTCACGCATTCAAGGATTTCTCCGGTTTCAAATGCGAATGCATCACGAAAATCTGCCGGCGGTCCAGTTAGTTCGCCTGTCGTAGCGCATCCCACCTGAAAGTTTCCGCCGTTGCCTGCAAAGACAATCGAGTTGCCCAGAGAATCAACATCGTCGAAAGTATGAAAGTAAGGCGAAATGGACGTTACATGACGTTTCACAAGGCCTTTGCGTGTCCAAAAGATCGCCTCGGTCGGCGCCATCGCATTCTTAGTCCATATCCAATTTTTGGAAATCCTGGAAAGGGCAAGTCCGCTGCTTGCTTCCGGCAATTTGTCATCATCGAACGTTCCAACCCGGGTCATCCCATGGATATAGGTACTTTGGCCTAGTGGCAGTGGGTATTCCTTTCCGGAGCTCAGGCCAGCGCTTGCCTTTCCTCGGTTTCGCAGTTGCACGCAATTAGAATCAGAAGCCAGGAAATGATCGGCGCCAAAGCCATACGCTTGTCCGTAGAAGATTACTAGCTCTTGCAGCGAACCCACAGAACAGTAGCCGTTGCTCGTACGATAGACGTCAGTCGCCATTTCAGGGACAGGCGATCGTCCCAGGACAGCGGCCTGATTGCGAATCGTTTCAAACTCCGATTCAAACATGCCTAAAGCGGCCGGGTCGCTAAATTCGAAGTAGACTTCCATATTAGTATCGCGTGCATTCATCGAGAAGTTAAACGACCCTGTGAGCACTCTATCGTCTGCTATCATTGTCTTATGGTGCAAGTGTCCGCCGTGGAGTACACCATCGGCTGTATTAAACAGGCTACGATTTCCATCGACATAGACAGCGGAAGCAGAGAGGCCAAGCGATTGGTTCAGAATACTTCCCTCAGACTCAGGTTCCAATTCCGCCCTATCCGAATCGTAAACACCTTCTACGGAGATCCCCTCGCGCGCTTTAAGGGCAAGCGCTGCGGTTAGAACAGAATCAGAGTGTGAGAAAATCATGTATTGAACGCGTCTATGCGCATTGAGAACACCCTGCAGCAATCTACTTTGAATGAGGCGACCCTTCGCCGGAGAAACGAGCATTCGTCCTCCATATGGAAGGCCGTTAATCACCGGGGCATCAGTCTGCTCACGTTTGAGAGCATCTACGATCTTCTCTCCGGTCTCTGGTGCAATTTCCAGAAACAGAAACGCATTGTTATTGTGGAATAGATCGCTGATGGTAAAATTTCCAGTGCCAGAAATTAGCTGAACATGATCTATCAAAAGTAACTTTGCATGTTGTAAGCCTGAATGAGCACGAATACTGGGCCTGAATCCTGCGTCCGTGAATTCATGATAGGTTTGATCTGGTGAGCCTGTGATTCGAATCGTTACGCCGCGTTCTCTGGCTCGCACGAGTGCCTTGAGGATTTCAGGCTCATCGAATTCATAGCACCAGAAATCGATTCGGCTCTGAGCCTTTTCGATTTCACGCACGATGCGATCGCGGGGACGTTTTGCCAGAGTTAGAGTATTTTCGGGTTCTGGTCGAGTGAATAGAAAATCCTGCGATGCTCCGCCTGTAAGCATACTGAAGAGCAGATCGTCTTTATGCGGCTTAACGCAGGAAGAAATTACAAGTAGTACTAAAATAAATGGGCGCATACTATCAAAGGTATCCCGCCTTGCGATCGTTCCGAAAATTTCAGGGCCGTTTCATCTGTTCAGCTTAGTCTCCGCAACCAAATCAGAGCGATCTGGTAAGAGCGATTTGAATGGATTCACCACCGTACGAGCTTTTCTCAGTCGTTTTCACCCACAGCCTTCCATACGAAACAATGGCCTTGCCGGAAGAGAATTCATACGAAAGAACAATCTCAGCTTCACGAAACTCAGGAACGTTAGTTGCTTTTCTGATTCTTTGAAAGGGATTTCCCGATTCATCGCTCCTTCCGGCCAGGGGCCTGAACAAAATCCCACCGATGCTGCCATGAAATCTTCCCCATTGATACGATGTCCTTGTCCGCAGAACACCTGCCTGATTTCTAAAATGTGCAGGTGAGTTGGATCGATCGAGTCCTGCGCATTCTTCTCCCGGGCAAAGCACCGGAAATGGTTTGGCAGAGAGTAGGTCGCCCAGCGCTGGCGAATCTACAATGCTCGCGCCATACCCCACGTAGCCTGCAGTCTCAGAAGACTTTCTGCTTCCTCTGGGTTGAGTTTGAGGTTCCGGCAGGAGGAAGTTTGTTTGCCAGGAAAAGTTTTGTATTTTCAGGTCAAAGGCGGAACTAAGGGCCATGCCGTCTATGGTAACCATGCTGCTTCCAGTTTCATCCCTGTCCATTGCCAGATAACGTCCCGATGCACGCTCGAGACCCAGACTGAATCCGGAGCGCACAAATCCTTCCGGCTTACGAACGAGCATTGCCATGCCTGAGTATTCGATCCTGTCCCTGCTGTTTCCTGTGATCCGTGAAGTCTGGCGTTGATTGATCCCGGAATAATGAAGGCTGATGCCAAAGTAGTCAAGCATGGCTACACCCTCAGCGTGAAATCCGCGAGCATCCTGCGTGCCGCTCTTCCAATTGTTCCCGGGCAGGCCATTTTCGCTCCAGGTGCGGCCAGAATATCCTGGAAGCAAAATCGGAACTGCGTTGAATGAAACATTTTGCCCGCGAAAGAAAAGCGAAACTCCAGTCTGAGTTCCGTGCCCACCAGCGAGAGTAGATATGTGATTGTTGGCTTCAAATTTCCCCGGCGTATACAAGGGGCTCCTTCCAACGCTTAGCCCGCAGGAGGTTTGCGGACAGAATGCAATGCCTGCGTTCAGTTCGTCGCCGGGGAGAATCGAAAAAGGGTTCCTTTCATTTCCATTCTTGCTGCCTTCGCGTGCAAGTGCAATCACGCTTGCATCCAGGTTGTAAAAGAATCGCCCGGCTTCTTCTGCGTTCGCTCGGCCTTTGAGCTGAACACCCAGGAACATCTCTGCCCCGGAAACTTCGGCTGGATCGTTGGCTGCAATTCGATCTGAAATGAGTTTGCCCGAGCGGCCTCCAGTTAGCATAAAGAGTTCAAACGGCGAACTTCCCTTGAAAGTTGGGAAATCAATTTGATCAGCGGGTTTAGGCAATTCCGGAGCTGCTGGCAGGGTTTGGATTTCCAGGAGTAGAACAAATACAATAAAGGTGTTTCGGATCTGGGATTTCATTTTATGCTCCAGGCGTCGATTTGATCAAACGGGCTGTCTGGATTTCTGACCATTCGCTGGCCGGTTGATGTTGTGATATGGAAAGGAGCAATATCTGGAAGTCCTGCAGTCGCAAGTGTTTCGTCCCCAAACGACGTTAGGCGGTATATCCGGAGGGTTTCTCCCGAAGCCAGGCCATTTCCGATGGCTGAAGTGGATGCAATGGTCCATAATGCCCGATCCACATAAGGAAATGCAGGCGGGGGAATTGCATGACCTCTGTAATCAGGATCCACAATTATCGCACAGCTCAGTGCTGAAAGATTTAGGTCTGTCCCGTAAGGGGCAATCATCAATCCAGTTCGCACACTAAACGGAACAATTGTATCTTCGCTGCTTTCGTCTTTGATTCGTAAGGAGTCAGTGCTAAAGCCGTCCCGACTACAGACCCGTATCCATTCTTCCTCACCGGCCACAGGTGAGGGCGCCACAGTTTCAATGAAAATACCCGGATTGGATCTAAACACTTCGCCGGCTGCCAGAACTGTTTCGCCGACAAATAGCCGAAATACTGAGCGCTCCCGTGTTGAGTCAGCGACGCTTACAACGTCTCCATCTTGAACATGAACCGTTTGCTCCTGTAGGGTGCTTTGATCCGCGCCGATGTATGTTCGCAGAAGGGAGTTGGAACTAAGATAGATTCTGAAGCGTCTCGATGCGCCTGAAGCGGGCTCCTCTATTGCAAAGGGATCAAACGAGTTTGCCTCGCCTGGAGACGCAATCGATCGCATACAGGTTCCAGTGCCGCCTGACGTTTGTACGAATCGGTTGCTGCGGTTGTGCAATCCAATGCTGCGTCTGGATGATTCAATCTGAGAATAGAGTTGAGAATTAATTTGAATAGAATCCAGGATTCTACTACCGTCGCTCAAAGTGTATTCAGCTGCTTCGTTTGGCAAAAACAGATCTGATCTAGTATGGATTCCTGGGAAGCATTGAGGATTTGCGGTGAATACTGCAGTATATTGGCGTGATGGTAGCGGTAGTAAATGAAGGATAGTTTTCCCATCGGATAGCCGTTTTACGGCCAGGGATAGCTTGCCGCGTCCACCGGCCGCGTTGCTTTGAATCTCAAAGAATTCATCACCGGAAATACTTGTTCCATTGTAAGATCCTGTAGGGTACAATTCAGATAGTCTGGCACTGCTTTCTTGAGTCCCCGGATACGTCTGATAGCCAGGACTCATGGCATGGAGACCTAGATCCGGTCTCAACCCCAGCAGAATCGCTTCGTGGAATACAGGGCCATTGGAAAGCGTAAGCGAGTGAACCTGGATTATTTCACCCGCCTCATTCTGGCTTGCGAAGATCCATCGATCCTCGCTGGATGAACCTTCAAACAGCGCGCGCGAGTCTCCCGTCTGAAGGTCGAATATTTGAATGGAAGTGAGAGGTGACAGAGACCGCAGCGATGCAGCTATTGCTCTCTTTTCAAATAGATCGGGTTCTGCCGCAAATAGCAATGTTTCGCCGGCTTTAAGTTCACGCGGAAGCCTGAGGGAGGTGCCAGCCAGAACTACAAGCGCATCGCTTATGCAACTGCGTAGGGCCAGAAGCTCGACGAATTTTCCGCCTGAGTCAAGGGATCCAGAGCGCATAACACCAAACGGATTCCATTCTGTGAGTTGCAGGTCGGAAGTTGTGCACGAGCCTTCGCGGCGAGGCGTTTCGGGCAGGGCTGCCGGGGCAATTCCAGGGGTCCCGCAAAATTCAACGCCGCAATAGAGAGATGGTTTTAATTCGTCCGTTGAACCGGGTGCATCAGCGCTCCAACTGCGCCAGTCGCTCGCGCCAGCAGCCAGGGATTCCTCTTTCCGGAAGATCCTGCTTTGATAGCCGCTTTCAAACGTGAAACCGGTGCCGGGTTTAAAATTTGGAATGTAGGCGCCACCCTGGAAGAAGAACGCCTCGATTGGTAAATCTGAACTGCCGTGAAGGGTAAAGGTGGCAGACCCGGTAACGTTTGAGGAGATTTCAACATAGGAATCACCTGCAGTTGCGAATCGAATTTCAGAGACGTACGGATTTGCAGCGCCCGTGTTTTTGAGCTCTTTGTTGTGGATCTCAATGGGTAGTATGGCGTTCAGCACCTGATTGCTTAATGCTGCATCCGTCCAGGTTAGGATCAGAAAATCGGAACCAGAGAATGGATAGATTGCAATGACAGATTGCTCGCTAATTAGCAGAGCTGGTTCTGCGTGCAGGAAGCGCGCGGGTAACTCTGCTGATCCTACTCCGATTTTGAATTGTCTCTCTCCGCGAACATTGGCTTTGTTCAGGATTTGATTTGAATCGATTGAAACCAGGAATGGGTCGCGTTTAAATGGAGCAATGGATCCAATCTCAAGCGAAAGATTGCGCAGGTGAATGACAGGTTGCGAAGGCGCATTGGTTTCAGTAGAAAGAAGTTCCGCAATTGCCTGCTTTTCAGAGGCGCTAGCCTCTTCGCAGAATTGAAACTTAAGTCCTGCCTCGCGATCGTAGAAAAACTGGGTGTGCGACCGCATGCAGATAGAATTGGAATCATCCAAAGCAGGCCAGGCAGGTCTTGAAATGCCCGACTGGATTTTGGAAAGGTCCGGAATTCCAGGACTGCTTCCGTCCAGGAAATTGATGCCAGCAAAATAGAACTGCTGCGCGTGAGCATTCCCTGGCGGAAATACCACGAAAGGACTATCGGAATGTTTACATGATAGTGAATAAATAGCACAAAAGACGTAAAGAATGCCTGAAAATAATTTGGAGTTGCTCCGACTAGCCTGGTTTTGATTCTGGGAAAACGTGAAGCGCATGCATGGAAAGGGTTCTGGAATCGCGATTTGTTCCGAAACTTTTCGCCTGGTTTTGACGCCTGCTGGCCTTAGATGAAACGCGTGCTTCTCATAACAGATTTTTTCAGACCGGAACCGGGTGGAATTGAAGGATTCTTCACAGGAATCGCGCGCCGCTGGCAACCGGGAACCCTTGAGGTTTGCGTAACTCTAAACGAATCTGCATGCATGACATCCGCAGAAGAGCGCCTGCAGTTTGATCGCCTTGAAGCATATCCAGTGCATAGAATTTCTGCGGGCGGCATGTTTTCCAGCCATCGGGCATTTGATTCTTTCATTCAAGATCGTATAACGTTGTTTGAACCACGGCACTTGATATTTGGAAATATTTCCCGCAGTACGGTGCGCGCAGCCAACATCGCACGCACAGCTGGACTCTCTTATTCGCTGTTTCTAACGGGCGCTGACCTCAAGCGAAATCTGGGCGTTACCCGATTCTTTCAGCGCCGGTTTGTCCTGGGTGCGCGCAATATTTTCACACTTTCAAGGCATGTGGAGCGCAGCGCGCGTGAAGCCGGTGTTCCGGATGATCGTATGGTTGTAATTCCACCTGGCCTGGAACTGCGCTGGAGTAGATTCAAGAAATTTACCGTACCCCAACAGATTTATGAACGCATTAAAGGTAAAATGGTCCTTGTTGCTCTGGGGCCCTTTGTAGCGCGCAAGGGCCTGGATACAGCAATCGAGGCAATTCATCGGATTCGTGATGAAGCTGATCGGAAGAAACTCCATCTACTCCTCATTGGTTCAGGGCCTGAGTCTGCCTATCTAGAGGAATTGATCCGTAGTCGCGGACTTGAATCGTATGTAACACTTACTGGTTTTCTTCCAGATGATCAGCTAGCCGGTGTGCTTGGACTTGCGCATATTTTTATTCAGCCCGGCTCAAGCAGCAATGATACGGATGCCATGGGCACTTCACTCATGGAAGCTGCTTATTTTGGCATTCCATCGATTGCAGGACGTGCAGGCGTAGTTGAAGAGATTGTAAGACATGGCATTTCAGGGTCGCTCTTTGAGCCAGGGAATGTAGACGAACTGTGCAGAGCAATTCTCGATCTTGCAGGATCAGATCGTATGCAACTGAAGCTTGGTAAGAATGCGCGGGAGATCGCTGGGAGAGATTTTGACCTGGCGCGGACATGTGCCGCAATCCAGGCCAGGATTTAGCTACAAATCTGGCTTCGGTCGCAAAACAAACACCGCTTCGCGCGATTGAACAGATTCGCCATCCGGCGTAAGTGCTGCAACGGCAAAATAATAGGCTTGATCGGGTCGCAGGAACGGCATGTTCTTTTTGCGCGCATGCTTGTAGATATTTTCTTCGATTACTCGATTCGTTAATAGAAAGCGAACACGTGTGGAAAGTGTCCTGCGCATGCTGGCTTCCTGAAACTTCAATCGATTCCTTTCTTGCTCGGTCAATGGCATTGAACTAGAGTTTTGATGAATTGGTTTTCCGTCTTTGATTGTGATTCGACCTGTGTATTCGCCAGGCTTGAGTCCGTAGTAGATAACATATGTTCCGTTGGCAGTTTCAATTTCAGGTTCTGGATTCTTGCGCCATTCAAGGCAAATCATGTCGTCACTTGAAAGATCGTCTAGAATTCTAAGACCACCCGGACGCGCAGGCGGCAAAATTGGAAAGAACGAGAGTTTTGTTTCCTTCAAAATCGGGCTGACCATTCCGGTAGGATCAGCAACGAGTACTGCTTTCCATTGAAAGTACCTGAACCGGTCGATTGAGTCCGTAAACCCGGCAATGCGTTTCCAGGGCAGCTCCTCGGCTGAGGTGGTTTCAGCAAACGGAGATGTGCTGAATCGCACATAGAACTGAATCGATGTTCCTGCTGGTTCAGATGCCGCATAACGGAACCTTCCTCCAGAAGAAAATCCTGCATCATGAATTTTGGATAGCACGATTCCCTTGTCCTGCTCCGTGCGATACGAAATCTCTGAAATACGCGCAGCGGGCAAGCGCGTGCGAGCTCCTTCTTCTGGCGAAAGGGCGCCAACGCTCAGTACAAACTCATCTATGGAACCAAAATAACTCCCACCGATTTCAATTGGCGATCGATCCAACGGATGAAAGTTCATATTGAACACGCCGGTAGGATCAGCTGCGGTTGCTGTCTGTTCTTCCCGATCTTGTAAATACAATGTAATGCGGCCGGAAGCGGCGTGATATGTAAGGGTAACGTGTCGCCAATCCTGACCTGTCAGGCCGCTGCGCGCTGCAAGATCGATTGAATGTCTGCGCCCTTCCGAGTCCTCGAAAAGATTGTAAAATGAGGCGTGCAGCTTTCCTGAATCCAGATAGATTTCCAGACCGCGCTTTTCTCCGCCTATCAAGCTGACTTTCTTAAGAATGCTGTTTCTGCGATAAAAGATAACAGGCTTAATCCAGAACTCAATCGTGAAATCCTGCACATCGCCCACACCAGGCCACAGTTCCGGCGGAGAAGTGATCGCAACATGATTCTCTGGTTTAACGAATTGCGCACATCCGGCGGCAACGCAATCCTTTTGAAATACATAGTTGGCGGAAATCTGATAGTTGCCGGCAGCATCGCGGAGCATTCCAGGAACTTCCTGATCAAACTTTAGTCTGAGAATTGCGTCTGGTGATTCGGGGGCTGAAAGACGAATGTCCTGTGAGGAGTCTACGGCGCGAAATGCCTGTGCCCCGGAGAGCATGACTGAAAATGCCGGATGGGCGGCTGTGCCTTCCTCGATCGTCTCAGCAGAGAGCAGGGTGGGAAACAGGAATAGACAAAGGATGAGCCTCACCCATCTATTATCGGCCAGTTTTAGCGGGGAGCAGGCTCTGACTTCTCAGCTCAGCCGGGAAGATGGACTGATATTTTAAGAGTGCCAGGTAATAGGGTGCCATGAGTCGCTCCGGGAAAAGGCCAATTTCCTTCTGGTTTTCACATGCCCTGTCCGGATCAAGGAGCCTGAGCCAGGATTTTCGCACCAGGTCCTGGCGCTCGCGCTGCATTACAAAGGCGGTTTTTCTTGCCTCCACGGCGCGCTCCCTGTAAGCCTCATCGATTTCAGTTTCCATGCGACGGAAAATGTGCTCCTCATAGAACCCGAGCTGATGTACGTAGAAACTATGCTCAGCGGTTAGCTGTTCCCTGGCCTTCAAAATCGATTCCTTGCGCGCGCTTTCTGGCAGGGCGCAGATTTCTGATCTTATCTGATTTTGTCTTTTTGTAAGCTCAGCGCGCGCTGAGCGTTCCGCTCTGTCTGCCTGAGAAAGTAGGGTTGCCTTATCGATTACGGGCGATTGCAGGAGTTGCACGAGGGCCGGATTTTCATCTGCCGGCAAGAGAAAGAACCCTGGCCTGGGCTCAGCGAGCAGGGGACAGACAAAAATCAAAACTAGCAGCAGGCGGAATGCAGGCATAAAAAAGAGTTTGGAAAAACCATGACGATTCAACTCTGACTCATGCAAAGCTCAAAAATCCGCCTGGGAATCGTATTCGGCGGCAAATCTGCGGAACATGAGGTCTCAATTCGTTCTGCTGCAAACGTAGTCCGCGCTGTGGACACTGTAAAGTACGACCTGCTATTTTTTGGAATCGATCGCAAGGGTGGTTGGCACCTGACAGATGCGGAAATGCTCAAAGTGAGTGAGGTTCCGTCCGGCCAGGGTAAAGGCGGCGACTATGCTGCCCTCACTCTGGCCGGGGTATTACCAGCCCTGGGATCCTGCGATGCGATTTTTCCGGTGCTCCATGGGCCGTGCGGCGAAGACGGTACCGTCCAGGGACTCTTCCGGCTAATTGACGTTCCATTTGTTGGTGCTGATGTGCTCGGGTCGGCCGTTGGAATGGATAAATGTGCCATGAAACGTCTTTTGTCTAACGCGAATATTCCAATTGGACGTTATGCGAGTTTTAGAAATGAAAACGAAGCCCTGGAATCCTATTCTGAAATGGTTGCAAAACTGGGGAACACGCTATTCATTAAGCCATCGGCCCAGGGATCAAGCATTGGAGTCAGCCGGGTACAGACCGCTGAAGAATATCGCGCTGCCGTAATAGATGCATTTCAATACGATGATGTTATCCTGGTTGAAGAAGCAATCACTGGTCGCGAGATTGAGTGCGCAGTTCTTGGGGATCGTGAAGTAATCACGTCGCTTTGTGGTGAGATTATTCCGCGCGGTGGATTCTATTCATATGAGAACAAATACATCGATGAAAATGGTGCTGCTTTCGAGAAACCAGCAAAGATTTCCCTGGAGATATCGGACCGTATGCGCAAAATGGCCATGGATACATTTGTTGCTCTTGATTGTTCTGGTCTGGCAAGGGTTGATTTCTTTCTAAAAGAAGACGGATCGATTTTTGTAAATGAAATCAATACTCTCCCCGGGTTTACAAGCATAAGCATGTATCCCCAGTTATTTGAGATCTCCGGTGTGCGCACCAATGAACTGATAGACAGACTCGTTTCGATTGCTCGTCAGCGTCATGCAAGACAGCGCGGAAGAAAGATTGATCGCCGTGCAACCATTTCCTGAGAATCCAGTGGCAACCGTTCGTGAATCTGTAATTTCTGCATATCGTGCGCACCTTGCGCGACGATATTCCGTTCAAAACGTACGCCGTTTTTCCCAACTCGCCAGTTTTCCCGAGGAAAAGATCGATATCTTAAGGAATTTTTTCCTGGATAGAATGTATCCTGAGGCAGATCAGCGTAGGATTTTAGATCAGGCCTTTGAGAAGCTAGGCTCAGTTCTCAAGTCGCCGCGCAAGCTGTTACCACTTATGAAAACTGCGGTCTCTTCAATATGGAAACTGGGAACACTCATTCCTGCGGCTATAAAAGCAGGACTTGCAACCTTTGATGGCTACCTTGAAATTCGTCGGCTGGAATCGATGATGGTGCGGTATGCAGAGGAAAACAATCTTCATCCGGACAGCCTCTCAAACGAAGACATGTTCGCCGGGATTATTGCTGGAATCCCTGAAAGAGACATCGATCGATTCAGAAAGGACTTAATCAGACTATTTGAATCTCTGGCGAATGTTCGCCTGCTTGAAACCACCGTGGAAATCCTTGGAAATTCACAGAACGTAATGCATGCGAATGCTGAGCTATATGATCCGGAAGAACTGGCCGGTGTAAAGATAGGATACGGTCTATTGACTGCGGGCCTGGATCTATTTAAGATTTTGCAGCCGGAAGAAATTCAAATGCTCATCAGTGGAGTGGACCGAATCGAAATGGATTGGATTGAGTCCATGCGAAAACGCGTGTCCGATCAAGCCGGCATGGGTGCCGGCAAAACGTAGAACAATACTGCCATGTAATGGCAAATGCTGCCGGCCAGTACAAATAGATGCCAGATCATATGGCTCATTGGTTTACGCGAAGCATAGAATGCAGTTCCAGCGGTATACGCCAGGCCGCCGGCCACCATCCATACAATTCCACCTGCTGGAATCATATCGCGGACCGGTTGCTGTGCGATGACAACCATCCATCCCATTAGGATATAAACCACAACTGAGAGCAGCCGATATCGATTCACAAAGAAAACCTTAAATGTAATTCCAAGAATTGCCAGGACCCAGACAGCGCCGAATAACGTCCAGCCCCAGGGACCGCGAAGACTCACCAGGGTAAACGGAGTGTAGGTTCCTGCAATTGCGATGAAAATTGCGGAATGGTCCAGGATCTTAAAGATCTTCTTTGCGCGCGGAGCTAGAAATGCATGATAGAGTGTGGAAGCTAGATATAGAATTACCATTGCACTTCCGTAAATTGTAAAACTTACAAGCTTCCATGGATCACCCTCTTTAGCGGCAAAACTAACCAGGATTGCAAGACCCGCTATGCTCAGACCCGCGCCAATTCCATGCGTAAGGCAGTTTGCAATCTCAGCCTGCAGTGCTGCGCGAAATTCAGTCATCCATTTCTTATTGCGGCGTTGAGGAACCAGGCTGGCCGACTTCCGTTTGCTTCTGCGTGGCGCCGCTGTCTTGCTTTGGCCTGCTTTCTTCCGGCCTCGAACGCCTGGGTGGGGAAGTGCAATTGCTGTCATGCCTGTATGAAGCGCCTGGTCGTCCCAGGTTGCAAAATACCGTTTCTGCTTGACGCTGTGCGATGCACAAAAATCATGGCGCATCGCACAAAAAAGTGCGAAGGAGAAACAAGATGCAACCAAATCTTCAAGATGTTCTTAACGCTGGAATCGGTCTGATCCGCTCAAGCGAAGAGGCTGTTAGCCAGGCTGTGGCAAACGCTCAGAAGACTTTCGAGGATATGAAAAACAAAGGCGCGTCTGATTTTTCAGATCCAGCCATTAAAGCGCGCGAAGCGCTTGCATCTGCTCTGCGCGTCACTGGCGTGCAAGGCTGATATTCCCCATTCTTAGCAATGGCGGCCGGGCGTAAGCCCGGCCTTTATTTCGTACTTTTTAAGCGACCCAGGCCCTCCGAAAGATCATGAACAACGATTACGGATTCACAAGAATCGAAGCAGCAACTCAGGGCAGGTCAATGATCAATAATGTAAGATCGTCCTGGAACGTTCCGCTGAAAGCTCTGAGTTCTTCCATCATTCGAGTGGCTGCGGCTTCCGGTTTTTCACTGAGCAGAGATTGCATGATTTCAAGGAATCGTTCGCTTGAGAATTGATCGCGCTCGGCGTTCTTGTGTTCAGTTACGCAATCTGTGTAGAGAACCAGGCGTGTGCCCGCTGAGTAGCGAATGCGTTTCTGTCCGAATGTTGAAGTAGTATTCATTCCGAGCAAACTTCCAGTCGGTTCCATCCATACAAAATTTCCGCTCTTACTGAGCAGAAGAGGAGAAACGTGGCCACCACTTGCGTAGACAATCTCACGATCGTCTGTTGCAATTGTAAGAAACGCTGCAGTCAGGTAGTGCCCGGCAGCAACCGGGGCCAGTGAAGCAGAGAGTTCTGCCAGAACATTGCCAGGTGTACTTTCACGCAGGTTGATTCTTCCAAGGGACATCCTGCACATTGAACCTACGAGGGCGGCGGGAACGCCATGCCCCTGAATATCGGCGATAAAGAAGTAATAGCGATTGGCCGTATATTCGGCGAAATCGTAAAGATCACCCGAGACGGTGCTACATGGAATGAAACGCGCTGCGCTCTCAATTCCGGGCAACTTGTTTTCCGGGAGGGTGCCAGCTTGCACGTCAGCCGCAATCTTGAGTTCCTTATCCAGCTGCTTTTGTTTTTCTTCGATTACTTTTGTGCGGTCGACTACCATTTGCTCGAGATTCTGCGCGTATTTGCGGAGTTCTTCATTTGCAAGTGCCAGGTTGGATTCAAGAGCCTCTATCTTTCTAAATATGTCCAGAGTTCCGCGCTTCAGGTCGAGACCACCCTGCTTTTGAAACCACTTGATGTAGAGCGCAAGTGGAACGGAAAGAAACGTTGTAACCAAAATCTTGACGGAGGCAGTTGGAATAAATTCTTTTAGTAAAGCGTCAGGTCTGGTTGATCCAATGTAAATGAGCGAATCGGCTGCCATTGATCCGGCCAGAGAAAGAAATAGCGCGAAAAATAGAAACCTGCCATGCAGTCTGTTGTAAGCAAATTGAAACAGAAGCACTTCCAGAACAAGACAGATAGTTGCAGTCATCACCGAAACGAACAGTCTCCATCCTGACGGGGCAAATAGGAGTTGTACCGCATCTGCCGTGACTTCAGGCAGGCTGGATCGGAACTCGAAAATAAAAAACTGTGCGCCAGCAAACAATACCTGGCAGAGCAAAGAAATCAAAATGAAATTGCGGGCAGCTTCAATTCCCTCGCAAACATAAATTAGCAGTAGGGCGCAGAATACAATTGTATAGACGATTGTGGAGTAGCGAACCTGAACTACGCCAATGAGGGTTTCAAGCTTGAGCACAAAACGCACGCTGCTAAAGAGCGAACTAAACACCCAAAGAAGTGAAAAGTAGGCTACAAACGGCCCGCGAATCATTCGTGTACGAAGTGTGTGCAGTAGAAACAGGACTACTGTCAGGCCGATTGCAAGGGAGGTTAGCTCAAGGATCTGCACGGCGAAAGGTGAACGTTACCCGCTTCTGCGCAATCCTTTCGCGCACAGAAACTGTATTTGTGCAAAATAAATGCAAGCCCGGCGAAAATCCAAGGGCTTGCGCTATGACTTGCGTCAGGCCTTGATCTTGTCTAGTTCTCGACCAATCTGCCCCGTCCATATGTAGAAGTACATAATCCAGTCTGATACGAAAGACTTAATGGGATACTTGAACGTGGCCGGTCTATTCTTCTCCACAAAGAAATGACCGACCCAGGCAAACCCGTATCCGCATAGCGGCATGGCAACGAGGTATCGCCAGTCTCTAAAGTAGATGGCAAGACCCAGTAGTACAAGGACGCCAGTTGAGCCGATGAAATGCAATGTTCGATTGAACGCGTTCTTGTGTTCTGCTAGATAAAATGGCCAGAATTCTCTGAGTGTTTTGTATTCTTGAACTGCCATAAAAACCCCCGGGCCAAACGCCCATAGTTACGATTCCAACTTGCGGGGCTTCGCCTGGAATCGGCAAGCGTATATTTTTTTCTGGGCACATGCGGGCCCACCAGTAAGCCAGTAGGGTGAGCGCAAACCTGAGTGAAACTAAAATAGGCTTTCTGGGACTTG
Source organism: Spirochaetia bacterium (assembly GCA_021413825.1). Lineage (GTDB taxonomy): Bacteria > Spirochaetota > Leptospiria > Leptospirales > Leptonemataceae > JAEUSB01. Next base: position 2,005 of record JAIOPQ010000124.1, on the reverse strand, counting down.
GAAAAATGGGCAGCGCCATTGCTTCCGGTTTGAAGGCCAGATATCCTGCCATGAGTATGTTAGGTTACGATCCTTTCACGCAGTCGGCTGACGTCTCTGCAGTTGCCAATGCGAGTGAGCTTGAATCGAGAAGCGATTTGATATTACTGTGTGTAAAACCTCAGGAAATGAAAGCTGCACTCGCAGGCTTAAAAGGTAGTAAGCAATACGTATCAATCGCAGCCGGTCTAGGAACGGAGACGATTCGTGGTCTTCTTGGAAATCATTCCGCGCGGATTGCGCGTGTTATGCCCAATCTAAATGCTGCGGTGCATATGTCTGCGACAGGGGTTTTTTGTGTCGATTCAGACCTCGCGCACCTTACAAAGGCAATCTTTGAATCCGTTGGACTTGTGGAGTTTGTGGACAAGGAAGAACTTCTCCACGCCGTAACAGGTCTATCCGGGTCAGGACCTGCATTTGTATTTGAATTTCTCGATGCTCTAGCCCAGGGCGGTGTACTGGCCGGGCTCCCGTACGATCGCGCGTTACGTCTTGCAACTCAAACTCTGCTCGGATCGGCTACGCTTGTGGCAGATAAGGGTCAACATCCCCTGGAATTGCGTAGCGCCGTAACCTCTCCCGGAGGCACTACGATTGCAGGGCTGAATGCACTTGAGAAAAATGGGTTTCGCGCTGCAGTGATGAGTGCAGTTGAAAGCGCAAGCAAGCGTAGCAAAGAACTTTCTTAACCCACAGATACTCTGGAAGTGAGTTCCTTTATAAATTCCCCGGTGCTGTATACCAGAGCAGTATCCCGCGTGGTTTTTGTACTGACCGGGATAGCCGGATCAAAGCCTGGCCGGCGCGGGCCATGTAAACAGGATCGAGGAAAATATTATCTTCTTTGAATAAAGCGACGGCTTCGCTGCAGTCTGGATTCTCTGTCCCATATCCGGCGCCCAGAAAATTTGAATCAATGACAAGACGATCTCCTTTCTGCTTTATGATTCCTTTGTTCTTGCCTATATTCCTATCTATCTCTCGAGGCCTTGATTCCATTTCCTCACGGATGGACTTTGCTGCAAGCCGGGAGAACGATGCCATAGATCGTATATAAAGCTTACTATTCCAAAAACCAGGATAGATCTGTACTGCATGCACCGATGGAAGTGCAGGGAAGCTTTGAACCGCCCTGGTAAGGCCAGCTGTAATTCCGCCCGTCCCATACACGCAAATCTGAATGTCAATCGGTAGACCGGCACTTATGAGTTCCCGCGCCGCATCGCAATACGCAGCCACTCCATCGGGATTGCTCCCACCTGGAAAAATTAAGTAAGGTCTTCTGCCCTGCCGTTTGAGTTTGCGATGAATTCTACAAAGAGCAGGCGGAATATTTGCAAGGCCATTCACGAATGTAAGTTTGGAATTGGTCGACATTGTTTTCCGGTAAATGAGCGCTGAATACGGTAGGTCCGGTTGCGGCATGAGCACTGCATGGACATCAAGACCCTCTGCATGACCCAGGACAGACGCAGCATGAACGTGGTGTGATCCAGTTGTGCCGCACGTAATCAGATCCGTTGCACGGGACTTATGCGCCTGTGCGAGAATGCGTGCGAGCTTCCTGACCTTGCTACCACCAATCCCATGGCGAACAAATAGATCTTCCCGTTTGATCCATACCGGGACGCCCAGGGCCTGGGAAACGTGCGCCAGGAAATGCACGGGTGAATTCACTTCTCTTCTACTCGCCGTTTTCTTCTTTCGGGGCCAGACTTCAGTCTGCGATCTATTTTTGGGGAGCTGCTCGGAATAGTCACTGTGGACTACTATTTTGATTGCTCTGGCATGCAAGTAAATCCAAAACGAATGACGGCTATGGGGCGTTCTGTGCGTGCATTTGTTCAGAACTGGCTGAACAGGGAAACGGATAAGTCAATTGTGCTAGTGCGATGGGGCGATCTGCTTCTGGTGCGTTTTGGAGTGGTTAGCTCGATTGCTTTGCTACTCGGACTTATCTCAT
>JAIOPQ010000011.1 GCA_021413825.1 Spirochaetia bacterium | reverse complement strand
GGCTGGTGCAATATTCTTACCGTCATAAGCCTTTCTTTCTTGCACGAACTTATTCTGATGTATGTCCGCACCGCGGAAAACATAGTTCGATACTACTGTAGCATTTACGTCAATGCTTGCGTTAGGTAGTTTGGTCTCTTCGGCCATGAGTGGCATTGATGCGCACAACAGGACCCCTCCTGACCATTTAAATACTTTATTCATCGGTTACCTCCGGGGATTTACCTGTGTAGCCTTTTGCAGGAAATGTGCCAGCTTTTTCGGCGTCCTCATGGGGGTTATGTGGTTGTTTTTTAAGCGTTTTTCCTGGGCAGATCCCTCTGGCGAGGCTGGGCGCCTGGTTTTTGAGCAGTTTGCAGGCTTTCTCCTGTTCTGCATGCCAGTGCACGGCTGCACGCCTTATTCCTGGACAGATTTCCTAAGTCAGGACATCTCAAAGTGGGCCAAACGCCGGATTATGTCTCATTAGCAGGTGTTGTCCGAGTTTACTCATATTCAAAACCCGAGATGTAATTGCTGGGGCTGTTTGGGCTAATTTCAAAATTTGTTTGCAACCGCGCTCAGGTCTTCGCATGTCGATTCAGGTAAAACATGCCTGAAAGCCGCGAACTGCAGTATCTCACAACTTCCGACAAGATTCAGTACTTAATCAAGAACCACCTGGCGGGTCGCAGTCTATTTGTTCGTAACAGCGGCGATCCCCCTGTGGAAATGGCAAACCTGGGGTTTGACACAAACAACGTGATGACCGTTGAGAATAAGAAATTTCAGGCGGCGCTGGAAGAAGAGATTGTATTGTTTAGAATCCTGGGCCGCTATATTGAACTGCATTGCATTGTTGTGGCCAATCCGGAGCCTGGAAAGTTCCAGCTGCACATCAAGACTGCAGGAATTTCAGCAAAAGAACGCGGTAACCTTCGTTTGCCCGTTGGCGTTGATCTAGTTGCAGTTACAAATATTCGCGCAAGCAAGCATGCAATCGACGCAAGCCTGTTTAGCATTCCAACCACTGTTAAAGTCAGTTTCGCAGAATACGAACGCAAGCTCAAGCTTGTAGAAGATTTTGCAAAGATCGATGTGTACGGTCCGCGCGGGACTGTGTTTGATGAAATTCGCAAGACCAATCGAACCCTGTTCCTCGAAGACACACAGAATCCGGCCTGTTACAAGCCAAAGAGCGATTTCTACCTGGATTACGATTCCATCTTATTCGACGGTGTGCCCAAGCGCATGATGGAACTCAAACGCGAGAAAGTAATCTCTGAAATAATTGTGCCAGTGACTTATATTACGCACGATATGACTTCTATTCCGCTGGGGTACATTCACCTACAGAGCAAGTCTAAGAAATACGGCGAAGACAAGGTTCTGGAGCTTCAACAGCTTGCGTTTGAAATGGTGGATCGCATTCGAGATTCAAACACAGTGATTATGAATCACCGCGAAACCGTCCTCAACATGTCCCGTGGTGGCTTAAAAGTTCAGATTCATAACGAAGAACTCAAAGAATATCTAAAGCGCCAGGCCGGTTTTACGTTCGATGTTGTATTTAAGATGCAGGGGCCAATCACGTTATTCGGCAAGATTCGTTCAAGCGTCACGGATCATGAAGGGAACCTATTGCTTGGTGTTCAAATTTCCGGCAGCTCATCACGTGAAAATGAGATGAAGCGATACATGGACAACGTAGGCTTAATCGAACAAAAAATTTCTCAGGCGGCAGAAGAACGCAAACGAATGCTATTGAAAGGCCAGTCCCCTAAGAAACCTTGAAACTTTTAACTGTATCTACCATGGTCTGAACATTTTCCATAAGCGACGCTGGATGAATTCCATGTCCCAGATTAAATATGTACCCGCGTCGATCGGAGAATGCTTCAAGCACCCTGAGAGTCTCAATCCTGGTCCGCTCCGGTGTTCCGTATAATACAAGTGGATCCATGTTTCCCTGTAGCGCAATCGCAGGAGCAATTTCAGCGCGAGCTCTGGTTGCCGTTATGCGCCAATCAAGGGAGATCACATCAGGTTTTTGTGCATTCATTTGTGCCAGGAGATGACTGCTGTTTCCTACGAAAAGTATTACAGGCTTTCCCATCTTCTGGACAGACTCAATAATTCGTTTTGTGAAGGGCGCACTAAATTCACCGTAATGATCCGGCGAAAGAACTCCGCCCCAGCTGTCAAAAATCTGAACAGCATCTGCTCCGGCCTCAATCTGCATCCGCAGATATGCAATTGTAAGTTCAGTAAGAACGTCTGAGAGTTTTAAAAAAAGATCAGTTTGCTTAAATATACAAGCTTTAGTCTTCTCAAATTTCTGTGTGCTTCCGCCCTCCACTAGATAACTTGCAAGAGTAAAGGGGGCGCCAGCAAAACCAAGAACTGCCGGACGATTTGCCATGGTTTGCGCTTCTGCACTGAGTCTTTGAAGAATCTCAGTTACATACGGACAATCCCTGCCTGCATCGAAACTTCTAAAGATCTCCAGATCGCTTTCTGACTGAACAATCTTCTCAAGCACAGGCCCTTTCTTTTCTTCAAAGTGCAATGGAATGCCAGCTGCGCGAATTGGTGTAAGTATATCGCTGAACATTATGATTGCATCCATTTGGAATCGACGCAGAGGTTGCATGGAAACTTCAAACGCAAGGTCAGGATTTTCCATTACTTCAATAAACGATTTTCCACGACGGATTTCATTGTACTCGGGCAAGTACCTTCCAGCCTGGCGCATATACCAGAACGGAATTCGTTCTGTTGATTCACCGCGCATAGCCCGGACAATTATGGGCTGATTTTCTTTACTCAAAGGGTTTCTCCTGATAATTCATAGCCTACACCGTGGCGCGTGATGAAGTAGATTGGTTCTGCCGGATCCTTCTCAAATATTTTTCTGAATTTCACAATGAAGTTATCAATTGAGCGCGTCGTGGGAAGGTCCGCACCCCAGACGTTCTCAAGCAGGAAGTCACGCTTCACTGGCTTTCCACGATTCTGGACGAGCACCTGTAACAATTGTATTTCCTTATCGTTGAATCGAATCGTTGACTCTCCAGGAGCAGTCGCACAAGCAGAAGACAGGTCCAGCGTGAACCGTCCGATGCGGACCAGTTGCTTGCGGCCCAGCCTGATATGCAGTCTTGCTATGAGCTCTTCGAGTTCGAATGGCTTTGTCATGTAGTCGTCTGCACCCGATGAAAACGCCTTGAGCTTATCCTCAATCCTTCCCCGCGCAGTTAGAAATATGACTGGAAACTCATGACCGTGCTGCCGCAGCTTCTTGCAAAGATCTATTCCGTCCATGGTTCCAGGCATCATGATGTCCAGAATTCCCAGCGCATAGCGAACAGGTTTGGTGGTCATTGCGTCAAATACCCGATCCGCCTGTGCGAAATCCTCAACAACAAATCCTTCTGCCTCTACATTGAGTTTGATTCCCTTCCGGAGGACTGGATCATCTTCAACCAGGAGTATTTTTCTTCTAGCCGGCACGTCTCAATCTCACAACAAATTCTGAGTTACGCTCAGGGTTAATCTGCACGGTTCCGCCGTTGCCCTCCACAATCTGCCTGACCAGGTAAAGTCCAAGCCCGGTTCCGCGCCCTTCAACGTTTGCCAGGCGATAGAATGGTTGGAAGACATTGTCATGCTCTTTTGCCGGAATTCCAGGGCCAGAGTCTGAGACGCGAATCAATACCTGTGATTCTGTAGTTTCAATTGTGACCCGGATAAGAGGCCTCTTTCCACTGTATGCCAGTGCATTTTGCAAGAGCGCATCAACAATACGTTCGAGCAGGTTGTCTGAGATCAAAACCCCCGCAGCCTCCGGTAGATCCAGTTCCACTGTGGCTTTTGCTCGGTGAATGCTCGATGAGGATCGTTTTACATGCGATCTGATTAACGATGCAGCATCTGAAACTTGATTGCGGTTGAATTGATGGGTGCGCCCCAGTTCTCCTGCCAGGAGTAGATTTTCTATCTGTGACGTTAGTTGCTTTAGGTTATCGATTGCGTCTTCCAGGAGATCTTTTTTGGCTGATTCTTTGAGCTTGCGATTTTGCAGCGTTTGCATGGCCAGAAGTGCCCCGGCCACTGGAGTTTTTAGTTCGTGAGTGACTGAGTTCAAGAACGTTATTCGCTCAAGCGCCAGTTGTTTTTCTCTCTGAACGGATCGAATTACCCGGAATGATCCGTAACCAACCACGCTCAGAACAAAGATCGTTTCTGAAATGAGCATTAGCATCTGACGTCTGTGCACGGCCGAACGTGCCAGAACCGTGTCCGGATCAATCTGGCAGTGCGATTTATCCCGATTGCAAGTAACTCCCAGATCCGCCGTTCCCTTTCTTGCAGCCTGTAGCCTGAAGCTATCTACGGTCTCTTCCATATGAACTACATACTCCTGGTTCAAACGAAAGAAGACGATCCACCAGATTAATTGGGCGGCCAGGAGTAGAAACATCCCGGCGACTAGGAAGCTGGTTGGAGACCAGAGCGTTCGCAGGGGCTCACGCATTCTTAAAGAACTCAACCGATAGCTTTGCGAGTCGTTCAATATCGCTTTCACTCATTGGAGTACTTAGAAAACCAACCTCATAAGCAGACGGAGCTAGATAGATTCCATTCTCCAGGCAATGCTTGTGGAATTGCGCGTAGGTCTTTGGTGCGCTTGCGTCTATCTGATCTGCACGGCGCGGCGCCGTCCCAGTATGAAACCAGAAGATTGAACCGATTCGTGTGACTTTCCATTTTAACTGCATTTGATTGAATCGTGATTCGAGTAGGGCCCCAAGGTTTTCCAGGTGGTTGAACGCGTCCTTTGTTAACAGTTGAAGCTGCGCAAGTCCTGCAGCCATGGCTACGGGATTGCCGGATAACGTTCCTGCCTGATAGACAGGTCCGTCTGGTGCCAGCATTGCAAATACGTCTGCCCGGCCCGCAAATGCACCAACTGGCATTCCGCCTCCAATGATCTTTCCATATGTAACCATGTCCGGTGAAATCGCAAAATGTTGCGCTGCCCCGCCGATTCCAACTCGAAATCCGCTGATCACCTCATCAAAAATCAGAAGGGCTCCATGTGAATTACAAACGTTCCGCAGATGGTTTAGAAAATCCTGGCGCTGAAGGAGCAGTCCGTTGTTAGCCGGCACCGGTTCGATCAGAATCCCGGCTATGTCACCCCCATGTCGATTAAACGCTTCAGTAACTGCCTTTTCATCATCCAGTGGCAGAACGATTGTCTCTGCAGTGAAGCCAGACGGTACTCCAGCTGAATCCGGGATGCCCAGCGTGGCCAGCCCTGATCCAGCTTTTACCAGCAGACTATCAGAATGTCCGTGATAGCATCCGTTGAACTTGATGATTTTGTTTTTTCCAGTAAAGCCGCGGGCCAGACGTATCGCACTCATCACCGCCTCAGTGCCTGAGCTAGTAAATCGAATGCGTTCTATTCTTGAATCAGGAATACTTGTTTTGAGGCGTTCGATAACATGTTCTGCGAGCAAAACTTCTTGTTCGCATGGAGTTCCAAATGTCAATGCTCGCCCCAGTTGCTCTTGAATTGCTTCTAAAATTGCAGGATGTCTGTGCCCCGTAATCAAAGGCCCCCAGGAATTGCAGAAGTCCAGATATTCGTTTCCGTCCGCGTCAACTAGTCTGGCACCCTCGCCACTCTTCATGTAGATTGGAGTTCCCCCAACAGAACGAAATGCGCGTACCGGACTGTTTACCCCACCTGGGATTACACGCTTTGCGCGTTCAAATAGCTCTTCTGATTTGCGAATGTTCATTTATTTAATTCCTGAGTTCCTGTAAGATCATATCGAGATCAGGTATTTCAGATTCAATATATGGAATGCATTTTTTATCAAGCATGGCCCGGGTTGTTGTGCCGCCAATCGAAACAAGCCTGAGATTCGACTTATTCAAGAAGTGCACCGGATCTTTGTCCGCAAAGTCGATAGTGCTCGGCTTCTTTGCCAGATAACGTTCCAGAAGGCTTAAAAATGCGTGGAATGCTGATGGGCTTGGGAAAACTACAAACGACTCTTCCGGTATAGATTCAAAGGCTTCGGGCTCATGAGCAACATTCAGGGTTTCATACATATGGATGCTGTGAATTTCCCGGCCTGCAGTCCTGATCGTATCTACGAACTCATTCCTACCGTTCAATGCCTGAAAAGCAAAGACTGGCCCGGATGTTTCCTGCAGAATCATGTGAGCCAGATCTTCTCCATTTCCGGGGCCGGTAATTGCATCACGGCCAAACATGCGCCTGACGATCTGTGCTGTTTTGTTCCCAACGGCTGCAAGGATCGTATTGGTGTTTAACAGATCTTGAACGCTGCTTGCAGCTCTTACACCCGTGGGGCTAAAGAATGCTGCTACAGATCCCGGAGCATTGAGTCCCTTAAATTTGTTCCAGTCTACGTCAAGTAGCCTTGTTTGAATCAAAGGAAGCGAAATAATTCCAGGTCCTGCAAGTTCGTCGTTTCTTTCTTTTTGTCCCGTTAGAACAATTGGAATTTGACGTTGAACTTCTGTCAGCACGAATCGAGAAAGGCGCTCAGGGTCTACGGCACTCCTTGAAACCTGGTATGATTTCTGGCGGCGATTATCGGGAGACTCTCCACCGAGGAAGAGTAACATCTGATAGTACGGAGCATGGGACTCCTCAATCTTTAGCGCATGGGTTCCAAGCGGCAGGTGGCAGCCGCCTTCAAGGCCAGCAAGTACGGTGCGCTCCATCGATACAAGGTCTGCGATTGCAGAATCGTGAATTCCCTTTAACAACTGAATTGTGGCAGAATCGTTTGAACGACATTGAATAGCCAGTGCACCCTGGGCTGGTGCTGGAACCAGGCAGTCGAGCGGCACTGGTATGACTTCAAAATCGGCAAGATCAACGGCGTCGGTCCCGTTGAAAATTCCAAGATCACGCAGTCGATTGACACCGGCGCCAGATAGAAAGGTGGCATCAGGGCCGCCTTCTTTTAGAAGTGATGCAATGCGAGTAGGAACATTGCCTCGCAATAGAACCGATTTCATTTCAGGAAATCTGAAGCTGATCTGGGCTAAGCGACGTGCAGAAGATGTACCTATAACCGAGCCTGCCTTGAGATGTGGGAATCTGGGGAATAGTCTCTTGGATTTTGGGAATATCAGTAGTTCGCGGGGCTCAAGGCGCTGGGGAATTGCGGCAAGCGTTAGTTCTGGAACCATTTCAGTAGGCAAGTCCTTGAACGAATGTACTGCAATGTCTGCGCGGTTTTCCAGGAGCGCGTCTTCTATTTCTTTTGTAAAAAGACCTTTGCGTTCATTGTTCCCGGAAGCATCCGCCAGCGATATTATCTGATTTGCGTCCCCTGTAGTTTTTACTACAATGAGTTCTGTTTGCGGCGCGTTAGGTAATTCTGAAATCCGTTTTTGAATGTAGTGGGCCTGGGCAAGAGCAAGATGCGAACCTCTGGTGGCTATGCGAAGACTGTCAGTCAATCCGTATGCTCCGACAAACCGGGCTCGCCGTTTCCGCCGTAGTAATGTGTAAGCACACTTTCAAGACCGCGCTTATGAATTCGGTTCATCTCACGATGCGCGCGGATAGCCCAATCGTATAGCATGCGAATATCTTTTTGCCGGAGATGTGAAAGTCTGTGGCTCAATAATGTCTCAAGTTCCTGGCGTGACTTATCACGGATCTCTTTTTGAATCTCTCGCAGCAGAGTAGAAGAAACGCCTGATATTATGCTCGCTTCAATTCTTATCAATGCAGTTTCAATTGTTTCACCGGCCATTGCTGCTGCTTCTGCACGTTTCTGACGATTTCCTTCCAGTTCTGGTCTGATGCTATCCATCGTTATTAGCTGAACGCGCGAATCGTCTGTGCAACCAGAAGAAACGTCATGCGGCAATGCCAGGTCAACTAGAGCCAGCTGGGGTACCCCGCGATCAAATACTCGACCCAGAACTTCCGGAGTAATGAAAGCATCCGGCCTGGAAGTTGCGGTTACAATCACTCCGGGTTCGTTTGTTTTAAAGAATTTCCCAGGATTTGCCAGAAACTCACTGAACTCTACGCTTTCAGCCTCCAGGCGCCTGGCCAGGGGAGCCACCTTTTCAAGGGTGCGGTTAACAATTACAATCGACGAAAAATAACGAGAGAGCGCTTCTGCGGATTGCCTGCTCATTGGGCCGGATCCAATTACAACTGCAGTTCCCTGGAGTCTTGCTTCCTTTAAATTCAGGGCCTGCGGGGCTATCCGACGTAGAAGGTGCCTGGTGGCAATGGTTGCGACCGAAAGAGGCAAACGATCCATTGGAATGGACGCGCGAATGGTGCGTGATTCCTGGAATGTTTGTTGAAATAGAATCCGTAGCCTGCGGTCCAGGGTATGATGACGTGCCGCCGCTTCATATGCATCTTTGAGTTGCGCGCGAATCTCTGTTTCTCCGAGCACCATGGATTCCAGTCCAGTAGCCAGGCGGATTAAGTGTCTGGCAGCGTCGCGCCCCAGAAGGTGATTGGGCCGCACGCCAGGGGCAAGGGGAGGCAGTAAACCTAGCAGAGCATCAAACAGGCTGTAATGCGCAGCGGCGTTGTTTAAAGAATAATAGAATTCAATTCGATTGCAGGTGGAGATTGGGACGAATCCAACCAGAGCGGGCTCTGCCTGCATCAACTGGTCGCGGAGGAGCCAGGCGTCCTGGGATTTCCAGGGAATAAGTTCGGAGAGATCGCCCGCTTCTTCAAAGCTAAGCACGATTGCGCCTATTTGAACCATGTCCATTTTAAATGTATCCCAATGAAAGGCGGGCTGTGTCAGAGAATTGTCATAGAGGAGGGTATCCAGCCAAAATTGAGACGCAGTATCAATTGGGCAAATTGATTTCCCGCAACACCAGCGATCAGAAGGTCGGTCAAATGCCAGCGTCCTTTCGTGTCGATCTTGTCCTGATATTTTGCACCTTGCTGTGGGGAGCCACGTTCAGTCTGGTCAAGGATTCGTTGTCCGAAACCGGGCCATACTATCTAAATCTGTTGCGATTTGGGCTTTCAACCATCGTGCTTCTACCATTATTCATGTCCCGTATCAAAACCCTGAAACGGAGCACTCTGTTCTGGGGGACAATTCTCGGTGCTGCATTGTTTGCAGGATTCGCGGCGCAAACTCTGGGTTTAAAAACCACAACAGCCGGTCGCTCAGCATTTCTAACGCAGATGCTTGTGATCTTCACTCCGATTTTTCAATTCATGCTTTTTAGAAATCCAGTCAGGTTCGGAACAGTGCTCGGAGTGTTTATTGTTCTGCCCGGTTTGTTCTTGTTGCTTGCGCGAGACTCAGGTCCGTTTACTGCGGATTTCGGATTGGGAGATGCACTCAGCCTGGCCTGCGCCTTTTTTTACGCGTTCTACATGGTTATACTTGATCATTCTTCGCGCCGGGAGGATTTGTTTCAGCTCGTATTTGTTCAGATAGCTTCTGCAGCGGTTTGTTTTGCAATTGCGATGATTGTAGTGGGCGAGGAATTTGTATCCGGGATTTCTAACCGTTATGTGGCATCGATACTGTACCTGGCCGGCGCAACTACGTTACTAACCACTTATTTGCAGAGTAGGTTTCAAAAGGAGATTTCCGCGGCGCGCGCTGCAGTTCTGTATTCTATGGAACCGGTTTTCGCAACAATTTTCGCATTCTTCCTGCTGGGTGAGATTACCGGATTTCGCGGCATGCTCGGTGGGGCTATTATACTTTGTGGGGTTCTGGTTTCTGAGCTATGGCTTCCTTTCTTGCAGTTGCTGAGAAGAAAGGGTCTGCGATAAATAAACTCAATAGTAATCCGGCTTAGAGCTACTCGCGCTTGCTACAATTGAGACTTCATGCTGCGCACACTGGTTTCGTGAAGTGCGATTCCGCGACGAACAAGGCCTGGCCTGAAGAATCCTGGGCCTGCCTGGAACATGGGAAGCAGCGCCTGAGCCGTTTCACCGGGCATGAGCGTAAAGCGCATGCGCTCTTTCCATGAAACCCAGAAAAGTTTGCGCAGAATCCTGCGGATCCTGCCTGGCTTCTTGCGTAAATTCGTTCCGCTGGCCCAGGGAATCCCGGTGACCACGAAATTGTCCAGCCTCGTATCAAGGCGAAACGTTGTTTCTAGTAAGGCTTGAATTTCATCGACCGGTACGCTTGAATCGCAATCGACCAGCACGCGCCTGCCTGCACTAAAATGAATCCCGGTTGCAATTGCCTTTGAAAGACCAAACGACTCAAAATGCTTTTTGCGCAAAAAGAATCCCTCGGTCGCGATGTTCTTTAACATACTATCATTGCCGACTAACGGTATATCTTCAATGAGTATGATTTCCGCGTCTACTATGGCATCAAACCTTTGAAAGAAAGCAATCCACTGGAATAGGCGTTCAAAGGTGTTCTCTACCCGGTATCTGGGAAGAATAATGGACCATTTGCGACTTTGAACCGACGGAACGCTCTTATTCAGATAAACACGAGCACGTCCGGCATTGCGTTCTGTTCTAAAAACCCGAAACCCAAATGCCTGGAATATTTCCCGCCATTCTTGTAATTTGCGAATATTCTCCGGTAACTCAACGATTGTAAGTGATCCGGCTGCAGCGCGGCCGAGCAATCTACCCAGGGCCATAGTATCTTCCGGTAAATCGGATAACAGTAACGCGTCCGCGCTCTGTGGAGCGAGGTCCAGAACAGGTACAGTTGCAATTGTTTCAGGGAGGTCTGTCAGACTATCGACAGCAGAGGGTGAATAACCGAGCGTACTAGTATACGCCGGGAGGACTTGTAAGAGGTCCTTTGCGTGGAGCTTCAGGGCTGCTTCTGAAGCCAGACAACATACTTGGCGATATGTCTGCGCTGTACGGGGCTTAAATGCGAATAGCCTTTCATGGGTGACCCTTCGAGGCCGAACTCCAGCATAGCAGTGATCTGATCTTCCGAATGTCCTTTGCGATAGGAATATATATCTTTAAATACTCTTGGCTTTGGATTGAGCGCCTGACCTGCAGGACCATCGCCCAGGCCAGTGTCCCCATGACAGCCGTTGCAATTGTTACTCATGAACAATTGCTTTCCAATGTTGACATCATCAGAGGCGGAAACGGCTTCTTTTGTGGTTGGTTTTTGTTCCGGTTCACTGCATTGCAAAACAAAGCCGAGTGAAAAGCATGCGATCAGGAAATACTTCATTCAATTTTCAAGAAGCGCCCGTCCGTTTTACATGTCAACGCGAATCGTCGTTAAGGGTACCAAGAGTTAGCGCATCAACAGAACATGCGGATTCTCAACATATTTCTGAAACGTCTGTAGAAACATTGCTCCAGCAGCACCGTCGATTACTCGATGGTCGCAGCTTAAAGTAACAGTCATTGTTTTTCCAGGCACGATTGTACCATTTTCTACTACCGCTTTTTCTACCAGGCCACCAACTGCGAGGAGTCCAGCTTCAGGCTCATTGATGATGGCAGAAAAACTGGAAATCCCAAACATACCCAGATTTGAAATCGTAAAGGTACCATCTGTGAATTCTTCTGGTTTCAATTTACGATCACGCGCTTTCTTTGTAAGTTCACGGACTTTTTGTGCAAGTGCCACGAGTTGTAACTGGTCTGCATCGCGCACATACGGAGTGATCAGTCCCCCGTCTACGGCTACGGCAATTCCAATGTCAACGCGCCCATGCTCCATAATATGATCTCCGCGCCAGGAACCATTGCAAACTGGATGATCACCCAGAGTAAGGGCCGTTGCCTTAACGATCAAATCGTTATAGGTTACTTTGAAAGGTTCGTCGTTTTTGCCCGCAAGGCTTGCCAGGTCGTGGTTTATTTTTTCACGCAAGGTGACCAGTGGTATGGCATTGAATTCAAGCGTAAGATAGAAGTGAGGAATGTTGCTCTTTGCATCGTGTAGACGACTTGCGATTACGCGACGCATCTGGGAAATGTCAACGCGCCTGTCAGGTCGCCGCATAACGGCACTTCCGCTGGACCCGCCACGCAAAGCGGCAAGTACATCTTCCTTTACGATTCTGCCACCCGGGCCAGTTCCCTTTACGCGATGAAGATCGATTCCTTTGTCTTCTGCCATTTTTTTTGCAAGCGGACTTGCAATGATCCTGCCATGGCGCCCGGGTTCAGGTCTCTGGCTATGAGTTGAAATTGGTGCGGACGGTTCTGGAGTTGTACTTAGAGTTGAAGGTGCAGAAGTGGCAGGGGGCCCGGCCTGCGGCGTTGGTGCTTGTGCTGTAGGAGCTTGAGTTGCAGCAGGTTCTGATTGCGTCGCCGCTTGCGCTGAACCTGAACCTCCGCCGGATTTGATTTTTTCAAGACGCTCTTTCGCCTGATCGATTAACGTATGAACATCTTCACCAGCCGCTCCAACGATAGCAATTGGGGCTCCAACTGGAAGTCGGTCGCCTTCTTTTGCGAGCAGTACTAGCAAAATTCCATCATCGTATGATTCCATTTCCATAACAGCTTTGTCTGTTTCAACTTCAGCCATTACATCGCCTGGGCCAACTGCGTCCCCGGCTTTCTTAGTCCATTTAACGAACGTTCCCTCCGTCATTGTGGGAGAGAGTTGTGTCAGTTCTATGATCTGCGCCATGATGTACTCCTTATGACATTAATTCGTGGATTCCGGCGAGAATTTTCGACGGATTTGCAATGCTCTGTTTTTCTAGATTGGGAGCATAGGGCATGGGAACGTCTTCCTGTGTTACGCGAATGATTGGAGCATCCAGGTCATCAAAGCAATGGCGTTGAATTCTATCAGATACTTCTGATCCAACGGATGCCTGCGGCCAACCTTCTTCTACTATGAGAACGCGATTGGTCTTGCGCACTGATTCAAAAATTGTCTTTTCATCCAGGGGTCTGATGGTCCGCAGATCGACTATTTCCGGATTATATCCTTCCTTTTCAATGAGTGACATTGCTTCTTGTACGAGCAAGTGTCCGCGTGACCATGTTACGATTGTAAAATCGCTGCCTTCGCGCTTAACGTCTGCTTTTCCAAGCGGGATCAAGAATTCCTCATCCGGAACGTCACCTGAAACATTGTAGAGAACTTCAGACTCCATAAATACAATTGGATTGTTATCTCTAATTGAAGTCTTGAGCAGTCCGTAGGCGTCTTTTGGCGTTGCAGGACAAACTACCTTTAGCCCCGGAATGTGCATATAAATCGATTCAAAGGCCTGCGAGTGCTGCGCTGCAACCATTCCGCCAACGCCGCTGGGGCCGCGAAATACAACCGGGATATTGAACTGTCCGCCCGACATATAGAGCATTTTCGCAGCACTGGAAATAATTCCATCGATTGCAACCAGGGAAAAGTTCCAGGTCATAAATTCAATGATGGGTCTTAGACCAACCATGCCAGCTCCAACACCGACTCCGGTGAATCCTGCCTCAGAAATCGGTGTATCCACTACGCGCATTTCACCAAATTGTTCAAGCATCCCCTGGCTAACTTTGTATGCGCCCTGGTAGTGGCCCACTTCTTCACCCATGAGGAAAACAGTCTCATCGCGCTGCATCTCTTCCACCATTGCACGACGTACGGCTTCTCTATATGTCATCTTTGCCATGTCTATTTCCTGCCCTAAACGTACACGTCGGTGAAAAGATCGCTTCCAGGTGGGAATTCCGATTTTTCTGCAAAGTCAACTGCATCGTCTACGATTGCCTTGATTTCAGATTCCAGGCGCGCCATTTCTTTTTCCGGTACGCCAGATAGTGAAAGCACATGTTGCGCGCGCACAAGTGGATCGCGTCTGCGGTATACTTCTACTTCTTCTTTGGTTCTATATTTTGCCGGATCGGACATTGAATGCCCGCGGAAACGGTACGTGCTGATTTCTAAAAGCGCCGGACCTTCACCGCGTCTTGCGCGCTCTGCAAATTCACGAACACGTTCTTCTACCTTGTGAACATCATCTCCCTCAAAATGCGCGCGGGCCATATCGTATGCTACAGCGCGAATGCTCACATCATGGCTTGCAAGTGCGCGATATTCAGGTGTTCCCATGCTATAGTGATTATTTTCGCACACGAACAGAATGGGAAGTTTCCAGAGACTTGCAAGGTTCAAACTCTCATGAAAGGCGCCTATGTTGCTTGCGCCTTCGCCAAAGAAACAAATGCAGACCTTGTTCTCTTTTTTATATTTGATTCCCCAACCAATTCCAGCAGCCAGCGCAACATGACCGCCAACAATTCCGTGACCGCCCATGAAGTTTCGTTTCTTATCAAAGAAATGCATGGAGCCGCCTTTGCCTTTGACGATTCCGTTTCGTTTCCCGAATAGTTCTGCCATTAGACTCCGCGCTTCCAGACCGCGCGAAAGTGCATGCCCATGATCACGATACGTTGAAACAATGTAATCGTCATCGTTCAATGCATTGATGCAACCAACCCCAACTGCTTCCTGGCCAATGTATAGATGACAGAATCCGCCAATTTTTCCGGCTGCGTACGCCTTAGCCGACGCTTCTTCAAACCGGCGAATGAGCAACATTTCGCGGAACATTTTTTTCATCAGATCAAGTGTAGCACCTGTTACGGGCTCTTCCGGCAACTCCGGCGGGACGTGCAAATGATGCGATTCGTCGAAGGATGTTGTATCTTCTTCGATGGAGATGGGTGCTTTCCGTGGACCGTTGTTAACAGACATACGCGTCAGAACTTGCGCCCCCTGGTAAGATACGTCAAATGTTAAACGGAGTTCAATCGACCTGGAGCACTACAAAGGCCATGTCATCGTCCAGAAGCCCACCCGACCAGGTTAGAATTTCCGACTCCAATGCATCGCTTATGTCGTGCGCCGTTTCAGTATTAGAGTGCTCAAGGAAAGCAGCCAGCCGCTCTTCTCCATATAAAGCTCCCTGCTGATTGCGGGCTTCCGTCAGGCCATCGGTATAGACGACTACACGATCCCCTGAATGGAGCTTAAGGCTGACCGGCGAATAGCCGGTGTCCGGAAATAATCCGATGATCCTGCCCCGCGCCGAATGAAATTGTGGCGCCGATTTCAGGCTCGAATGCAGCAGAGGCGGATGCCCGGCGCAGGCAAACTCCAGTTGCATTGTATCAAGATTTACCTGGAGCATTACGGCTGTGACAAAATGCCGATCCAGATTTCCCCAGAGCGCCCGGTTAAGCCCCTCAAGAACGAGCGACGGATCTTCTACATTCTTTTGCTGTGCGAATGCGATCTTGATCATTGCAGCAATTAATGCAGCTGGAACACCGTGCCCGGAAACATCTGCCATTATGAGACTCAGGCTTCGATCGGAGACGCTGAAATCGTAAAAATCGCCTCCCACGGACTCGCGCGGTCTGTAACGTGCTGCTATCTTCAGTCCGTCGAGCTTTGGCGCCTGACGTGGGAGTACTGCGTGTTGGAGGTCACGGGCAATCGAAAGTTCTTTTTCAAGGGCCGTTAGGTTTTCCTTTTCCCTGGATGCATGTTTTACAAGAAGCAAGTTCCTTGCGCGCGCGCTCAGTTCACGAAATTCAAAAGGCTTTGTCAGATAATCATTTGCACCCGCATCAAAGCCACGCAGCAGATCCGTGATCTGGTTTCGCGCAGTAATAAGGAGAATCGGCATTTCCTGGATTGAAAAACTCTTTCTAATTTCTTCACACACCTGATAGCCAGACATTCTAGGCATCATTACGTCTAGAATTACAAGGTCTGGCGGATTTGATTTTACGATTGCAAGGGCCTCTTCACCGTTATGCGCTATTATCACTTCATAACCATCAAGGCTGAGCTGATTCTGTAATACTTCAAGATTGGTGGGCTCATCATCAACCGCGAGTACACGCGAAGGAGTTCGCGGATGAATTTCTCGTCTTCCTGGAATTGGAGTTAAGTGCAAGTTATACGATTCTGTTGCATGTCTGCGTTCAACTGGAGCGGTAGCGGTGTCAATTGCCACAGGGAGCGTAAAGGAAAACAGCGATCCGGTTCCTGGATTCGATTTAAGGTGAATTTTGCCGCCATGCAGTTCTACAAGGTAACGCGTGATGCTCAACCCGAGACCTGCACCTCCGTACGGTCTGGAAACGGACGAATCTGCCTGTCTGAATGATTCAAAGATCAAGTCTTGCTTCTCAAGCGGAACGCCAATTCCAGTATCTTCTATTTCAACTTCGACAGGATCTCCTGCGCCCCTGCCGCGCTGGGTAGCGCGAATTGTTACTTCACCGGCTTCCGTAAACTTAATCGCATTCCAGATCAAGTTGAATAGAATCTGCTGAAGGCGGTCAGGATCAGCCATCACGGCTGAGAGATCTGCCGGAATATGATTATTGATCTTGATGGGTTTCTGGCCTATGAGTGGGGAAGTAAGGCTAGTTACTATATCCACACATTCTGCAAGATTCACAGGGATTGGGCGTATCTTGAGCTCATGATTGCGCAGCTGTACAAACTCAATCAAGTCGCCAACCAGCCGCGAAAGGCGTCTGCCACCATCGGAAATAAGATTCAAGGCCCTACGGCTGTCCGGGTCTGTATTGCGCGTGGGATCTGCTGCAAGCGCCTCTGCAAGTCCAACAATGCCGTTTAACGGTGTTCGGATTTCATGCGAAATGGTTCCAATGAATTCGTCTTTCACTCGATCCAGTTCTCGAAGCGATTCGTTTTTTAATGCAAGCTGCGCATTTAGACGATCCGTTTCATTGTATACCATCATGAAACGATTGGCAAGGATTCCAGCAATCGAAAGTACAAATGCAAAAAAGGCGTAATGAAACAACGGCTCCATTGCAAATAGCTTAAGCGTATCGCGCACCAGATCGAATACCGCGGTTAAGATGAAGAGTATTAGTCCAACGGCAAGGATCCTGGCATCGCGTGCATTTTTCATGATTGCGCGATAGATCAAATAAGGACCGTAAACAAGGATGGCAGGTAGGGCCGCGTATTTCCAGGCCACTGCAACAAAAGCGATCAACTCAAATGGCAGAAACAGGAATATTGAAGCGCAAAGAAAATTGAAACCAGCGATAACCACGAGAGCGGTCTCTCTCTTTTCTTGCTTAAAGAAATAGGAGTGCATAAACAGTAGGAACAGAGGGATGAGCAAACTCACGCTGACGTTCTCGATCCGTGTAACCCAGGAAGAGTCTAATATGTAATTGTAAATTGCATACGATCTAGAAAAGCCATACAACGCTAGCGCAATTGCAAACAAAGCAAAGTAAGCGTTATGAACTTCACTGCGACGCCTGAAGAAAATCAATAGATGATATAATCCAAAGAATAGATAAACCGAATGCAGACACAGGTCCAGTTGTTCGGAATATCGACGCGATAGAGAAGATAGCGAATCCATAGTATAGTCTTCGCTAAAGAATAAACCGGGCACAGCCGGGTTTGCCTGCGAGCCCGCATTTGCTGTTCCCGCGAGATGTAGTACGATTGTATTTTTTCCAGGACGCAACAGATCACGTGCAATTGGAACCGTAGTACCCATAGAGGTTTTGCGAATTGAAATGGCGCCGTTTGCATCCAGGTGCATTTCATCACGGGCGAGCTGGCCGTTCAAATAGAGCTGCCAGTTGTCTCCGATACCCCTGATAAAAATGCCGGCTGGCTCCGGGTTCATCAGGTCTGCGGGGGAAAGCTCAAAGATTGCGGACAAAGCATAGTGCTGCGTTTTGCCGGTAGTTGGCGTGGGAAATAGCGTAAAGAGGGCTATCGGAAATTTTCCGGCTGGCCTTGTTGTGGGACCTGAGTCAAAACCAAGCTCATCTCCTGCGACGAATCCAGGTTTCGCGTACCAGGTCAGTTTTGAAAACTCAACCGGCAGACGAGCCTCAAGCGGCGCCCAGGTGAACAAAATCAGGAAAGCGAGAGTCAGACGCATGTTGTTGTCCGAAAAGGACCTGCCCATAATTTCATGGTATCGTTATTTCATGCGAATCAAAAACTTACCCATGCTTTTTTCGCTTTCGCTCCGGTATCTTCGCATCTTTCCATGCTGCCTTGCGGGCTTTGCAGTATCGGCTGCTCTGTTTCCGCTATGCTCACAACCACCCACAGCTGAATCAATCTACGGTCCGGTAAAGAAGCAGGACTATTTACTGGGGAAGTTTCAGCCGTTACAGCACCCCGCTTTTGTAAAACTCTCCACCCTGGGGATTCCAATTCGCGGGGAACAAATGCTGCGTCGCGAAGCTGCAGATGCACTTAGGCGAATGTATCAGGATTTGCATCGCGAGCATCCCAAAGTGGATTTTTGGGTGCAGAGCTCCACGCGAAACTGGTTTGATCAAAAAGCAATCTGGGAAAGCAAATGGAACGGAAGCACACTGGTTGAAGGGAAGGCGCTGAACAAATCAATTCCTGATCCGGCCAAGCGCGCCCGCAAGATTCTAGAATTCTCTTCCATGCCTGGAACTTCAAGGCATCACTGGGGAACAGACTTTGATATTAATATTTTGACCAACGTTTACTATCAAAGCGGCAATGGTGCAATACTCTATCAGTGGCTGCAGAAGAATGCAAACAAGTACGGCTTCTGTCAGGTATATACGGCCGGGCGCAAGAAAGGATACCTGGAAGAGCGTTGGCACTGGTCGTATCTTCCAATTTCAAGATTGCTTCTGATCGACTGGAAAACAGAATTCGAAAAAAACACGGCCAACCTCAAAGGGTTCGAAGGATTCAATGCGTCAGGAACCATGGCTCCAGTGTATGTTGAATCAATCAACCCTGACTGTCAATGAAAGGCTAACGGACGTACCTGCTGATATACTCACCGAGCGCTTTGTTGTGTTCAACAATACTCGCCGGCAAATCGTTCCAGTCCCAGGTGTGTGCTTTATCCACCCATTCTTCGATGTCTTTTTCTTTGCGTGAGAACGGAGGGAAGCGTTCATTCTGAGTGCCAGGAACATCGACCCAGTAACCACTGAACGTTAAGCAACACACAGCAGGGTCAAATAACGGTCCAGCAGGAACGGAAGGATCGCTTGTCAGTAGATCTAGTCTGAGCGGCCGCAAATCGTAATTTGTAAATTTCTCTGAAGGGAGGGAAGGGGGAAGCAATGCCTGGTGCTGATCCATCTCTGCATCATCGTCGTCGCTTTCCGAGGGCAGAATGTTTCTAAAGATATGTCCGGCCAGCTCAGTCAAAAGTGAGATGTGATATAATCCAGCAGTCGGATACAATGCATGCGATCCCTCTGCAACCGGAACAATTGGATGATTGCGCACGGCAGCGTTCGAGGGATCAGGAAAACGCAGCCGAACTCGACCTGTGTTCCACATTTTGAGTTTTTCAAGAAACAGGATCGGTTGATTTTCAAGATGACCTGAAAGCACCATAGCCTCCGGGCTTCCATCGCCCTT
Organism: Spirochaetia bacterium; assembly: GCA_021413825.1. Classification (GTDB taxonomy): domain Bacteria; phylum Spirochaetota; class Leptospiria; order Leptospirales; family Leptonemataceae; genus JAEUSB01. Next base: position 79,305 of record JAIOPQ010000011.1, on the reverse strand, counting down.
GAAAACCATGGTCATGCTTTCACGATCGAACACATGGGGTCCAACATTCAACAGCTTTGCAATTCCAGTCTTAGGATCAAACGCATAGAAGGTGTGATAGTTGATGAAGAATCGATCGGAGTTTTGATCCTCCAGATACGAGTAGTAGACCACCGATTTGCGAAAATTGCCGTGAATTTCTTTGAATACTCCGTCCAGATCAAACACGGACTGGTTCAATAGATATTCGCAATGACCGTTGTAACGTAAAAACTCGTCCAGTTGTGGGATTGGAATTTCTTCCTCTCCTGCCACGGTATTGACTGCAACAGATGCTTTTGATTGCATGAGCGTGGGACTCTGTAACAAATCCTTTAGCGAGACGGGGAAATATTCCTCTTTGCGACTGTAAAGGAAAATAGGGGCAAAGGCTCGTGCAAGTTGATCAATCTCGTCCGGGTTCCGTTTGAGCGATGGTTGAATGAACAGCAGTTGCTTCCAGAATTCGCGAACTCCATTGTCCTGGATATGATTGCCCATGATTTGCAGAGTGTAAACGCCAGCCTTCTTTCCGGACATGTCCACTTCAATCCTGGCGCTGCTGATTGACCCTTCTGCAACTGTCTGATTTGAAAACGTTAGGCGAAATTGAAGGCGCTCCGGGTCGATCTTTGTTTTCTCTGTGAAGTCTCCCGGAAAATCCCTGCACCAGGGTAGCTCCAGCGTTAGGCGGCGACCTGCTTCCACAATCCGGAGCATATGTTTGATAGAACTCATGAATTATGTCGCTCCAACTCTTTTTCGAAAAATGCCCCGACCTTTACACGGAATACTTCACAGAGAGCGCAGAGCAATCTGTGTGAGGCATTGTCTGCTTTTTCTAGTTTTTCCACACGCTGATGTGTGAATCCGCTAAAATGACCTGTCCCTGCGATGCGTTCTGCGAGCTCTCGCTGCGTCCATCCTCGCTTATCACGAAGTTGTTTGATTTTCTGGCTGCTGAAACGCATAGCCCGGACCACTTACTGACACTCCATCAAGGAATTGTAAAGAGAAATTTTGTCGCGTACAGGGAGGGCATCCAGTAATCTCGGACGCAATACGTCGGGGGAACACATGATCGAGCTCACGCACAACGGCAAAGTAAGAATTCAACGAGATACTAACGGCATTCCGCATGTGACGGCGGATACTGAGTCGGGAATGTACTTTGGGCAGGGCTATGCGCAGGCTATGGATAGGGGTCGCCAGATTCTTCTGATGAGAATTCTTGCGCGAGGGCGCGGATCAGAGTTGCTCGAATCATCGGATGAGATGCTTGAGATTGATAAATTCTTCCGTCGGATGAACTGGTCCGGAGATAGCGCGCAAATGGTAGGATCGCTCGATCCTGATACTACAAAGCTTGCAGAATCATTCGTAGAGGGGATCAATCACTATTTTTCCAAGAAGATGCCCTTTGAGTTTCGTTATCTTGTTCGCGTTAAATTTGAAAGATGGAAGATCGAGGATTGCATTACTATTTCGAGAATGATAGGCTACATAGGTCTACAGCAGTCACAGGCGGAGATTGAACGACTCCTTGTACAGTTTGTGCAAGCCGGCGTGGATCGCAAGCTCCTGGAAGAACTATTCTCTTCAACTTCTCTTGATAAAATGGATGAGAAGATGATTCGCCAGATTCGTCTTGGGGAACGCATTGTCCCAGCATCGCTTCAATGGAACCGCATGATCCCAAAAGTCCTGGCATCGAATAACTGGGTAGTATCCGGTGCGCGGACCACTTCCGGGAAGCCGATTCTATCGAGCGATCCGCATCTTGAAGTCAATCGCCTGCCAAACGTCTGGCAGGAAATGGTTTTATCGTTTGCAGATAGAAGTGTAATGGGTGCTGCAATGCCTGGCGTTCCCGGGATTTTGATCGGTAGAAATCCTGATGTGGCCTGGGGTGCAACCTATACGTTCATGGATGCCGTCGATTCCTGGGCTGAGGAATGCCGTCAGGGAAGTTACAAGCGCAGCCAGTTTCTGCGCGTCCAGTGGGTTCGTTTCAAAGAGCGCCGCGAAATCATTAAGCGAAAGAAGAAACCGGATCATCTAGAGGTCTTTTATGAAAACGAGCATGGAGTGCTCGATGGAAATCCCGGTGAAGAAGGAATCTACCTTGCTACTCGCTGGGCTTCCGGGGCCGCAACGGGCCCCGCATCGCTGCGTGCAATTATGTCGATGTTCCATGCTAAGAATGTTAAAGATGGAATGGATACAATGGGGCAGCTTGAGATGTCGTTTAACTGGCTGTTAGCTGACAAGAGTGGAAATATTGGTTACCAGATGTCTGGTTTAATGCCGCGCAGGCACAAGGATTGGACGGGACTTGCACCCATGCCAGGCTGGGATTCAAGTTACGACTGGAAGGGCTTTGTAAGTCACAAAGAACTTCCGCGTCAGTACAATCCAAAGGAAGGCTACATTGTTACGGCTAACAATGATCTAAACGCTCTGGGAACGGTTGCTCCGATTAATATGTCTATGGGTTCGTATCGTGCTGATAGAATCGAAAAACTTCTAAAGAGAAACGACCTGACCGTTGAGGACATGGCTAAAATTCAGATGGATTGCTATTCGCTTCAGGCAGAGAAGTTCATGGAGATCGTTTCACCTCTTCTGCCGGACGGAAACGAGCGCGCGCAAATTCTGAGGAACTGGAATAAACAGTACACGCCTGATTCAGAAGGCGCATACATGTTTGAGAGATTCTATGATGCGCTCCTCGACGAAGTCCTGGGGCCAATTATGGGCCGCCAGGTCCTGGATCACATCCGCAAAGAGACTGGAATATTGATCGATTTCTATTCTTATGTAGATAAGATCTTGCTCTCGCGTAAGTCCAGATGGTTCGGCGAGCGCAAGCGCGAAGATATTTACTCAGCTGCAATTGCAAAAGCTCTCGCGCAAGAACCAAAACAGTACGGCTCAGGACAGAAATTGCTCTTAAAGAATATTCTGCTTGGTGGAAAATTTCCAAGATTCCTTGGGATTGATCGTGGTCCTATTGTTCTTCCTGGAGGTCGTGCTACGCCGCATCAAGGTCAGATTTACAGAAGCGGTGGACGCGACACATCGTTTGCGCCCAGCTACAGAATGGTTTGCAACTTTGCAGAAGAAGGACTATATACTTCGATCATTGGCGGTCCCTCTGACAATCCATTCTCACGACTCTATGCAAGTGACGTGGAACGCTGGCAGAAAGGCGAACTCAAGAAAGTAAACGCGAATCCAGAAACGGAAGCTTGAATGCGGGATGCAGTGTTTCAATTTAGTAGCAGTTGTAATAATGAAATTGTTCTGCATAAGGTCCCAAATTTTTGTCGATCCCCAGGATGATGGAGAGGCCACCGGGTACCTGAGCACCGACGCAAATAGTGCGCACATCGAGGTCAGGAAGCCGCTCGATGCTCTTCATGCGGTCGAATGAAATTGCATTGCGAAACTTTGCGTGCGGCGAAGGGAGACAGTAGCGCGCCAAAAGAAACAAGTCGGTGAGAATGTATCCCTTTGCGTAGATGATGCTTGAATGCCCTTCCCAGAACCGTGCGTTAGCCAGGACGAAACCACCAGCGACTTGCTGTTCCTTGCGAACCGCCAGTTCTGTCCCGTCCCTGCGCAACCAGATTTCACTGGTACGAAGGTTCGGCATTTCAACGTGTCCGTTTACCTTATCCCACTTACTCACGAACGTACGCGAATTGCCTATAGTTCCAAGATGCGCGGCGTATTGCTCAAGCCCGTTGCAACCGGATTTTGGGGGCGCGGGCAGTGAAGACAGAAAACCATCGAAAACCCAGCCTTCAATTCCATCGAACGTTATGCGTCTCCAATGCCCAGAAATTCCGGCGACTGATACTGCCGGATCATCGGTCTGTTTGACAATAGACACCGTGTGCCCGGCGGGAAGTAGTGCCAGGGATGGACTTGCGCTATCCGGTCTTGCGCGAATATGCAAACCCTCCGACACGAAGACCGTTAAGCGCTCTGGTGGTTTGGGTTGGCAGGAAATGTGGCCGCATACTACGAACAAGACCAATGTGACGTAACGATTACGCATAACGATTAGTCAGGTGAATTCCTGGCGGGGGAATTCCGAACGCAGCAAGCGACCATAAACACTGGCAACATCATTGCATCATGCCCCACTGCGCGCGCAAGGAAGCGCATTGTGCGGCATCGCGGGTCCGGATTGTAGTGATCAACCCATCCTTATCATGAACTGGTTCCAACCTGCAGGTATATGGATAACCGCGCGCCGAGCAATCTGCCCGGGCTGCTACTTCACCAACTCCTTCCACTGCCAGGTCCGCCGTGACGGGCCTATTTAAACAGTAATCAAAGAACGTGGTCAGGGATCCGGGAGCAAATCTGTTGCTCAGCGCCGCGCAGTCCTTTGCGGTTTGAACAAAGAATCGTCCAATCGGGTACTGCGTGCATGCGATCTTGTAGCCACGCGCGCCGCAGGTTTTGTTCCGAAACGACTCGCCGAAGTGAGTCTTATCGCCCCAGCGGCGGCATGGGAATTGGTCTTCAAAGCAAATTGCCGGTTCAGTTAGAGTAAAACCAGCAGGTCCTAGCGCGTAGTTATCGCGCACGCATGAACCTCCGGGTATGCTACCCTTGCATTTGGACGTATGATCCACGTAACGCAATTCTCCATGCGTCATGCACGGTATAGCGAGTGAAACATGTGAACGTGACGTGCAAGAGCGAGATTCGAGACCTCCGCCTCTGGCAAGGCAGTCCGTATATGAAATATCATCTTCGCATCGCGTCGGATCAGCGTCCCAACGACACGATCCCTTTTCTTGCGGGCTACTCAATTGGGGTGTAAGCTGTTCGGACCAGGTAAGTTCTGTTAAACACGTATCATTGCCGATTGTGCCCGGATAGATTGAAACGATTTCCAGTATCACTCGATCCACTTTCGGTGAATACGGAAAATGAAAAATTGGAACGAGTATCAAATCCGGTTTGTCGGCTAACGTTAAAAGATCGCTGAAAAGTTCTTTGTCGTTTCGATATCCCTTTACGCTGAGCTCTTTTACTCGATTATTTCGGGAGAAATACTTTTCCTCTTGAATTCCGTTGGCAATCTCCAGGGAATTTACCTGAACCGGCTCGCTGAGTTTCAGTGTGATTTTCTCACCAACTCCGTTGTCAGACCTTCCTTCGCACCAGGCTTCCGTGCCTCCGTCTTTCAGATTCTGAGGTCCGTAACCCTTTCTGTTTCCCTGGAGAATCGTTTCGGTTGTGACTTCCTCTACGTAAGAGAAGTGATGTTTTTCTTTGCAGGCGCCCAGTGAAAAGGCGGCCGCGCATGCGAATATCAGCGCAATGCGCAAAACGTCCGTCTACTTCAGATCAGCGGTGGATGCAGCCAGCCTGATTCCAACAAAATCCAGACGCAGATGCATTGCGAAGTGATGTCTGTGCGATGTGCGAATGGTGCGGTCTCCAAAATGGTACGATCCGCCGCGCATCACCCGATGCCCGCGCGTACTAATATTTTCGCGTCCATCAGAGGGCACATACGGATAGCTTCTATAGAGACTTGAAGTCCATTCCCAGGCATTTCCGGCCAGGTCATACACTCCAAACGGATTTGCAGGAAAACTCCCTACGGGCGCTGTTGTATCTTCCCAGATATCTCTTCCACCCTTTCCCAGATAGTTAGCCAGGTCATGGGTGATTTTTCCATCTGCGGTGGGATAGGCAAATTGTTTGCCCCCGCTAGCTGCATATTCCCATTCAGCTTCAGAAGGCATGCGAAGACCGGCCCAGCTGCAGTATGCCTGCGCATGCCCAAATTTCACACCAATGACAGGCTGTTTTGGCTTGTTTAGTTCAGGATCGTCCATGAAAGCCGGGTCTGGATAGTCTGCCGCAAGCATGAACTTACTGTATTGATCGTTTGTGACTTCGTATTTGGACATCCAGAAGCCCTGGACTTTCTGTTTATGCGCTGCCTTCTCATCGTCGTCACCAGAATCATTTCCCATTGTGAATTCCCCACCGGGAATATAGACCAGTTTACTTCCATCCTTAGGATTGGTGTATTCATCTCCCGCAACAGGTGCCCGTCCGAGTTTTGGAGTCCATTGCTTTTGCGTCTGCGCCATACTTCCGGCAGAAATCCCGCACAGTAAAACAAGAGCAGATAACGTTAAGAAAATACGATTCATTGCCTTACCTTCTTAGCGGTCCATTGTGTGCCAAACGAACCCTGGTCATTTAACAGATTGCCTGAGCCGCCGTCACCTTTCAGCGTTCCGGAGTAGATGGCAGGATTTTCTCCTCCAAAAATTGGAACCCGGAAATATACGCTCGATCCCCATACATACAAATCATTGATTGCATAGACTTTGTCCGATGTAAATTCTGCAGAGTAGCCCTTATCCTCGCGCTTCAGGTTCAATACGCCGCTGAGCGCTTTGTTCCCGGTAAGGCCAATGGACCATTTCCCGCTAATATCTTCTACCTGACGTTTTGCATCCCAGGGGTACTTCCCGGCCTGCGGTCCTTCAAGGATTTCCATTGTACCCTTAATTGAATCTGCGTTGATTAGCCCGGTGAAAGTTGTTTTGGCGTCTACTTTCCCATCGCGCAGAACGGTTTGAATCTGAATATTTGTTCCGTCTACTTTTGAATCAATTGCACCCGTGCTCTTTCCGTCATGGATGGTCCCTGTAACGACCTGGAATTTTTGATGCACATCCATGGACGCTGGCCCCTGTTTGGTTTGCCAGGTCCAGGTTCCCCCAATCCCGGCAGGAATCACCCAATACATGATTTGCTTATCTCTGGCGCGGTCGTGATTTACTGTGCGGTCTGGTTTCCAATCGTTCATGTTGAATGCATGCGTTACGAACGCATTTGCAAATTAACTTCATCCAGCAAATACATAGTTACGATTGTGGCAGGACTAATGTCCGTTTTGAAAATATCTTCCCTGAGGAACTTTGTGCGACCTTCAACACCAGCCGCTTTTGCTAGCTCTCGTGCTTCGATCAGTCGCTCTTCATCCACGTCAGCACCAATTGCAGTTGCCCCTTTCTTTGCTGCGGCAATTACGATTCTTCCGTCTCCGCAACCCAGGTCATAGAGTACATCTTTGGCCGTTACCTGGCCTGCATTGAGCATTGCTTCGACTACTTTGGGATGGGACGGTTCATATGGAACATCCAGGTCCTGGTCTGCCTTTTCATCAGAAAAGAGTCCGGTGCTTGCCAGGATAAATAGTAAAAGGCCGTATGTTTTGATTTTCATGTTGGTATTGGACAGCAGGTTTTACAAAAGGTTCTGGGTTTTCAAGGCTGAATTTTATTTGCACTATGGGTGCCTGCCGTTAGTCCGACAGTGTGGCTGAAATCAATGAATCCTTTGTAGCAACGGCGCGCTCGACCGCTTCTAAAGCCAGATTGGCGTTTAGAAGTCTACGGTCTTCGCCGTCGGTTGCTCGTAACGCGGTTTTACTCGCCCTTGCAAATCGTTTGACCGATTCTGCTGTCATTGAACGTATACTGGCCGCCAATGCTCAGGACCTGGAAGCAGCGCGCAGCGGTGGCTTGAAAGACTCGTTGATCGATCGCCTGAAGCTTGATGCAAAGCGCATGCACGACATGGCTTCAGCTGTGCGTGAAATCGCCTCATTTCCGGATCCAGTTGGTGAAGTCGTTCAGGGTAGAACTCTTGCCAGCGGAATTAGAATGATTCAAAAGCGCGTTCCGCTTGGAGTTGTGTTCACCATCTTTGAATCGAGGCCAAACGTTACTGTAGATATTGGCGCGCTCTGTGTTAAGAGTGGCAACGCAGCCATTTTGCGCGGCGGCAAAGAAGCAATCCAAACCAACCTTGCATTGCATGGTATATTCCGCGATGCTCTGTCTCAAGCCGGGCTGCCTGCAGATTCGGTGCAGATGGTTGAAGATACAGACCGTAGTTTGATGCAGGCATTTCTACAACAGGCCGATCTGATTGATCTTGTAGTTCCGCGCGGCGGAGATGCGTTGATTCAATTTGTGACCGAGCATTCGCGCATTCCAGTTGTTAAGCATGATCGTGGGGTTTGCAATCTCTATGTAGACCGGAATGCAGATAACGACCTGGTGCTGCGAATTGCGGCCAATGCAAAATTACAACGACCCTCAGTGTGTAATGCTATAGAGAATTTAATAATTCACCGCGAGTATCCGTTTGCAAAGAAACTTCTGATGGGGCTATCCCAGGAAGGAGCAATACTGCGCGGAGACGACGAGTCCGTCGCCCTCTTCCCTGAAATGGAAAGAATTGAAAATCCCGACCAGGAATATGCGCTCGAGTACCTGGACAATCGTCTGGCTGTTAAGATTGTAGGATCACTTGAAGAAGCGGTTGAATTTATTTACAGATATGGCAGCGCGCACTCAGAGGCGATTCTATCACGCGATGAGGAGGCTATAAATCGCTTTGTCGCTTCCGTTGATTCTGCTGCGGTGTTTGTGAACTGCTCTACGCGGTTTCACGATGGCGGCCAAATGGGAATGGGCGCAGAGGTTGGGATTTCTACGGGTCGTTTGCACGTACGTGGCCCCATGGGCGTTCAACATTTGACTACGACTACGTATATTATGGAAGGCGAAGGCCAGGTCCGCATTTAGTGGCACGCCCCGATACGTCGCATAGAAACTTAATCCAGTACTACGAAGAAGCAGGGCCGGATTATTCAGCGTGGAGCCCAGGGTTCAACATGCACTTTGGTTTTTTTCGATTCGGAATGAATCCGTTTCGATTGGAAGCAATGCTGCGCCGCATGAATCAGGAAGTTCTGATGCGATTGGATGTTCCGGCTAAGGAAACTGTGATCGATATGGGATGCGGCCTGGGAGCTACCGTAAGAAACATTGCGGAAGTGCGTTCTGACCTGACTCTAACCGGGATTACCCTTGTACCCTGGCAAATAACCCGTGCAACAGATCTTACGCCCGGAGCAATGAGAAAGCGGGTGCGATTTCTAAGAAAGGACTACACCGATTCTGGTTTTCCCGCGCGGTCTTTTGGTGCAGCCTATGCACTTGAAAGCAGCTGTTACGCGGATGGATTTTCTAAAGCAGACGTGTTGAGTGAAGCATTTCGGATATTGAAGCCCGGAGCAAGATTCGTTGTTGCGGACGGATTTATCAAACATCTGAAAGCAAAGAATTTCATTTTTGAACGCTCGCTTAGAAAGATCTCTGATTGTTGGGAAGTAACCCAGTTCGGAGAAATTGGGTCGTTCAAAGATGCGGCCGAGTCTGCTGGATTTTCAATCGTAAGCGTAGAAGAGATCTCCTACAGAATTGCGCCGTCAGTCGCGTTTGTTCCCTGGGTGACGCTGCGCTTTTTCTTCAAAGAACTCCTGATAAAACGTTCTAAACTGACGCGCAAACGCTGGGACAATGCAATCGCGCCATTTCTTGGAATTCTGGTAGGACTCTTTCGCAAGAATTATGGATACTACATGATCACCCTCGAAAAACCGGGTAAGTCGAGCTCACGATAACAGGACTGAATTGATCCGCAGATGGATACAGATGAGCGCAGATTTCCTTATATGGAGCGCGCAGATTCGCTGTGTTCATTCTTTCTTTATCATCTGCGATTATCGTCGTTCATCTGCGGTTAATTTGCAACAAACGCCCCACAGGAAATGAATAGACCCGACTCCATGGCGTTGGCACTGAGGATTATCACATACTGGAGTTTCAAGAAATGTCTACGCCCAATTACGGTGCACCTATTAACCTGGAAACCGCTCGCAAGCTTGCCGATGTTGCGCAGGCAGAAGCCGCAAAAAACGGTTGGAACATGGCGATTGCAATTGTAGATTGCGGGGGAAATTTAGTACTCCTGCACAAGATGGACGGCACTCAGCTGGGTTCCATTGAAGTGTCGCAATTGAAAGCAAAAACAGCCGTTAATTTCAAGCGATCCACAAAGATGATCGATGAAGGCGTAACCAATGGTGGCGCCGGGCTTAGAATGCTTGCAATTCCTGGTGTTGCCCCCATGGAAGGTGGTGAACTCCTGCTCGTCGGGAATGAAATCGTTGGTGCCATTGGCATTTCCGGTTCATTGTCTTCAAACGATGGAATTGTAGCCCGGGCAGCAGTCGCAGTGCTTTAGATATTAGCCACTCACTCTGCCCTTGTGCAACCAAACATACTTTGAAGCCGGCTACAGGCGCGAGCCAACGCCGGTGTCAAGGCTGGTGACGTTAGGCGCCTATTCTGGCTTTGGGTTCTTTCTTAGAGCTTCAAAATAACTTAGAGCGCGCACCAGCATATAGTCAGGCTTGAGTGCGTCGTTCTTGTGGCTGCTTAAGAATTGCTCAGCTGAGTTATTTGAACCCATGGCTGCCTTAATCTTTTCAACCCAGGCCTCACGCGCTGTATTCTTTTCGCGTGCAGTTAGTTCCGGCAAATGTTTCCACATATCTTCTTCGCGGAAGCGAGGCGGGAATGTGTTGTCCGGTTCATCAGAAAGAGCAATATCAGGAATTACACCGTATACCTGGATAGTATACCCGTTAGGCGCGTAATAACGAGCAGTTGTAAGTTTAATCAGAACTTCACCGCGCTTCTGCAGACCTTGAACTGTGGCTTTACCAAAACTACGTTCGCCAAGAACGAGCGCTGCATTGTGATCCATAAGAGCGGATGCAACAATTTCACTTGCTGAAGCGGATCCGGAGTTAATCAAAACGAGCATTGGAAGTCCCGCAGGAATCATTGGATCTTCATCACTGCGACGTTCTTCCGTATCACCACGTCGTTTGATCTGAACTACAACTTTGTTTGCAGGAACAAATAAGCCAGCGATGCGAATCGCTTCGTCCAGATCTCCGCCTGGATTTCCACGCAGGTCAAGTACCAGGCCGTTGAGCTGACCACCGGCTTGCTTAATCAGCGAATCGTATTCTTTGCGGATGAGTTCAGTGGGGCGCTTATCTACGAACAGGAAAGAACTGAGTTTGATTACGCCGATCTTGCCTGACTCAAGGCGAGAACTTACGGATTTCTGTACGATTACACCGCGCTTGATACGAATCGAAAGATTTGATGCTTCTGTTTTTCTTTCGAGCTCAAGGGTTACGTATGTCTCTTTTGGACCCCGGATGCGTTTTACTACATCGCCCAGCGGAAGGTTTTCGATTGAACCGCCATCGACTTTAATGATCACATCACCGGCCCGAATTCCAGCATTGAGCGCGGGTGATCCGGGAAGGGGGGTTTCAACTACGACTTCTTGCGTTCCGCCACCACGAAGCATAGCCCCGATTCCTTCAAATGAAGAGTCCTCTGACTCTTTGAGGATTTTCTGCCAGGATTCCATGTCCATGACGGCGGAATGGGGATCCATGCTCTGTAAGAAGCCGTTGGCTGCGGCAAAGAATATGTGCTGAATGCGGAAGGGATCTTTCTCGTAGGGATTCTCTCCCTTGAAGTTAGGTGGAAGATTAGAGTAGGTTGCCTTGTTCTTTTCAATCCAGGCTATGACAGTTTCGAATTCCTTGCGACCGAATCCAATGTCTGCCCAGGCCTTTTCCGTAGCATCCTGTTCCTGTGCGCCTTCCTTGCGCTGTTTCTCAAATTCTTCCGCTCGAGCTTTGGCGTTCAGAGACTTTCTGCGCTCGCGCTCTTTTGCACCCCAGGTTTCCTGCTTTTTTTCCCAGGCACCATAGTCCGGTACGACTACGATAAATTCGCTGCCCTTTTCAACCTCGACGATTTTACCCGGGATGCGGCGCTCTTCTGGAAGGCGCTTCTGCAGCTCCTGGTAGTAGTTACGTGGATAGAGTAGCAATGGAGTTGGAAGGGCACGAACAGCTGCTTCCGCGGCTCCCACGTAGCTTCTGCTGTCCTTGATGCTGTCCGGATCGATATAATTGCTTTTGGCGAACCGTACAATTTCGTCGAATTGTCCCCAGGAGAACTCCCCAGGAACATTCCGGCTCTGTGCGGGATCACAGCCGATACTGTATACAATGGTGAACAGAAACGCAGACGCAACCAAGGATTGGAAGGGCTTCACTAGAATTAACCTCAGGGTGAACACGGTAGTAAAATCATGCATAGCGAAGTCCCTTGTTGCGTCGATCCTTTTCGGTATCGTTTTTTGCGGATGTATGGCGCCCCCCGTGAAATCGAGCCAGCCCATCCGTGATCGTTTAGACGTATTTGAACTGGCGTTCCACCTTTATTTTCGTGAAGAAAAGAAAGAAAATGCAATCGAAGTCCTTTCCTGGGCCTGTCAGAATGTAAACGATGAGCGTGAAGTGAGCTGTTACGATCTGGGATACCTCCTTTCTCGCGAAGGAAAACTGGAAGATGCCTACAGCGCATACGAGCGCTCGTATCAGATAAAACCCAACGGAAACGCCCTGGCAGGAATGCTCGACATGTATGCTTTGGGTGGCGGCAAACTTCCGTCTGCGCCGATTCATGTGACAGTTGTGAAGGAAATGGAACGCAGTTGCCGAGCCTCGAAACCAGACGATGCGTTTGCAATTTTAAAGAAATACGTGGAATCGAAGCCCGTGCTTCCGGGCCGGGATCTCTTTGCTCAGCCATATTTTGCAGAATGCCTCAAAGCAACCCCCGGGTATGCGGCATTACTCAATACACTTCCCGTAGCTACGATTCCGGCAGATCAGATTTACCGCATGCGGGCGGCAAATCATCCACTTGGCAAGGTTATGGACGTGGCTCCGTATTTGCGCGCAGAGGGCCTGGCGTTCGAATCAGCCCATCCAGTGAACTATGCCTGGAAGAATTTTGTGAGCGCTGTTCGTCGTGGTGACGTAATAAACGCGGAGAGACAATACGAGATATTTGGGCAGGCCCTGGACAAAATGCGAACTGCAGACGGGGCGCAGAACGCAGCAGTTATAGCTATGAAGCGCGCAGCCGGAACTTTAGTTGCCGGTGATCCTTTTTTCTATTCAGTGAGAAATTCCGCGCGCATTCAGAAGATGATCCGCGAAGCTCTTCCTGGTTCAGGTTTGTTCGAGAAACGCTGATTTCGTTCCAACGCATTGAATTTCATACCATCTCTGATCCGATCATGGATATAGATGAAACAGTCCCGTCCGCGCGTTGAAAAGATTCAGGATAACCCGAAAGTTGTGAGCCTTGCGCTCTATCGAATCAAGAAGGGACTGAAGAAAGAAGGATTTGAACTTATTACCGATGAAACCGGTAAACTCAAACTTGTTTTGAGAAAAGGCAAATAAGCACCCAGCTAACAGACGTTATACGATCATACGATAACTGGTCGAGCACAGCCCACTACAGTAAAGGGCGTCAGAAAGTAACCCCATTTGGAAGCAATCGGTCTCAAAAATAGCCCCTGGATTCCCCATAAAAAGGACTTGCTGTGGTTATCCGTGTCGATTTCCTTATTCCGATGAAGATTGGAAAGAACAAGGTAGTATTGATCGATTATACCCTCAAAGATGATGCGGGAGAAGTTATAGATACATCCAAAGGCGGAGAGCCGCTAGCGTATATTCAAGGTGTCGGGAACATTATTCCAGGCCTGGAAGAAGCGCTCGAAGGCAGTTCAGTCGGGGACAAAATGAGCGTGAAGATTGTTCCGGAAAAAGGATACGGGAAACGGGATGAATCCTTGCTCCATGTGTTAACTAAAGACCAATTTTCCGGCGTAGACAAGCTGGAAGTTGGAATGCAATTCCATGCGCATGGAGACAACGGCTCGGTTCAGTCTGTTACAATTCAAAAAATAGAAGGTGATGATGTAACAATTGATGGGAATCATCCATTGGCAGGCATCAATTTGAATTTTGATGTAAGCGTCATTGAAGTGCGGGATGCAACTCTGGAAGAACTGGCTCATGGTCATGTTCATGGACCAGGTGGCCACCACCACTAATCTCCAAACGTCCACTAGCCCGGTTACGCGGGCTAACTCAATGCACTGCGCTCAGGTATGCCAGTAAACCCAAAGAATCAAAACGGCCTGCAGCGGCAGGCGTAGAATCAAGAGTCCACGCGGTATCTTGAATTTCCCGCTGGTAAGCATGTAGACGTTAGCCGGGAATACGGCCACTAGAAGCGCAATCAATCCCCAGGCAGCGTAAACGCTGTAGACAGGCCAGAGGAGCAGGGCTCCAAGTGCGATCTCAGCCGCGCCACTTATGTAATTTACTGCCTTGTGTGCGGGCAGCCAGGGAGGCATCATCATGAGATACATCCTGGGCTTAATGAAATGCATTATTCCAGCAAAAATGAAAAGCGCTGACAATATATAAAGACTTACTTCTTTCACGCTACTGATCGAAAAAGGGATGCCAAAAAAAACCACTAAAAAAACTTTAATTTCGCCCCGCCATGGATTCAGAAGACGTTAATCAGCTAAAGCGAACGCTCGAAGCGTACGAAAAACTGTCCGATTTGAGTCACCGTGAACTAATCGAAGCCAATCGCTTAATCACTGCGCATGAAGAAGTAGAGAAACTGTCCAGGGATGAGCTGCTCCGTCTTCATGATCAAGTCAGAGAACTCGAAACTGAGAAAGCAACCCTTGAGAGTAAAATCCGCAGCGTGCTTCATGAGGATCCGGCCAACGAACTCCATATACTCAGTGAGCTAGAAGAGATCCGCAAAAACTCCGATTCTGGTTTTTTTATCAATTTGTTTCGCGTATTGCTCCATCACGAGTTTGAAGCTAAAGAGGCCATGCATCACTGGTCTGAAATTCTAAAACACAGTGAATCCCTTAGTAAGGCACTCGGTCGTGGAATTGGATTCCGTGTAGCCATGATGGATTATTTCATCAATTTGAACAAGGTTCTCAAGAGTCCGGTTATCCTTGAAATCAGTTTGTATGACGAGATGGTCAAGAACTCGCTCATGGATGAACTGACTAACGTCTACAACCGTCGGTATTTTGACCGTTGCCTGATTCGCGAGTTTAATCGTGCTCGCAGACATTCGCATGATCTTGCGATTGCAGTCCTTGACATCGATAACTTCAAGCGGTTCAATGATGTGTATGGCCACGCAGTGGGAGATGAGGTTCTGCGGACCTTTAGCGCGCAATTGCGGACTGCGTTTCGCACCGAAGACATGGTTTGTCGCTATGGTGGTGAGGAATTCGTAATAGTTCTGCCGCAGACAAATAGCCGGAATGCTCTACTTGTTGTGGATAGATTCCTTGAAGAAGTCCGCAAATTGAATTTCTATGCCGGTGCAATCACTGCAAGCGGTGGTGTTGCTGGCTTTCCAGAGCATGCTTCCGAAGCAAAAGA
This sequence comes from Spirochaetia bacterium, assembly GCA_021413825.1. Classification (GTDB taxonomy): domain Bacteria; phylum Spirochaetota; class Leptospiria; order Leptospirales; family Leptonemataceae; genus JAEUSB01. The sequence goes on along the minus strand of JAIOPQ010000011.1, from coordinate 63,989 downwards.
ACTCTTTCGGATGGCAGATAAGGCAATGTTCCTTGCAAAAAATAGCGGAAAGAATCGTGTGATCCTTGCTGATGAGGTCAAAGAATGAAAAAGCTACTCGGTTCAATTCCTTTGTTGATTTTCGTGGCTAGCGCGTCCCTGGCAGATGAAAAGAAATTCAATACAGAAGAACGCGAAGTTGCAATGTATATTTGCCGGGAAAGCATGTGGCCAAAAATGACCGAGCGTGCGACTCAGCCGCTTACAACAGAGAAGCGCGAATCATTCTGCAACTGCACAGTTGACGGCTGGGAAAAGGGTGTAACGTTCCCGAGGCTGATGCTTACATTTCTTGAAATCGGAAGCGACAAAGTAAAAAAGACAGATCCTGCGGCGCTTAAACTAATCGAGCCCGTTGCAATCTGTGGCCTTCGTTCTGGCGTTCTAGAGGATAACGACAAGCCAAAAGTAGACATGTGATGAGAGTCATCTCCTGGACTCGCTAAGGTATCAGGAAAAGATTTCTACAAGACCCTTTTCGAATGCATCTTCGGCTTGTGCTGCCTGGGCCTTGAATTCTCCAAAATCAAACACGCCGTTGTCAGAAACGATTCCAATCTTTTGAATTGGAACATCTGCATCTTTAGCCGTCTTTAGGAGCGATTCCAGGTTACTTGGCGATACGCTGACAATTGCACAGCCAGACGTTTCACCGAAGAGCTCGACATTTCCGACGAAGACTCCGGACGTCAGGCGAAATCCATTTGCCGTAGATTTTCTGCCCCGCGGATCGAGATTCCGGCTCAGTACACTTTTTGCCAGTGCGCAGGCAACTCCACCCATGGACAGGTCTTTAGCCGAAGCAAGGATCCCAGCTTCTGCAGCACGAATCAGAAATTGGATCAAGGCCATCTCTGCGTCTGCCTGAACGTGCGGAATTTCCCCGTCGATTTTTCCAGCGAACAACTTCAAGTATTCACTACCACCGAGTACCGGGGCAAAATCCCCTACCAGGAGTATTTCATCGCCTGGAGTTTGAAACCAGGCTGGAACAACCTTATCAACGTCCTCAATCAGTCCCACCATTCCAATCGTCGGCGTTGGAAGAATTGGTCCGTCCTCGCTTTCATTATAGAAAGAAACGTTGCCGCCAGTTACCGGAATCCCAAGAGCGCGGCAGGCGTCTGCCATGCCTGCAATGCATTCGCTAAATATGTAATAGTTCTCAGGGATCTTTGGATTTCCAAAGTTCAGGCAATTCGTAATCCCAATTGGCAGAGCACCGGTTACAGCAACATTTCTTGCTGATTCAAAAACTGCAAAGGCCGTGCCCTGGCGTGGATCCAGATACGTAAATCTGCTATTGCAATCGGTTGAAACTGCAATTCCTTTCTTACTTCCAGGGACGCGCGCAACTCCACCATCTCCACCAGGCCCGAGTACTCGCCCAAGACCTACTTCTGCATCGTATTGTTCAATTACAGGTCTCCTGGAGCAAACGTTAGGCGACGTTAGCAATCTAAGGAACGCATCTGCAGGAGCGCGGTGTTGTATATCACTGAGCTTGCGTTTTATTTCCAGGTATGCTGGCTTACTTGTTTCGCGTTTGTAGCGAGGGGCTCCGCCGCCAAGTACCAAACTTGTCGCAGGTATGCTGGCGCAGTGTTTGTTTTGCCAGAGGATGTTCAAATTCCCGTCTTCGGTTACAGTTCCGATTTGAACTGCATCGAGTCCCCAGCGATGAAATATGTCCGTGATTGTTTTTTCCTGGCCCAGTTTTCCAACAACCAGCATGCGCTCCTGGGATTCAGATAGCATGATTTCATATGCGTTCATACCCTTTTCGCGGAGCGGCACCAGATCTAAATTTAATTCCATGCCAACGTTTCCTTTGGCGCTCATCTCCGAGGAAGCGCAGGAAAGGCCCGCAGCTCCCATATCTTGCATTCCAATAAATGAATCTGTTTGCGCAAGCTCAAGGGAGGCTTCCATAAGGAGTTTCTCCATGAAAGGATCTCCCACCTGAACTGCACTCCGGCGGCTCTCTGATTCCTGGGATAAGTCCTGACTTGCAAAACTCGCGCCATGGATTCCATCGCGACCGGTCTTTGCTCCAACATAGAAGACCGGATTTCCTTTTCCGGCAGCTGTGGCCTTGACCATCTTGTCACGTCTGACTATTCCAACGGTCATAGCATTTACCAGGCAGTTCCGCGAATAACTTTCATCGAACAAAATCTCGCCACCGCTTACCGGCACGCCCAGGGAATTTCCGTAATCGCCAATGCCCTTTACAGCTCGAGTGAGCAGATAGCGATTTTTCTTGTCCGTTGGAGGGCCAAATCTGAGTGAATTCAATGAACAAATTGGACGCGCGCCCATTGTGAAAATGTCGCGCATGATCCCGCCAACGCCCGTTGCCGCACCCTGGTATGGCTCAACTGCAGTTGGATGATTGTGACTTTCAATTTTAAACACTACGCATAGCCCGTCGCCTATATCCAGGGCACCTGCGTTTTCTTCACCAGTTTTGGCTGCAAGTCTGGACGATTCTGTGGGCAGGGTTTTTAAAAGTAGGATGGAATTCTTGTAGCTGCAATGTTCTGACCAGAGTCCTGAATAGATTCCAAGTTCTGTCACAGTTGGTTTTCTGCCCAGATACTCCTGGATCTTTACAAACTCTTCTTCAGTGAGTCCGTGATCAATGGCATCTGCCAGTGTAATTTCTTTTTCCGAATATAGTTCACTCACGCGGACATCCTTTCTGAAAGCGCCGCTCTGTCAATTCACCCTGATTATGGATTGTTCGGGCGATCGTCCGGGCATTCTATAGAGCGAGAATGGGCCTTCCTGCGAAACTAGCCGGCCTGATTTCTTTGCGGTCTCAATTGCCCTCAACACATCATCTGCGGATTCACCCTGAGGGCTGTTCCTGCCTGGTTCAATAAACAAATAATCCGCGGGCTCTAGAGTTTTGAGATCGCTTACGCGAACATTCACCGGGACCTGCGCTGCAATGAATGCATGGGTTCGCACGAGCGAACCAGGTTCAATTTTGGCGAGCAGCGCGCGCGCTAATTTCCCATTTGCTCCATCAGGTAGATTGGTTTGCGGAATGGTTGTTTTAAGCGCGGCCTGCCAGGAAGCAGCGCATAGAAGTAGAATTGGAACGGCGCGCTTTAGATACGGAGCATGCTTCTGCAAAAATGAAATCAGCACTTCAGATCCTTCCAGAGTTCCAAGCGCAAGATACGGAAGAACGGTATACATGTAGTAAGTTTCGATTGGCCTAAAGAATGGTTGAGAGCTGAGCGCATGAATTGTAAAAATTGGAAACAGGACCAGAAGCGCAAACCTGGGCTTAAACAATGGAAAGAACGCCACAGAAGTCATCAATGCAAGTGGGGCCTGGTAACCTGTCTGCCAGGCCCGGACTATCTGTGATGGATCGCGTAGCAAGTTGCCGACCAGTTCCGGCAACGATGATGCATTCCAGTACGTCAGGAATCGAGAGTTAGTTTCGCCGGAAAATCCTGGCATAATCCACCTGGTTGCGACAATGAACCAGGAAACACAAATTACCAATAAAATTGCTCCGTTTCGCTTTTCGCCCGATGCAAGCAAATATATAGCGTAGAAAGAAAGATACAGCGCCGCGTCTTCCTTGACAAGGAGCAAGGTCACCAGACCGGCTAACGTCACCATAAAATTGCCAAGGCGCCTTCCAAGGAAGAACAGAAATGCACAGGGCAGAAACAATATTTCAAAATGGAACGACACTGCAAACAGGTAGTATACAGGCAACGTCATGAAGGCGGAGAGATAAATCAGAGCTGAGCCCTGAAAGGTATTTGCAAGCGACCAATAAATAGCGAGGGCTATAGCCAGTGTTCCCAGTAACAGCCAGGCATACATCAGATGCGTGTTAGTGAAGAAATAGAACGGTGCATATATCGCAAGCATCGGCGAGAAATGGTGGCCCAGGAAGAATGTGCTCCCGTTTGCGCTTGTGTAGAACCAGGAACTCAGCCACGTGCCTTCTCTGGACAAGCTCGAGAGTACTGAGCTGATTCCTGCGAAGTCGTATACTCCGAGAACCAGGCCGTCAAAGCATCTTCCCGCAAAAATGACGCCAGTAATTATATGCGCACCGACTATCGCAAGAGCAGTCCAATCCGTTACACGTGCTTTCCAGACGGCCTCAGCCCCTGGCTTACGCCTAAAGACCAAGACCAGGATACAAATCATTCCGCCCCAGAAGATTAAGCGTTCAAGCCCGGTGCCAAAAGAACTTTCAGTAAAAAAATGGACAGGACTTTGATATAACAGGACGAAAATTGAAAGAAAGAACTCCATGCTCAAGGACGAATACGAAACTTACGTGCAGGCGCGCACTCACAATTGGACCGGCCTATTTCGCCTCCTGCTGGGCCTTGGAATCCTGATCAGCTTTTCTTATACTGCGGCAAATCAGCCCAGGCTCAGCGGAAATCTGCGCAAGGTTCCTGATGCAGATAAATTTGTGTTCCTGACATTCGACGCGCATCCCTGTAAGAAGACAGGTCCCAATTCCTGCGATAGCGATGCAGTCCTGGCTGGAGCCTGGCAGTTGCTAGATACTCTGCGAAAAAATAAAGTTAAGTGCACCCTGTTTTTTACGGCCGAGTTTATCGAGGCGTATCCTGACCTGGTTCGCCGCGCCATTGCAGATGGTCATGAAATAGGCTCACACTTAAAGACGCATACGCATCCGCTTGAGTTTGGCAAACGTGGACGCAAGTTCTCTAAAGAGTGGTTCATGGACGAGCTATTGAGTGCTGATCGCGCGTTACAGAAAACCAGGAATGGGCGAGCAGTGAAGCTATTTCGCATGCCGTATGGTCTGGGTTCTTATTTTGTAATTCCAGATGGACCGCGACGTATACTTCAATGGGCGGCAGAAGCTGGCTACACACACGTCGATTGGACAATCGATACTCTTGATTGGATTTCCAAATCAGCACCGCGTTCCCAATTCCTGCCATCGTACTTAACATCTAACCAGATGGCAGACAGAATCTACCAGACCCGCGGACAGGGCGCGATCGTACTCAGTCATCTCACTCGCTATAGACCGTCGACAGAGCCTTCTGTGAATGAGATGTTGCCGTCTTTACTGAAGAGGCTTGGAACTTCCAGGATTCAAACTGCTCGTATTTCTGATTTTCTTCTCGCGACTGCAGTTCGCCCACCAGTAAAACCCGGACCTGCAGTTACGCCCGTTCCTGCGCCGGAAGCAAACCTCGTGGAACTCAAATCAACGCAGTGTAATTATTCCTGGAATTTTAAACGAGTTCATATTTGCCTTCAAGGGATCAGTCAATCTGATTGTGATGCGCTCGAAGATTCATTTCTATCTCGCGAAGAGTCATGCCCCTGCACACAGAAGGGCGTTCAGCATGAAGTCGAAAACCTGGGTGAGATTGTTCAGGTTTCCTGCAAGATGTAATTCAATAGGAGATGTGCCAGATGCACAAGGATTAGTCGCCTTTCATCCCATTGGGTACATAATGCGCTTACTGATCTCATCAATCTTCTTAATCAGATCGTCTGAAAGTACAATATCTGCGGCCGCCAGGCTTTCCTTGAGTTGTTCGGGTGTATTTGCGCCAACAAGCGTGGACGCTACGAAATCGTGTTGCTTACTCCATGCAAGCGCAAGGGCCACAACAGACATCCCGGTTTCTTTTGCAAGATTCATGAACTCGGCAGTTGACGCAAGGGTCTTGTTGATACTTGATAAACCCATACTTTTCAGAAGTCTGGATCGCTTTCATCAAACCCCAGGCAGTTTCATTGCTGCAACCTGCGGCGCGAATTGTTCCATCTGCCTCGAGCTCCGTTAACGTTTCCATTGCATTTTCATAATTCATGTCATGGTCAGGCCAGTGCGTTTGATATAGATCGATGTAATCAGTTCCTAGACGGCGCAAGCTTCCCTCAATTGCAATTTGAATATTCTTTCGGTCCAGGGCTGTCTTGCCCGAACGCACGGGTGGAACAAACCAGCCGTGGCCTGGTCCGCATACCTTGGTGGCAATTAGAACGGAATCCCTTGGCTTTCCCTTAAGCCATTTTCCCACAATGTCTTCTGTTCTATGAACCCACTTTGCTTCAGGTGGGACTGGATAGATCTCAGCCGTGTCAAAAAAATCAATTCCTGAGTCATACGCCAGGTCCATGATTCTAAGAGCTGTCGCTTCATCACAACTTGAACCAAAGGTCATTGTTCCCATGCCAATCTCTGATACAACTATGGCTGAGGTGCCCAATCTTCTTTTTTTCATTTCCAGTCCTTACAGGAGATTTTTTGCTCTGATCCAGAGATATTGATTGATGAGCGAAGTTTCAAGCTGATCCGGAAAACTCTCCAGGACAAGCACTCCACCGGCTGAGAGTCTATGTACCACACCCTTGCGCCACGTTACAAAATCATTTATTGCTTCAGCAACGGCCGGATCATCTTTTTCTTTCATCTCTACTATCTCTCGCATCTTCATGAGTACGGCAAACGGCAGATGCCTTCCGCTTAGTACTTCCAGATGCGACCTGATCATGCTTGCATTTGCATCGTCGATTACGTTTGTAATCAAACAAACAAGGCTTCGTTTTCTTCCGGCAGTCTGCAGATGGCGGAATGCCAGATCAAAATTTGATTCATCGTGTGACGGGAATAAATCGAAACAGGCCTGAACTAGCGTGCTGTGTTTTGCTGCGCCCGATACCGGTGCAACAAATCGTAATACGCGCGACGAAAAAGCGAGAAATCCGACTCGATCGCCTTGATCGAGCGCAACGCGCGCAAGCAATAGCACGCTTGAAAGCGCATGATCCAGGATTGTCTTTCCGCCAGATTCTGCAGTCATCATACGGCCGCAATCCACAAGGAACATTACAGTTTGATTTCGGCTTTGCTGGTATTGTCTCACGAGGAATCTGCGGTGTCTGGCTGTTGCCTTCCAGTCGATTCGCCTGAATTCATCGTCGCGTGTATATTCACGGAGCCGTTCGAACTCTGTATCACCGCCAGTCATTCTGATCCTGCGAATTCCCATGAACGATAGCCGAGACGAGCGCGAAAGTAACATCAGCTTGCTTACGCTTCTGAGGTCGGGATAGACGCGAAGCGTCGTTTCGCATGGGATGCGGAAGACTTTCCGTGAAAGTTTGAGTGCACCAAACACGGTCAGATGAACGTGAGACAGTTTGTATGATCCGCGCATTGGAACGGTTACGCCGTAAGCAAATTCATTGCTGCCGCCTGAAAGCTTTGTTTCAAGGGGGAATGCATCGCATTCAAAGTTAGTTTGCATATCGTCAAAAATGCGCGCCGTGATTTTGCGCCCGGCCTTTGCATCAAAACGGATTGCGAGTTTAATTTTGCTTTTTGAATTTTGTAGACCGGGACTGTTTGTAATATGTCATGGATCAAGTCGTCCGGAGTTTTTCCCTCAACTTCCGTTTCAGGTAGCAGTAAGAGTCTATGTCGCAGTGCAGGGAAGGCCATAAGCTTAACATCATCTGGCAGAACAAAGTCACGACCCGCAAGCATTGCAACTGCGCGCGCAGTTTTGAGAATTGCGATTCCAGCACGCGGGGAAGCACCAACGTATATTTCGCGGCGGGCACGGGTACTGCGAACCAGTGAATTTACGTACGACATTATGCTGGGCGATGCATGAATGTTTGCAGCTTTTTGCTGTAACTCAAGAATTTGGGGACGAGTGAGTACCTGGCTTACCTTAGTCTGCATCTCTGCTTTTGTTTGAAGTTTCAAAATTTCAAGCTCTTCTTGTTCGCTCGGATAATCGATCTTCAGCTTCAATAAAAAACGGTCCAGTGCTGCTTCTGGAAGTGCATACGTTCCTTCGGATTCGATGGGATTCTGCGTGGCCAGAACCAGGAATGGAGACTCAATGGGGTATGTTTGATTGTCGATTGTGATTTGTTGCTCTTGCATGATCTCAAGTAACGCGGAGTGAGTTTTTGCAGGTGAGCGATTGATTTCATCAGCGAGTAGAATATGGGTGAACACTGGCCCACGATGGAATACGAAAGCCTGTTCGCGTTGATTGTAAATCTGAGTCCCGGTAACATCTGTCGGCATCAAGTCGGGCGTGAACTGAATTCTAGAGAAATCAAGTCCCAGCACCTGGCCTAGAGTACGGACCAGCAAAGTCTTACCAAGGCCAGGCATCCCTTCCAGCAATGCATGCCCGCCAGCGAGCAAGCAAGCCAGAACTCCTGTAACCAGATCCTCCTGTCCCACGAATGCACGGGAAATTTCTTTGCGAAGAATTTGGATTTCTGGTGTCATTTTGTTTTACTCGATTTCCTGATCAGGTTGCCAAGGGCGCGAAAATGCTCTGTAAAGTCTCTGCTTCCTGGCGGTGTTTCCTGAGCAAGTGGTTGACCCGGATACGCTCTGGCGAGCAAAAACATTAGCAGAAAGATGAATAACTGAAAGAATATCACGTTTAGCGGAAAGACCGTGAACACTCGAAACATGCTCTGTTCCTTTTCTCCTGACTTTGCAGGAGGAACTGGCATTTTATCAATTACTGCAACCCTGGCGGATTCCTTCCCTTTGAGGATGTATGCAATCAGTTCTTTGGCAAAGCGTTGGTGCTCAGGCAAGGCCATTGAATAATTCAGAAACGACTCTGCATTATAGATTAGAATTACGCGGCCACGTTTTACATAAAACTCTCGAATCAAATCGACTTCATTTCCAAGGAGCAAAGTCTGATATGCAAACGGACCGTTCACGGCTAATGCAGGTTCATTTTCGTGCAGAAATCTGAATCTAACTGCTGGAGGAAATTCTTTGAACACATCTGAGCTAAAATCACTGGCAACCTGTGGTCTGTACGACTCCGTAACCTTTGCGCGGAAGCCGAATAACGTTGCAACTTGTTGCGATACCATTTCTGCTTTGATGCTGCGAAAGCCAGCCTGAGCCTTGCAGTAGGCCTGCTCTGCAGGATGGTCCTTTAGTTTGTTGGCCAGCTTTTCCCAGAACTCGACGCTGAGGGTTGTATCGCGTAAAAAGTAAACCAGGGTAACTGGCTTGAGTGGTTTTTCTGGCTCAGTGGACTCCGTCTCGGTATCGGTTTCTGCAATTTCTTCTCCCGCCTTATCTGCATCGCCCGCACCTTCTTCAGGTGTGCCTGGTGTAAAATATGAATCGCCTTTAGCACCAGGCAATCCGCGTCTTTGGTTGCTTGTATGAAATCCTGGATTGCGTGGACTTGAATTGAGGGCTGGATTTGTTTGTCGGCCAACGATTGTATCTGAATCTGTATCCTGCTCCAGGTCAAGTCCTGACATCCAGGCCTCGAGATTTCTATAAACCTCTTCCGGATAGCCGACTTCGCGTTCAAAGTGTATGATTATGTCTGAATCTTGCGCCTCTCTAGTCATGTAGGCGCTGTGCGTTATAGATTGTTTTGAGGTATCAAATAGGCTAAAGAAAGCGTCTACACCGTTGATGCTTTTTGCGCTCAGGCTTGCGTAGGATTCATCGACAAGCGGTTGGCGGCAGGCCAAAGCCGCTGCCAGTATGCAAATCACATAGCTACTGCGCATTTAGAAGAGGCTACGTTGAAGCGTATCCTCTTTATATAGCGCAGGCAGGTCTGCAAATGTGCCAGCACTTTTTTCGCGCGTTCTTTCCGCGCGATAGCGTTGCGGCTCACCAAAATTTACCGGCAGAGGTCTGGCCACAAGGTAGCCCAGGCGGAATGCCTGGATGATTCTGGATTGGTCCTGCGTGAGCGTTTGCGTTTCCATCATATGCAGACATTCATAGAGGGGGAGAACGCCTTTATAAAACCAGAGCATTGGACCGAATTCGTCCTCCGCGAAAACCTCATGCATTACATGTTCCGGGACCGTTTCAAATTCAGCAGAGTCTGCGCCGCGTACCTTTGCAATTGCTGAGTATAGTTCAAGTGCCGTGGGAAGACCGGACAGTCCCAGCCATTTGCCATACGCTTTTCTTTCTGAACTGGATAGACGAAATAATTCCGAAAACAGGAAGTTCCTCTGTTTTACGCAATCCATCTTGCTCAGAATTTCCAGAGCCTCACCGCTTATTAAACAAACGTGTCCTTCTGGATAAAAAGTGAGCGGATGCTTCTTAAGGGCAGCAGCCTCCTCTGGACTTAAGCGATCTTCCGGTAGAATTCCAAATGCTTCGAGCACTCGCTGCCAGATAGCTCCTGCTTCGAGCTCAGCGCGAATGCGTACTTCAAGGCCTTGAAAGATTTTATGGAGAGATTTGCGAATTTGCTGCGCGCCTTCCGGCCGTCTGAGTATGATTCCGAGGCGACGCTCAAGGCGGCTGCGCTCATCAATAGTGAGATCTTGGAGACATTCAGAAATATACACATGAACCTGCCAGGCTAAGGAATTCCCTTCAGCCCTATATCTTTTCTGTAAAAAAGCCCTGGTACTTGAATCTTTTCCAGTACTGCGTATGCCCGCTTTCGCGCATCAGCCAGATCCCGGCCAGCTGCTGTCAGATTCAACACCCGTCCCCCGGTTGAAACCGTCGCACCTGCCTGCTTTGCAGTACCAGCATGGAAGAATATTATGTCTCCTGAACTGTCAACGGTTTTGAGTTCGGGCAGGGGGATATTTTTGAGATACTCGCCCGGATAGCCATCCGCAGCAAGAACGATACAAATTACGGCACCAGAAGCAAACTTGAGCGATCGATCCGGCAGTGCACCCTCTGCACTTTGCTTGGCAAGCAGCAGTAAATCCTCATCCATCAGGCGCAGAAGTGCCTGGGTTTCCGGGTCACCGAATCGACAATTGAATTCTACAACCCTGGGGATTCCATTGTGAATCATCAAGCCCGCATACAGCAGTCCGCGATATGGCGAGCCCTCCTGTTTCATTCCAGCAATGACGCGATCGAGCACCTCCTGCTGGACTCGTTTCATGACGTCAGGTTGCATAAAAGGAACGGGAGCATACGCACCCATTCCACCGGTATTCGGGCCCTGGTCGTTATCAAAAACCCGTTTATGATCCTGCGCTGCAATCATTGGAAGAGCTCGCTCTCCATCGCAAATTGCAAACACGCTGGCCTCTTCCCCTTGAAGAAAATCCTCTATGAGGACGGTTGTGCCAGATGCCCCAAATATCTTTTTATCAAGAGCGTCGATGATAGCTGCCTCTGCTTCAGGAAAGGTCTGAGCGACCGTAACACCCTTGCCTGCAGCAAGCCCGTCTGCCTTTATTACAATTGGTAGATTGCGCGTTTTGAGATAGGCGATTGCATCTACGGAAGTCTGGAAAGATTTTGCTTCTGCCGTGGGTATTCCATGCCGTTCCATGAAGGTTTTGGAGAATTCCTTTGAACCTTCAAGCATTGCAGCGCGCTTAACGGGTCCAAATACAAGACAATCTTTCTCAAGGGAATCTGTAATTCCGTCAACAAGTGGTTGCTCCGGCCCAACAAATATTAGGTCGATCTGCTTGCCCTTAACAAATGCGCGAATCGATTCAAAGTCGTTTAACGTGATTCCCTTTGCAATTACAGCGTCCGGAAATCCACCGTTACCAGGGAAAACAAAGATTTCACTGAGGTTTGGACTTTGTGTAAGTTTCCAAAAGATTGCATGTTCACGACCACCGGAGCCAAGGAGCAGAACGCGCATGAATTAATCTTCTTCCGGTTTCTTATCTACGAATTCGAAGTAGCCCTTCACAACTCCGGAAGGATCTTCTACCTGCGGGTAATGACCGATTCCTGGAAGTAAGACTACATCTGCGTGCTGGATAAGCTTCTGGTACGTTTCTGCCATATGGAGTCCTGAAACCGGATCTTCCGGTCCATTTATCAATCGCAACGGAATTCTTGAGTTCATCATTGCATTTACCCAGCGTTCACGATACTTTTCGCGCTCAGGAATATACCCAATCAATTTATAATAGATTTCTTTACCTTTGTTATGCTGGATCAGTTGCCAGAATTGCTTTAAGTCTTCTGGTGTGGGCTTTGTGTTAGGTCCGAATACTTCCGCGAATGCTTTTGAGAATGCGCCTTCGTTTAAGAAGAGAGAAACAAAGCGTCCCAGAGGACTCAGGAGCAATTTCTGAATGAATCTGGGCTGATGCGATTCCGGAAAAAGCCCGCCGTTTAAGAAGCAAACTGAAACAAGTTCCAGACCTTTCTTCCGGTCGCGCTTACGATCGCGAAAACGGGCGAGTAATTCCTGGGCAACGCTGACACCGTAATCGTGTGCGAGTATTCTAACCTCGGCTATGCGAAGTTCTGCCAGCAACCCTTCGATGAGATCCGCCTGATCCAGGATTGAGTATTCATATTCGCGCGGCTTGTCTGAGTAACCGTAGCCAATTAGATCAGGCGCAATTACCAGGGAACGGGCTGCAAGATCCGACCAGATAAGATCAAAATCCCAGGAGGAAGTTGGAAAACCGTGAATGAGTAGGAGGGCGGAACCTGCACCGTCGATCCGATAGAAAATCGAATGACCTTTGTGCTTGTAATACTTGCCTGCATCCTTCCAGGAAGCCGCGTCCATTGCCCCATGTGCGAAAGGCGGGGCTGGAAAGATAGGATTTTTTGACGAGCGCGGAACTAACTTTGCACAGGCGAATAGAAAGCGAAGTAAACCGCACCAACGATACAGAGGAAGGAAACAAAGTGATTCCATTGCGGTCTTTCGTTTAGGTACAAAATTGCGAATGCGACGAACACCGAAATCGTTATTACTTCTTGAATGACTTTAAGTTGAAATGCGCTGAATAAACCATGCCCCATCCGATTGGCGGGAACCTGCAGGCAATACTCGAAGAATGCAATTCCCCAGCTTACCAGAATTGTAATCCAGAGTGGTGTGCTTTTGAACTTGAGATGCCCGTACCAGGCGAAAGTCATAAACACGTTGCTGAGGATGAGTAGGAGTACTGTAGCCATAGCCAAGGTTTGGCAGGGGGTTTTAGTTGGCCAGGGATTTGTAGTCAGACGCTCGCTTGTGCGTTTCTGGAAGAGCGGGGGCGGTGACCCGCCCCGTTGACATTACTTGTCTTTATCTTTCTTCTTATCTTTGTCTTTTTTAGTATCTTTCTTGGTATCTTTTTTGTCGTCTTTGCGCTTGTCTTCGTTCTTGCGCTTATCGTCTTTCTTATTATCTTTTTTGTCGTCTTTGCGTTTGTCTTCGTTCTTACGTTTGTCGTCTTTCTTATCCCGATTGTCACGACGATCGCCGTTGTCGTTGGCTTTGCCCGGTTTAGCGCGGCAGTAAGAATCTACTTTAACGCCGTCCTGTCTTGTATAACCATTGACCCAGGTACAGTCGTCATTGCCGGTACATTGTGATTGAGAGAGATCTTTGCATTGCGAGTCTGCTTGCAGATTGGCGGATACTCCGAGTGAAGCTACGAATGCTGCAAGGGTGATCCACGTTTGAAACTTGTTCATATTGTATTTTTACCTTCCGGGGAATAGATCAGGGATGAGACGGGCCCGTAAAGCTCTTTGTTCAATCCTTTTTTACCTGGAGGGATACGGGTTTTTGCTGACACCGCAACTGAGTTCATCCGCATCCAATCTCTTCCCCGGTTACTCCAATCCCAGGAGCCGCACTTTATCAGCCCCGCGCTTGATCAAACCGCAGACAGCAGCATCCATTCCGTTTCCTTTCAGAGTTTTCTGAATTTCACCTACTGCGACTGGACGAGCAAATACAATCATGCCGGCACCCATGTTATACACGGAATACATTTCTCTGCGTGCTACGCCGCGATTCGCAATTGTAGTAAAGACAGGGGGCAATGGGATTTTATCAGGATCGATTTCTGCCGTCAGGCCTTCCGGAACAATGCGCGGAATATTCTCAAAAAAACCGCCTCCGGTAACATGAATCATTCCACTGATCCAGGTTTCATTGTTTGTTGCGAGGGCCTGTTGTCCCTGGTCAAGGACAGCTCTGAGATACGGTTCGTAGATCGTTGTAGGTTTAAGCAGAATTTCATTCACAAGGAATTCACAGTCTGCGCTTGAATCTGGTAGCTCCGTTCCGTTTTTGAGAAACAGTTTTCGCACAAGTGAAACGCCGTTTGAATGAATACCGCTTGAGGGAAGCGCAAGGATTACATCTCCTTCCTGGACTCTGGTTCCATCGATCATGGATGCCTTTTCTCCTACGCCAACGCAGAAGCCAGCAAGGTCGTATTCTGCATCTTCGAGCAAATCTGGATGCTCAGCGGTCTCGCCACCCACAAGCGAACACCTGGCTTGCCTGCAACCTTCAGCGATTCCCTGGACTACGATTGCCATTTTCTCCGGATTGAGACGACCGACTGCCATATAATCCAGGAACAGCAGTGGCTTTGCACCAGTCACAAGGAGGTCATTCACACACATTGCAACCAGGTCGATTCCAACTGTTTCATGACGGTCGAATAACGTTGCAAGGTGGAGTTTGGTTCCGACTCCATCTGTCGTAGTTAAGAGCACAGGTTGTTTATAATCTTTGAGGAATGAAACGTCGCTCATTGCAGCAAATCCACCCAGTCCGCTCATTACGTGCGGTTGCCTGGTGCTCTTCACTGAATCGCCAATTAGTTTTACGAATCGTTGCCCTGCATGGGTATCTACGCCGGCTGTTTTATAATCCATATGCGACCCTTTGTTGCGCTCCTCTGCGTAAAATCAGAAAAAATCGGGATAAGCCGGAGCCCTGGACAAAAAAAGAAGACCACGAAGCTCGAATCGATTTTAGCCGCAGATGCGCACCGATAAACACAGAAGGTGTGAAAGGCCGGGATCGCAATTCCTGCATTCAAATTTTCATCTGTGTCCCATCGTTTCCCGATCCGTGTTCATCTGCGGCTAAAATTCCCTCGCTCTGATGTTTTTATCTTCGTGTTCTTCTTGGTTCCATTTTCCGAAAAAAAAAGCCGGGGTTTAACCCGGCCTTTTTGCGATTGCTTCTAATCTTTAGAATTAAGGGGCAATCTCTGTCATCAGTTCAGATTTTGGAGGAGTGTTGTCCACGAGCACTTTGAATGACTTCTCAGTTACGTTTCCAACTTCATCTGTTACACGAATTGTCACAGTATGTTCGCCTTCTTTGTCGATTATGATGCGATCGCCTGGCTCAAGCTTCTTGAAATCAGACTCATCAATTTTGTATTCAACAGTTGCATTCTTTGGGAAATCTGAAACAGAAAGACCTTCGCGTGGAATGCGATATGGCTCTTGCAGACCCTGGAATACTGTTGGCAGTTGCGGAGGAGTGCTGTCGATGCGATAGGAGTATGTCTGAGTTGCAGTTTCATTTCCAATCTTATCTTTTGCGCGATACTGAATCACGCCCATGTCGTTTTGAGCAATGGATGCAGCAGGGATTGCAGATTCGTATACTTTCCAGTCGCCTTCTGTTCCGCTTCTCCATTCGATTTTATCAAGGCCTGTGCCTTCATCGCGTGCAGAAAGAACGATCTTTGCTGTCTTAGCAAGGCTTCCGTCAGTTGCGACTTTGCTTGCATCAATTGTGCGAACAAGCGATGGCGCAGTGCTATCCAGGTAAATGCGACGAATTTGAATTGGGCTTTTGTTTCCTGCGCGGTCAATTGCATACCATTCGATTACGTATGCGCCATCAGCCGTCAGACGCATTTCTGCGTTTGGAACAAGTGAGTAGGTTCCGCCGTTAACTTTTGAGTAAACTTCACCCACACCAGACACATCATCCTTAGGATTGAAGCGTATAACGAGCGACTTGCCCGCTGGAAGGGAATACATGTCAGCTCCGGCCATTCCGTTTTCCTTCATTGAATCCGTTGAGATTTGAAGTGGAGGAATTGTGTCAGATTTTGTGTCCGCAGCCATTGCTGGTTTTTGCAGTTCTGCAACTGCAGACCACGTTCCTGCTTTTCCAGCAGTGTCTACTGAGCGGTAGCGCCAGTAGTATTTTGGTTCTGTAGGTTCCAGGTTAAAACGAGTTTCGTTCGTATCAGCTTTCAGGTTTTGTACGACTTTTGAGAAGTCCATTGCTGGCGATACTTCCACATCATAGCTCTTGGCGGTTGGGTTTTTTTCCCAGGTAAGTTTGTAACCTACTGTTTCCGCTTGCACGCTGGTAGTGAACACTGCGACGGCGATCAGTGTAAGTTGAATGAGTTTATGCATAGATTCCTCTGCAAATCTGCCTTTTTGGGAAGTTTTGCCTGAGGAACCAGCCCGTCAACTCAGGATTAGTTTAGATTTTAGTTTTTATTGAGGAAAGTCCGTTTGTCGCGTATTCGGGCATGGTTCCTGATTATGTCACATTCCGCTTACGCCCCGATTCTTGATAATCTTGCTATAAAGACGAGCGGATGCCCTTGGTGTACGCTTCATTGTCTTGAAATCCACCTCAACCAGGCCAAATCGAGCTGTGTACCCTTCTGCCCATTCAAAATTATCCATAAAACTCCAGTGGTAGTAGCCATCGATCCGCACCCCTTCTGCCGCGGCTCCCTGCATGGCTGCAATGTGATCTAGCAGGAACTGACTCCGCTTCGAATAGCTTGCATCAGCGATTCCGTTTTCAGTAACTCTGATGGCCAAACCATAACGATCACTGAATCGTACTAACGTTCGCTTAAGGCCCTCCGGATAGATTTCCCAGTTCAGATCATTTCTTGGAGAATTTTCCTGAATATCGACTTTAACGAAAGCTTTGTGCGGCGCCAGGAGATCAAAGCGAATGATATCGCGCGAGTAATAGTTGATTCCCATAAAATCCCAGGCCCTTCCATCATGCACGCGCTCCCCTTTTCCAAGCGAGCCTGACATGGTTCCAGACTGAATTGAATCACAGAATGAAAGATTGAAGAACTCGTCTGCTGTCGCCTGACGTCCGCGATCCAGCGCACTCGTAGCATCCCCAGGATCCATTACGCGCATATGCTTTGCAATTGATACGACTGGTGTTTTGAATTTCTTGCGAGCATGAATCCCATGGATCATGTCGTACAACTGGAAGTGTGCAAGCAGAAGGTTCTTTTGAACCTGAACTGCACGGAAATATGCAAGGGGACCTGGGTTTCCCGGAGGCCAGCGGCCATCGAGATATGCAATCACAGAGTATACGATTGGCTCGTTGATTGTGATGTACTCATCTACAAGATCACCTACGTGTTCGATGAGCCACTTTGCGAAGCGCAGGAAATCTACAAGGTTGGATTCCTTTTCAAAACCACCGCGCGCAAGCCACCAGGCAGGAACTGCGAAATGGTGAATTGTTAGAAGCGGCTTTATTTTTCTTTTTTTCAGGGCTTGTAGCATGCCACGGAAATGCTCCAGGGCCTTCAGATCAAAACTGCCCGGTTCTGGTTCAAAGCGTGACCAGTCGGCGCCAAGCCTGTAGGCATTGTTGCCCATCTTCTTCATTAAATCAAAATCGTCTTTGTAGCGATTCCAGTGGTCACATGCTGTTTCACTGGTGGATCCATCCAGGATCTTGCCTGGAATCTTGCAGAACTCTGCCCAATCGGATGCTGGATCACCTCCATCTACTTGAGTGGGCGCTGTGGCTGTGCCCCAGAGGAATGTGGATGGAAATTGGAATTTTTTCATTGTGAACCGTGCGGGATTTCAAAAGGTGCATACTGTCTGTGAGTCAAGTATTAATGCGCAGAATTCTTGCCCTGGGTGTATTTACACTTTCGCAGGGAATGTTATTCACTCAGCCACCTCCTACTGAGGCTGCGTGCAGGGACATGTATCTAAAACGCGTGGAGGCCCTTGCTGGATCAACGGATCCAATTGCGCCTGGATTAGAGTTAAAAAAAACGGAGCTTTTGAAAGAGGACGCCGTCCAGGCAGCGGTCAGTCATTGCTTGATGTATGACTCAGCACAATACGTTGAATGTGCTCGAAACAGCAAAGATCCGCAGGAAGAATGTAAGCGCGAGTCAATTGACCCGGATAAAGCAGAACCAGACAAGACTTCCGAAAAATCCGAGAAATCGGAACCAGAGATCAAACCGGACAGGCTTGCAACAGGGGAAGAATGCAGCAAAGCGTACGAGCATCTACTCGCTCTGTATTCTACACCTGAACTCAAAAAGAAACCGGGTGGCGAGAAGCTGGTTCAAAATTGGAAATCGGACGTGTCCAGAAAATCCTTTCAGACTCGTTGTACTACTGCGTTCCATAGCCAGGATATTCAATGCATAGTTTCTTCCAATGACGTGGATTATGTGCGGGCCTGTTTACTTGTAATTCCAGAATAGGGATGAACTTGCACCTGGTTACAGGCGTCTAAATCTAAGTCATAAGACAATTTAACCGAGGTGTTTGGATGAAGAATCAGAACTTGCTGATAGTTGCACTGGGGCTAGTTTTCGCTGTCACTCTGCAGGCGGAGAAGCCGGAAAAACCACAGGGGCCATGTAAGGCCGATATTGAAAAATTCTGCAAGGACGTTCCGCATCGTGATGGGAAGCTCATGGCGTGCCTGAAGCAGAACGAAGCAAACCTCTCAGCTGAATGTAAGGCCAAGAGAAATGAAATGAAAGAGGAACGCAAGAATGATCGCAAAGAAGAGCGTGCTGCGTTTCGCAAGGCCTGCAAAGACGATGTAAAGAAACTTTGTGCAGATGCCGCCAAAGGTCCACAGGGTGTGCGCGCCTGTATGAAGGAAAAAGCCGCGCAAGCAAGTCCAGCCTGCCAGGCAGAACTTGCTAAACTCAAGTAAGGAATGAAAGCGAAGTCTCGCGGCATTGCCGCGAGGCTCATTATCTAACGTGGGTCAAGGTCCCGTTCCTGATTCAATTCTGCGAATCGAGCGACTCTGCTGTTTGAATCCAGAAGTTCTCTGATTCTGCCAGCGCTCGTAACTTCGCATTTCCGCGATCAATCAGCAATGTATGTTTTGCTGCGCGAAGCATGGAAAGATCCGTGAAGGAATCGCCCGCTGCAAACGTGATCTCACCGGAAGTGAATTCTCTGATAGCAGCTACTTTGCCCTGATCATATGTCATGGGTTCTATAATTTCAGGCATTAGAATATGGTCACGCACTGAAAGGCGCATGCCCCGAACCGACTCCGGTTTCAGTCCGTATTTTGTTACAGCGTCGCGAATCGTGCATTCAGGGGAGGCCGTAACAATGTGCACGTCCCAGGATTTCTCAATCATCGATTGCACTAGTTGCAACAACGGTTTTCTGATTCGAATGCTGTTGTCGATTGTAGTTCCACCCGGCAAATGAAGTACGGTGCCTGGTTCCTGGTTTTCTATGAATACATGTTTTGCAATCGATGCAAGTTCAGCTTCGCTCATGCCGCAGAACAAAACCTTTGTCCATCTATAAGCGGCTTCAAGCCCATCTGTTGCGGCAATCTTCTCGTACGCGTCAATTAGCCCTTTCACGAGTTGTTCGTAGCTGGAAATGTCCTCTTGCGTTGAGTATTCTGTCCACAACCTGCGCCAGGTGTTCACTTCTCCTTCAATTAGCGGATGGTGTACAGCTTTCCAGAACTCAGGTAGATCGGCGCCGAGCATTCCCTGCGTCAGAATATAGTACATGCACGATTCCCCCAGATCCCCACGGATCAGGGTGTTATCAAAATCAAAGCATGCTAGTCCCGGTGGGCCGTTTAGCATTTCCTCTATTGAGGATCTAATTTGTGGATTCCAGTGCGAAGCGAGCGTCAATTTTGCGCTGGTCTCTGACCGGTCATAACAACGCTGTCAAGACCTACGTTCTGGGAAACTGCTTCTTCTGGACCTTCTCGGACTACGAGTCCAGGGCGAACGTAACCAAATTGCAGAAAGTCTTCTGGGTCCATGTGAACATCCATGAAGCGAACTTCAAAATGAACATGCGGACCGGTTGAACGACCGGTTGAACCCGAGTAAGCAAGGATTTGGCCACGCACGATGCGTTCGCCTTCTGGTAACATTACGGAGGTATTGTGCGCATACCAGGTTACATATCCACTGGCATGCTGGACAGCGACGGCCAGACCCAGCCCGCCATACCAGCCGGCTTTCACAATCACACCATCGTCCGCTGCGACAACGACTGTATTACGCGCACATCCGAAGTCCAGACCAGGATGGTTTTCCCCACCACGCACTCCGTAGCGCGACGTGTAGGCAGGTGTTTCAACTGGCCATAGAAGTCTGTTGTGTTCAACCGATTGGATGCGACGGCCTTTGCCTTCCGCCAATAACTTCTTGTGAACCGCTTCTGAGTATGGAATAAATACGTGCGAGTTTGAGCTGTATTTGCCGCCATTGGCTTTCAAAATATCTGCGGGGGTTACACCTGAAATATTGGCCAGGTACTGGATTGAATCCTTTCCCGGAACGAGCCAGCGCCCTATAATTCCCCTGAATGTCTGAACGTACTCATTATCCACGGGCACGGAGATAGTCTCTGCATGCAAAGTAGAGCTATTTACAGTTAAGATAAAGGCGAGAATCGAAAATGCTTTCAAATATTGGTGAATCAAATGCTAAACCGGTGAATACGCTTGTTTATCGGCAAGACCGGACCTTAAGAGCAGGCAATGTGCCGCCCGGGCAAGCACTTTTTTGCCCAAACCTCCGTAGCGTTCATACGCGAATACAGTATCATCATGCAAAAGGAACATAATCCTGGAATGACAGCGATGCTGGCTCGGGAAAATAGGAACATGCCAATCTTTCTAAATCATTGCGGGGTAAGTAAAATGCTTCCGGCCTCGGCGGACGCTGCGCGAGCCCAGATTGATCTTCAGGCCCAGAAGGGATCGCTTATGTTCCAGGACTGGGTTGAGCCGTTAAACGATTTCAAAGCGGGCGGGGCCATGCTACTCGGCACAACGCCGGATAACGTCAGCTATGTAAAAAATACTTCTGAGGGCTTGAGTCTGCTTGCTGCGGGATATCCGCTGCAGCCAGGCGATGAGATTGTAAGTTACGACCTTGAATATCCGGCCAATCATTACCCCTGGAAGGTGCAGGAGGGCCGGGGAGCTAAACTCGTTTTGATTCAGAACCGTACGCACGCAGAACTATGCGGTGGATTGATTGAAGGACCAGGCGGTTTTAGGTTTGAAGATGTTGAATCAAAGGTAACTTCAAAGACTAAGATAATCGCACTCAGTCATGTGCAGTTCACAAGCGGCTTTGCCTTTGACTTGAAGCGAATGGGTGAGTTCTGCAAATCCAGGAACATCGATTTGATCGTTGATTGTGCGCAAAGCCTGGGTTCGCTTGAAATTTATCCAGAGCAAATGAACATTGCGGCCATTGCTGCCTCCGGATGGAAATGGCTGATGGGCCCTGTTGGTACCGGCGTCATGTATACGTCGCCTGCGCTCCGCGAAAAAATCAAAATAATATTTGCGGGTGCGGACTTGATGGTGCAGGGGGCTGATTATTTAAATCATACCTGGAACCCGCATACGGATGCCAGGAAATTTGAATATAGCACGCATGATTTTGTCGGAACTTCTGCGCTTGCAGCCAGTTTCAAATCAGCAAATGCATTTGGGATCAAACGAATTCAGGAAAGGGGACGCGAGCTTCAAGCTAAGTTCCTGAGTCGCATTGATCAGGAAAAATACAAACCGTTGCTATTTTCGTCTGAGAATCGTTCAGGAATTATTTCCCTGGTGCCAGCCGGAAGGCTCAATGCCGAGGAAGTTGGAAAACAAATGGCAGTACAGGGAATCGTTGTTGCACCCAGGGCCGGATTTGTTCGCATAGCGCCCCATTATACGAACACGGATGCAGAGGTGATCTCAGCTGCCGATGCGCTCAATGAGCTAAGCTAGAATTTACGCCAGGTAAGTGGCCCCGATTGCTGAAATGCTAGAACAGGGCGTAAATGAAGGGAGAAAGTCCGCCCGCAGCTGCTGCAAATACACCAAGGCCAACCAGGAGAATGAGGAAAAACAAAATTGGGGCCAGCCAGAACTTCTTACGCTCTTTTAGAAAATCGAAGAATTCTTTTAAAATACCCATTATATTCCGGCCTCAAAAATGTCTGTGATAGCGTTTTAAATCGCCAGTCTCTTCTTTTGTTATCCAGTATGTAGTTGCTTGCGGGTCAATGTCTTTTTCAAGGAAACGCTTCCCTGTGATTTTTGCAACGAGACCAACAGGAATCACAGCAATTACATAGATTGCTGTAAGAATAATGCGCGAAACGACGGTTTGAATGAGATGCGCAACGGCCATCCATCCTTTGTAAACGATAGTTGCAACCGGCGAAATGAGTCCAACCAGGAAGCTCACGCCGCCCGCTATACTCCAATTTAGCCAGGCAGTTTCTGGGAGAAAATGCCAACGATACAGAGCAATTCCGCCAAGGACCAGACCAGTTCCCATGAAAAAGCGCATTGCCTGCGTTGTAATTGCACAGTACTTTTCCCAGAGCCAGTGCAGCGGACGGCCAACGGGATAAACGATTGCAATAATCAATGACACAAGTGCAGCCCAATGCAAAGGTTTAGCAAGGGGCCAGGCAATATCGAACTTCCATTGAACAATAGAAAGCACAAGGAAGAGCGCGAATAACTTTAGATAGAATTTACGAGTATTTTTCATTTAATCCAGCTCAAACTCTTTCTGCCAATCCGTGTCGTCTTTGAGGGCTGGCTGATCTTTCTTTTCAAGAACATAGTTCTCAAGTACCAGTACGTCCATGTTAGTGCGCATGAAGCAAAGGTACGCCTGTTCCGGCGAAAGTACGATGGGCTCACCACGCACATTAAACGATGTATTGATAATCACGCCCCATCCAGTGAGTCTTTTAAACTCAGAGATGAGTTCATGATACTCGGGATGATTTTCTTTGGATACGGTTTGAATCCGCGCAGAATAGTCTACATGCGTGATTGCCGGCAGCTCTGATCGTTTAACGTTTAGTTTTTCAATTCCGAATAGCTTTTCTTCATCCGGAGTCATTTGACGGCGCAGATGTTTCTTAACCGGCGCAACAATCAGCATGTAATCAGAATCGCCATTGTGTTCAAAATACTCTGACACGTCTTCGCGAAGAACGCTTGGAGCAAATGGTCTAAACGATTCTCTGAACTTGATTTTCAAGTTCATGGTAGACTGCATATTTACACTGCGTGGATCACCAACAATACTACGCGCTCCAAGAGCGCGGGGACCAAACTCCATTCGACCAACAAACCAACCCACGACTTTCTCTTCTGCAATGTGTTTGGCTGCAAGTCGCGCGGCTGACATGGTATCCGGCAGCTTTTGATACGGGGCTTTTACGGAGTCCAGGTAGGTTTGAATTTCATCCGCTTTGTAGCGCGGACCAAGATACGATCCTTTTTGTAAATGTTTTGCTTTGCTCATGTCACGTGGCTGACCCAGAACTTTATGCCATGCGATGAGCGTAGCCCCCAGGGCAGATCCAGCATCACCTGCAGCTGGTTGAATCCAGATATCTTTGAATGGACCTTCGCGAAGTAAAATTCCGTTTGCAACGCAGTTAAGGGAAACCCCGCCAGACAGGCAGAGATAGTCCAGTCCAGTCGTTTTATGAATGCTCTTTCCAAGCTTGAGCATGGATTCTTCTATCACCACTTGAACGGACCTGGCCAGGTCCATCTCGCGCTGGGTAAGTTTGCTTTCCGCCTGGCGCGGAGGTCCGCCGAATAGTTTATGAAATTTATCATTCGTCATTCTTAGGCCGGCGGAATAATCGAAATAGTCCATGTTCAATCGGAATGAACCGTCTTCTTTGATGTCGATTAGATGATCATAGATTTTCTTTACGAATGTAGGCTCTCCGTAGGGAGCGAGACCCATCACCTTGTATTCACCAGAGTTTACTTTAAAACCTGTGTAATAGGTGAATGCAGAATACAGCATTCCGAGTGAATGTGGGAATTTGATTTCCTGTTTTACTTTGAGTTCAGCGCCCCGTCCTACGCCCCAGGAAGTTGTAGTCCATTCACCCACACCGTCCACGGTTAAGAATGCAGCTTCCTCAAATGGGGATGGATAGAATGCAGCAGCCGCATGCGATTCATGATGCTCTGGGAATACAAACTTGCTATCCTCTCTGAGATTGGGCAAACGTTTGCGGATTGTGTGTTCAACCAGGAGCTTATGATCCATCCAGGATGGGAGTGCTGCAAGCCAGACCTGATATCCGCGGGGCGATGCATCGAGGATAGATTCAAGCAGGCGTTCCATTTTGAGAAATGGTTTATCGTAAAAGGCAACGTAGTCTACGTCAGCTTCTGTCAGGCCGCCTTCTCTTAGAACGTACGCAATTGCGTTTTCCGGAAATCCTGCATCGTGTTTTTTGCGGCTGAAGCGCTCTTCCTGGCCTGCTGCAACGATTTCTCCATCAACGAGCAAGGCTGCAGCTGCATCGTGATAGAAACAAGAGATACCAAGAATCTTAGCCATGCGGACTCATCCTTCTACGTAAGCCGCTCCTGTAAAGCGCAATCAGCCTAGCCAATCCACTTCCGCGACCAGTACTCTCGATGCATTTAACACAAGACAAACAACAATGCGCGGAAACTCACTCTTCACATCGTAACGTGGCTCTGTCATATGCCAGTCTAGATTTGAATACGTTCGTTGGGCCATGGCCTGGACAAAATGTGGCCGCCAACTGGCATTGTGCGAAATACCAGACGAATCTTTTTTCCAGCCTCCGTTTTCAATGCGAAACTCGGCGCTGATTTGATTTCCATCTTCATCAAAAATTGCAACCTTGCTCATATGATGTGGGAACCGGCCCAGGTTTTCCTGGAGGGAATCGCTGATAGATGTTTCTTTGAGATTTAATCCGACAACTGCATCTCTGAGGGCGTGAACAAGATCATCCTTGATTTGAAACCCCTGGACGAATTCCGCTACAGCAAACGCACTGTGTTCGCGAATGACTTTCTTTAAGAAATCCGTGAAGGACCCTGCGTCCTGCGGATCTTTGCGCGCCTCGCTAAAGAGAAATCCCTGCAGGTATCTGGCCCCCATGCGCAAGGCCATGAATAGTTCTTCTTCGCGTTCAATTCCTTCAAATAGAAGAGATGATCCAAGTCTATGTGCCAGGGCTGAAACCATTTGCAGAATCTGGCGGAATCCAACATCGCGAATACTTTCACGAAGCAACTGCAAATCCACTTTGATAATATCAGGGCGAATGAGCGCGATCCGATTCAAATCGCTTTTTCCGGCACCGGCATCGTCTACCGCTATTAAAACCCCGGCGGCCTTGAATTCATCCACAATCGTAACCAGTTGACTCAGTTCGCCGCTGAATTCATCCTCTGTAATTTCAAGTACAATGCGAGCGGGATCAATTCCGGATTCCCCAATCCGTTCCAGAATCCGCGTAGCTCTAGGCTTGCCCTTTTCAGGAAGGGAAAGAGTGTGCGGCATAATGTTCATGAACAATTGGAGCTGTTCTCTCGAAGCTATCTCACGCAGAGCCTCCGTTTGTAAAAACGAATCCATGTACAGCGATAGTTCGCGATGCTCTGGATTGTTCTGGTCAAGGTTGTGAAATACAGGACCAAGCGAAGAAATGTTTCCTGCCGAATCCATCATTCGTCCAAGGGATTCATATCCACAGATACGCTGGTCGTCCAGTTTGAGAATTGGTTGAAAATAAGGAACGAGCTTAACGCGACTCAGGTCCGGTAATTCGAACTTCGCGGATGGGTTCATGGGGTTGGGCGTTTTTCACCGTACTTGCTGCGCACAAGAGCAACTAGCTCTTCGCGTGTCTTGATCTGCTTCAGTTTTTTAAAATCCTGATCGCTCCATGCTTTTAAGCCGAGCTTCACGGCAGTCTCAGTAGAACCACCCAGCATAATATCGTAATGAACCTGTCTTGGCGGATCCTCAATTCCATAATCAGAAAGTGCAACGTAGCGCAATTCCTTATAGTAGGTCCGACCAATATCTACTACTTCACCCACTTGATCCGGTGGGAAGTTTTTTCCAATCCAAACAGCAGTGCTTGCGTTTGCAGAATAGGGCATAGGGCCTGAGGGTTCAATAGATACCGGCAGGTCCATATCCCGAATGAATACGGCGCAGTGGCTCACCTTCTCCTGCCAGGCCAGGACAACCCGTGGCTTTGGAGTATCAAATAGCTGTGAAATACAGCCGCTACTGCATAAAATAAGGACGAGGGCTGCTTTCTTCATTATACTTGACGATGTACGTAAAACGGTAGCCCTGTACCGTAAATCTAAATTTGGCGAGGACAAGCGAATGATCGCTGAGAAACAAATCACAGACAGCATGCAGATGCAGGATATCATGGAAGCATATCCTGGGGCCAAACGTGCTCTCTTCCAGAAATATCACATTGGCGGGTGCCAGAGCTGCGGCTTTAGCCCAACTGATACGTTGAGTGAAGTATTTATTAAGCACAACCGTCCTACTGAAGTAGAAGGCGCAATCACTTACATCTATGAAAGTGCCCGCGTGGACGAAGAAATGCAAATAGAACCAGCCGTCCTCAAAGCGGAACTGGATCAGGGAATTCCATGGAAGCTCATTGATGTGCGCGATGAAATGGAAGCTGAAATTGTAACATTACCAGGATCACAACTGATCACACGCGAATTGGCGTATGAGATTCTGGAGAAGATGCCAAAAGATGTGAAAATTGCTTTCTATTGCCATTCAGGCATTCGTTCAATGGAAGCTACTTCTTACTTCAAAGGTCATGGACTCAAGAATGTAAAAAGTCTTAAAGGCGGAATTGACCGCTGGGCTGTTGAAATCGACCAATCCCTTCCACGCTATTGATCAAAGAGCGCAAACGTACGATTTCGTATTATGCGTTTCTTAAATCAGTATGAATCCTTCGCAGCTACCATCCTTCGCGTAGCTGCGGGGGCTATTCTCCTGGCTCACGGCGTTCCAAAACTCCTGAACATCGCTGGCTTCGCCGACTTCATGGCAACGCTTCCCTGGTCTCCAAGGCCCCTTCACTGGATTGTTGCAATTTCTGTTATTTCTATCGAAGTCCTGGGTGGTCTGGCATTGGTTACGGGAATTCGCGCACGCACGGCTGGATTTCTTGCTGGCATCATGTACCTGTTGATTGCATTACTCATGCATTCCGGACAATTCTTCCTGATGTTCAATCTGAACTCAACAGATCAGCAGTCCTATTTTGAATTTCCGTTTTTACTCGGCGTTGCCTGTCTTGCAGTTTCATTTCTGGGACCAGGCAGGGTCCGCATTCGCGTTCGCGACTGGGATTAATGGCGGTAATCAAGCTTGTAGGGATGCCAATTGGAAATCCCGAAGATGTAACGTTACGCGCCCTTCGCGCAATTCGCGAAGCGGATCTTGTATGCGTTGAAGATACCGGCACAGCTTCCAGACTTTTCAAACAATGGGGCATCCCATTTCCGCGTGAAAAGATTCGAATCGTAAACGAGCACACGAGAACGGAGGAACTGGGTGCGCTCATTCCTGAGATCAAAGGAGTGAGCTCTACAGTCCTCCTTTCTGATGCTGGAATGCCTGTTTTCTGTGATCCAGGACTTGACGTTATGCGTCTATGCGAAACCGCAGGAGTTACAATCGAAGTGCTCCCAGGTGCAAGCGCATTGATGACAGCGGTTGTTCGGGCCGGAATTAACGGACCCTTTTATTTTGCCGGATTTCCACCTCGAAAAACGGAGGATCGAGGGCCTTTTTTCAAGAGAATGGATAAAATTTCAGGCCCGGTTATCTTCTACGAAACGCCATATCGCCTCACTAAATTGCTTGGTGATATCCACAGTAATTTCCAGCCCGCGAAGAAAGTGTTCGTTTGTGTGAATTTAACGGATCCCGGTGAGGTTTTCATTTCTTCTGATGTGCAGAACGTGCAAAAGTTGCAAATCCCGCAAGGCCCACCTGTTGTAATAGTCGGGAATTGAGAATCGAATCGCCTGGCAGAAATCCGTTGAAATCCCCCAATCCTACCGAAAAAAGAATGTGGACAGCGAAATCTGCCCGGACACAACCCATTCATAATTCGTAATGCAGACCACCCAGGAAATAGCACAATCAGTTGAAACTTCATCGCACGGCATGAAACGATTTCTGGCCGTAGCTTCTGACGCAACAGGGCTTGCTGCATTCCTTGAATGCGTATACACGGCGCACCTCATGCGTGAGCGCCATCCGGGCCTGTATACTATTCTTCTCGTGCATCCATCCTCTGCCAAACTTGCTGAAGAGTCTGGCGTATTCGATGAGGTACTTCCAGTTGGTGCAGACCTTGCAAAATCAATTCGCACAGTTGGAGCGGACATAGTCTATGTTCCTGCACCCGATTTACGCACACAGCTGAAGCTTTTGTTCTCGGGTTCAATTCGCCTCGCTGGCGGAAGCAGACTCGGGAGATTCCTCAGGTTCTTTGATGTTCACAGTTCCAAAGATGCAGCAGCCCTAAAGCGTGGCGGTCTCGACGTATTGCCTGGAGTTGTTGGGATTAAATTCAAAACTACAACCATCCAGGGCGAACAGGCAGTTTACCTCAGTCTATTCGGTGAGCATAATGTTTCTGGTTCCTGGCCTATTGGTCATGCTGCGCGGCTTTCACGCTTACTTTCGCAGATAGCAATTAAGACAATCGTGCCGCTTCCAATAAAAAAGTTCCAGCGGGCATTCCGCCTGAACCTTGGAAACGATGACAACTCCCGCGAGTTCGCCGGAGAAATTCAATACTTAAGAAAGAATGCGCCAGAGATTCAGTTTGTAGATGCCCAGGGGTTTGGATCTTTAGCAGATTTGATGCGTAAAAGCGCACTTGTTGTAGCCCCGGCTGGACCTGAAAGCGTCCTTGCAGGTCTGCTTGAAAAACGCGTAATTACTTTGCATGACATGCAATCCAATCGCTATCAGGGCAGACCAGAATTAAGACGTAACGGTGAAACTGCAAGTCGCATGGCAGAATCCGGTGTGCTTCCGTTTTTTCAAAAGATTGCTGATTCAATGGATAAACATCTTCTCCCTCAAGTAGAAGAGTGCATTGAGAACTGTCCGGCATGCTCGCATCTTTCATGCGTGGATACAATTTCACCTGAGCGAGTGTTTGAGAACGTTAAGCGATTTCTAATTCCGTACTAAACGCGGGTCGCCGGAACGATCTATTCCAGTACTCCGCCTGCATCAGGATTTCTAAAATAGCCGGGTTGCTCACGCATTCGTGGAAGGGAACGATGCCATGGTCTCGTGACTGCATCTGATCGACCGTCGACCTGACTACCGAATCCTGTTGAAATGCTGAATGAAAACTGAGTTTCTCCCACCTTCCCGAGCCCTCGCGAAATGCTGATCCGAATAGGTGCGAGCGGCAGATATAGAAAGTTGACGTTAAACAGGAAACTCAGGCCGACGCTGCTCTGGAATTGATCCCGGTACATTACGCGATCAAAAGCAGTTCCAGTTTCTGCAAATATTCCCATCCCCACGCCGCGCAGTGCAAAATCAGGGCTGCCCTCCAGAGATTGCGAAAGCCAGATCAACGGTAGGCGATATTCGTACGTAAATAGACTTGTGGAAAGTCCTGTGGGCGATCGATCGTATGCGATGCCACGCTGGAATCTGCTGAGTCGTACCTTTTGAATCTCACGGTCCGGACCGTAAGAAGTATATCCGTACGCGCTCAAGTAGTTAACGTGATGATCCCAAAACGACGGCAAATAGAGCGCCAGTCCACCTTCTGCCTGTCCGTATTCAATGGGCGTGTATGCTCTTGGGTCAAGCTCGCGTTTGCTCGTGTCCTTTGTAAAATATTCACTCTGTAGAATGAATCGCCAGCCCGTTTCCGGAGAAATGGATTCCGCATAGTAGTCAGTTCCACCCGCAATTAACACCAGCGACGGGCCAGAAAGATTCAGATCGCGTGCATCGTACTCCGTTATGCGTATACGTCTGGCGTTTCTAATTTTATACGTTACATAGCCCGGTAGGATTTGATATGAGAAGAATCTTCCGTCATCGGTATAGCGTAGGTATCCGCCACCTTCCTCAGTGAATGAATACTTATCGTCGCATACAAATCGCGCCGGATCGTCCGGAAATAAACAGCCTGGGGCTCTGTCTCTTTTCCAATAATTCGTGCTGTAGAACGCTGAGAAATTCAAGATGAAGCGCGCATAATCATAATATGCAACAGCATATGGATCCGGAATGCCCGGGGAAATCCCGGCAAAGATTGTGTGGCGGCCCAGTGGATCTGTTGCACCCAACCCAAGGTTGATCAGCGATGAACCGATGAGCAATCCGGTAAAGTACGGTCTGATAGACAGCACCCCGTGATACGGCGGATCCTTTGCAAGATCTGAAGTAGGTTGCGCTACCGGGCTACCCGCCGGGATTGGGTTTTCTTCTTCAAAGAAGGAGTTGGATTCTTCAGCGCGTGGCTGGAATAGGTCTGACTTTTCTGCGATCAAATCGGCATTGCGCATCCGCACAATGTCATATCCGTTTCCAAAGTAACCCAGAGCAAAAAGTGAATCATCGATGGGGACAGGATCAAACAGGCCTGTCAACGTTCGCGTGCGCTGTTCAATCAATCCAGAATCAATATTGATTGAGTAAACGTTGTAAATGCCGTCAGCGTCGGAACTGAAATAGATTGTTTTAGAATCCGGGGAAAATCTTGGCCGAACAATGCTGCCAGCGCCTGCGGCAATTGTTTTGCATGATCCAGCGTCCTGGCCTTTGGATAGGTCGCACAGCACAAGGCCGGCGCGACCCACTTCACCTTTCCTTGCAACGAATGCTAAAAAACGGTGGTCAGGTGAAACTGTTGTGAAACGTAAAATTCCAGTAAAGGGAACTTTGTAAATTTCCGTGGGCTCCCCTTCAATTCCGTTTGAATAGTTTGCGCGTTTGACAGTACGTTCTACTGCGGTCTTCTCTATATAGTATAACGTTTGTCCGTCCGGAGAGAGTGCAGGATCAACCACGCTTGATCCGGGGAGCAAGCGTCGCAGGAATCTGGTTCGATTGGTGTCGTAGAGTTCTTGTCGAATTCCAAGGCCAGGATAGAAAAAATAGTCTTCGCTTGAAACTGAAACTCCTCCGGCCTCGCTAATCCCGGCGGATGAAATGACGCGCTTTATATATTCCGGTTTATCTTTTGAATCAGCCAAGAACCTGTAGTATCCAGGTGGCCTGGCCCCGGGTCTTGAAAAATACAGAAGACCTGTTGTCCCTGGCGTAAGGTGTTCTTTGTATTCGCCGTCTAACGTCAGGCGGTCAAATGGAGTGAGCCCCAGCGCGCGAAGTTTTGCAATCTCACCGTTAATCTCTTCAAACTTTTCTTTTCTAAATTCCCGGTAGATAGAACTGTACGAGCGGATTTGAACTGACCTAAGTTTCTGATCAAGCAGCACGGGTGGGGCTTCTGCCCGCCAGAAGTTGGCTGCACCCTCAGGATATTTTCGATGCAGGTAATCAACTACGTTGGCGCCGTATAGATAGTAGATCTGCCCATGGGGCCAACGATGCGAGCCTGACATAGCTTCCGCGGCACTGGGAAATGTATCTTCCAGAACTGCGGTTCTCAAAATCATTTTTGTAAGCGGATCGTGTAGGCGTCCAAGGCCCTTCTGGCTTTCCTCATACACGGCGTAGCCTTCTGCCATCCCCTGGGGGCCGATGAGGTTAGGCGGTATTCCAAATACAATCCGAAGCGCCCACTGCGACGGCGTTTCGTAGTATCGCAGCGTTAGTATGTGCGTGTATTCGTGCGTGAACAACGTATCCACCCAGAGATCGAAACGGGAAAATTCGCCCGGTGCGGGGCTTTCCAGGAATAGAAAAATGCGATCCAGGCCGTAAGGACTGGCAAATGCATTCACCAGATCTGAATTCATTACGATCGTTACATGCGTTTTTGTGGCCCCGCTCTTATATTTGGGTTCCAGTTTGCTATGAACTCGTTCTGCAAGACGCCCAACGCGATGTGCCATGGCCTGGTTGGCCTGCTGGTAGTGTATGAAGAAGTGCTGCGTTTCATGACTGCGCCAATCACCTAAACCGGGGACGAGCTGTTGGGCATACCCGGCAACAGGTAGACAAAGCGTGAGAATGATTACTAGAGCGGCTAACGTTCGAAAGTTCAAGTTACTTCAATAGGTCGCCAGGTTTTGCACTCCTGTGTGCGACATAGAGAGAAAGTCCGGCACCCTCGCCGGATGCAAGTAACATTGCACTGGAAATTCCGAATTTCATCTTCCTTGGCAGAAGGTTTGCGACTGCCGCAACCGTTAACCCGGTCAGATCCTCAGGCGCATAGGCGGCGCGGATTCCGGCAAATACCTGCCTTGGCTCGTTTTCTCCCAGGTCCAGTTCAATACGCAGCAGTTTGTCCGCGCCTTCCACCAATTCAGCTTTCAGGATTTTGCCTGCCCGCAGTTGTACACGGGTAAGATCGTCGATGCTGATCAAGCCGTCAGGCTTTGTATCTTTGTTTTTGGCATCTGGCCCCGGCGCTGTAGTTGCACCTGCTGCCTTAGCTTTACTTGCTGATTTTTCTGAGTCCGCGCTTTGGGTTTTATCTGAGGATTTCCTGGGCTGCGCTGGGACCGCTTGCGTAGCTGATAGTTTCTTTTCTTCTTCAAGCATTGCGTCAAACTCCTTCTCGTCGATTCTGCCGGCCAGATTTCGGTAAGGATGAATTGTATGACCCACAGGGAATTCAAAATCCAGGTTTGCCAGGCTAAGTTCGTCCTTTAGATTCAAAAGATTTTCAACACCCTGAACAAAAGACGGGAGCACAGGCTTGAGCAAGGAAGCAAGAATGCGTGCAGAGCAGAGCGCATCCGTCAGGACAGTCCGTGCCTGTTCAACATCTGTCTTGATCAATTTCCACGGTTCTTTCTCTGCAATCAAGCGGTTGATTGAATCGGCAAGGCCTGCGATTTCACGCATTGCTTTTGCATACTCCAGCGCTTCAAAAAACTTTGTGGCTTTTGCTGCAGTTTGAAGCGCTACTTTCTTGAGTGCTTTACCTTCTGTTGAGAGAGATCCCAGGCGACTTTCTAGCTTTGGCGCTATTCCACCGCATAGCCTGGAGAAAATATTTGTAATATTCCCTACTACGTCCGCGTTCCAGCGCGAAATAAAATCCTCGCGCGACAGATCCATATCATCCAGACCAGATCCAAGCTTGCTTGCATAGAAATAGCGCAGGGCTTCAGGTTCCAGAAATTTCAGGTACGTTGAACCGCGCACAAGAGTGCCCCGGCTTTTGGACATCTTCTCACCATTGATTGTTAGGAAGCCATGCACATGAATTTGATTCGGTTTCTGAAAGCCAGCAGCTTCCAGGAGTGCGGGCCAGAACAATGTATGAAAATACACTATGTCTTTTCCAATGAAGTGATGAATCTCGCTGCCTGGCTTTGTCCAGAAACTGTCCCAGGATTCTTTCCTGGTCCGATCAAAGAAGTTCTTTGACGATGCCATGTACCCGACCGGAGCATCCAGCCAGACATAAAAGTATTTGTCCTTCTCTCCAGGAATTGCAAAACCAAAGTAAGGACCGTCGCGTGATATATCCCAATCGCGCAGGCCATCCTTCAGCCACTCGTCAAGTTTGCGTTTGATCCCGGTGGAAACACCGGTGGTCAACCATTTCTCCAGAAACGTCTGATAGTCGCCAAGTTTGAAAAATAGATGTTCGCTGTCTTTGAGAACCGGGACAGCACCGCTGATTGCGCTGCGCGGATCAATGAGCTCGTTTGGTGAATATGTTGAGCCGCATACCTCGCAGGAATCTCCATATTGATCCGGGGATTTGCATTTTGGACATGTGCCCTTTACAAATCGATCCGGTAAGAACATTCCATCCTCTTCACTGTACAGCTGGCGGATTGTCTTTCTATCAATGTTGCCTTTCTTTTTTGCCGCTGCGTAGATTTGTTCCGAGAGTGCTTTGTTTTCCGGTGAATTGGTTGAATAATAATTATCGTACTGGATTTGGAAGCCCTGAAAATCGCGTAAATGATCCCGCTGAATTTCTGAGACGAATTCTTCCGGTGTCTTTCCCGACTTTTTCGCGGCGATCATGATTGGTGTGCCATGGGTATCGTCGGCACAGAAAAAATAGGCTTCGTTTCCGGAATATTTTTGAAAGCGCACCCAGATATCTGTCTGGATTGCTTCTACAAGGTGTCCAAGGTGGATTGGCCCGTTAGCGTACGGGAGCGCCGCTGTTACGAGTAATCTTCTCAATCCTTACCCCAGATCCGTACGTGCTGTTTGGGTAGATCTGTTTTTCTCCACTCCATCCAGGATCCCAGATACACACTTACCTGTCTGTATCCACATCGACTCAGCAGGAGTGCCGTTGTGCACGAGCGTGCGCCGTTGTAATCATAGAGCACGGTTGGGCGTTCTGGAATCAATCCGATTTCACGAATTTGATTCATGATCTCTTCACGTGAACGAATTCGACCGTCGCCATCATACAGAGAAAGCCAGTCCCAGTGAACGCTTCCGGGAATTCTTCCGCAGATACCGCCAATATCGGGATTGGTCATGCGCGGGAGCCTCCCGCTGTATTCATCGATTGTACGCACATCGATCAATTGTACGCGTGTTAGATCTTTCTGAAGTTGGCTGATTGTAGTAACGGTCTTAATTGGTACGGGTTTGCCGGGTTCTGATGTGAGTTGCTCTGCGCCTTTCCCCAGCCATTCCTTGGGTATTTCTTCAAACTTCTTTCCAAGGACTTTCGCATTCACACCCATGCCGGCAAGCACCCAGTTCATGCGGCAGGCATACATTCCTTCGCCTTCATCGAAGCAGACAATGGTGGATTTGCTTTCAGTCTTCTTTTTGAGATCAGTCAGGAAACCGCCGAGCTTTGCAAGCGAGGCCGCACCGGAACCATACGGTTTCTTGATGAAAGCTGTGCCAATAGAGCCGCGAACAGTGGAAGCTTCAAAGCTTTCCTCCGATCTACAGTCAAGATACAGCGCGTCTGATTCCAGACTGTCAGTTAAAAAATTCCAACGGATCAATTGCTCACCTGGTTTGATACAGGAAATTGCTTCCTAAAAGAAGCATCCCATTTTTTAGAATAAAAAAATTCTCATGACCAAAAAAAAAATCCGCCGTCTTTTTGCGAGGGCGATTCTTTTCGCTTCGATTTATCCGCTTCAGGCTTATACCCTTTCGCCTGTGGCAAAGGGGTTCGAGCAACCTGTTTACGTATTATTCTCTAAACGCGTGGGCATGTGCGTTGTTGAGCAAGCAGGTAGAATCATCTGCGAAGGGAAAACTCTTATCGATATACGCAAGGAAGTTCGTTCCGGCGGCGAAATGGGACTACTTTCTGCT
The DNA here is from genome assembly GCA_021413825.1 of Spirochaetia bacterium. GTDB lineage: Bacteria > Spirochaetota > Leptospiria > Leptospirales > Leptonemataceae > JAEUSB01. Next base: position 28,646 of record JAIOPQ010000011.1, on the reverse strand, counting down.
GCCTTTGCACCTGATTTTGATCAATCGAGCGACACATTTCTATATGTAAACTACACTGTGAGTAACGGCGGGGCAATTGAGACGATTGTGGCCGCAATTCCAATGCGCAATCTCCAGGCATTCAGCGCGGAGAAGCGAATTCTTCTCCGTTTTAGCCAACCGTTTGCCAATCACAATGGTGGACTCCTTCTATTCAGAAAGGATGGAACGTTGCTGATTGGAACAGGGGATGGTGGTTCTGCAGGCGACCCCTATGGAAACGGGCAGAAAACGAACACCTTCCTCGGCAAGATACTTCGTATCCAACCTACGCCGCGCGCAACGAATCCATACCAGATTCCTCCAAACAATCCATTTGCGAAGCGGACCGGTTTTTTCCCTGAAATATACGCGTATGGACTTAGAAATCCCTGGCGATTCAGTCTGGATCGACTCACGGGAGACTTGTACGTTGGGGATGTTGGTCAAAACAGGAAGGAAGAGATCGATTTTGTGCAAGCTGGCGATAACCTGGGCTGGAACAAAATGGAAGCAGATCTCTGCTACAAACCCGAAAACTGTTCGCGCGCAGGACTCGTCTTGCCCATTTATTCTTACGGGCGCCAGGACGGTGTCAGCCTAACGGGTGGTTATGTGTATCGCGGGAAGAAAATACCCGGGCTTGTGTCGCAGTACTTGTTTGCTGATTTTGTCACAGGAACCATCTGGGCTTTCCCGGTCCGCGCGGGGAAAAAAGTGGGCCCGGCCGTAACATTGATCAGTAAGGCTGGTCCAGTTTCAAGCTTTGGTGAAGATCTGGATGGCGAAATCTATGTTGTTCTGTACTCGGGAGAAATCAAACGGATTGCGCCCTAGGCAAAGATTGCTTCTATTTCAAGGTTCAGATCTTTGTGTGCGAGAGAGGAAATTCCAACCATAGTTGAAGCCGGTTTATGATTTCCGGGAAAGAACGTGTTGATTTTGCCCGAAACCTGCATGACTTTCTCTCGTGTCAAATCAACCAGGTATACTCTGAGCATTACAATGTCGTCAAAGGATCGTCCTTCCGACTTCAGGAGCGTATGAATGTTCTTCATGGCCAGTTCTGCCTCCAGGGACAGATCCATTCCAGTTGGCAATGATCGATTGCAATCCCAGGCTACCTGACCCGAAAGAAACCCCAATTGCATTCCGGGAAGAAAAATACCCTGCGAAAAGCCCTTGCTTTTTGTTTCATAGACTTCCGCAGAGTTGATCGCGCGCAGTTTCAAATCAGTTTTGCTTCCGCCATATCTTGAACGATTTTCCAACCCTCTGGACTTTTCACCATAGAGAACGCGTTTTCAAACACAAGTGTTTGCCCGGTCAATCGCGCGCGCACGATGGCTGCGGATTCACCCACTTTTTCCCAGTTCACAAAGTCGATTTTCCTGGATTCGCCTCCCATTTGCTTTTTCTCAAGCAGAGCTGCAAATTGTTCTCTGGCGAGCACAGTGGTATTGCCCGGAACTGGAAAATTTGGCGCGATTATGCGGAATTCCGGATGAGTAACGCTAAAGAGCATTTCCTTGCTTTGCTCATCTCCAGCGCGCACAAAACGCTCGATTGATTCGCGGATTCCTGTTTCCATCCTGTTCTCCTCTTGTTTGGAATAGTTGCATATGCAACAAAAACAGATTGTATCCTATGCAACTATTTAGCAAGCCTTTTTCGCGCAGAATTTCCGGGATGAATCCTGTGTCTTGTGCTCGTGCTAAGAATCCGCTAGCTCCAGTTGTTTGTAAGAATTGGGTAGTGAATGCTTGCTTTTTGCCGACCATATCTGTATGGCACGGGATATCGTAACACTGGACGGAGCATTTGCTTACTATATAAATCGAACCCACCGTTCTTTGCGGATGGATTTTCTCGAAATGACAAAGAGAGCGGGGTATGAACTGACCCCGGAGCAATACTTCATATTAAATAAACTGTTTCACAATCCAGCTCAATCGCAGTCTGAGCTTGCATCTGATCTGGACGACAGAGCCAATATTACGCGCGGCCTTGCAATCCTGCAGCGCAAGAAGCTGGTAAAACGATCTAGAGACCCGGAGGATAAGCGGAAATTTAGCGTAAGGCTCACGCCGCAAGGAGAAGGTGTGCTCAAGCAGCTCAACCCGATCATTGAACTCAGGCGAAAGGTTGTGTATGCAGGTCTTGGGAAAAAGGACCTTGCAACACTGCGTCGTATCCTTGGAAAAATTGAATCGAATCTGGCTCATTGAGTCGTTCGCCTCAGAAAAAATCAGAGACCGGATCCACACGGGTTACAAAATTGCGCATGGGAAATGTGAAAATTGAAATCAAGGATCATCTGGCACGCCTCACGCTTGCAAGGCCGCCCCTGAACGCGCTCAATCCGGATTTAATCAAGGAACTAAATCAAACGATTCAAGATCTTGAGAGGAATCCAGATTGTTGGGCCCTTCTGATTGATTCGTCTTCAGAAAATTTTTTTTCAAATGGTCTGGATCCCCAGGCGCTCCTCCCCATGGATAAGCAGGGCAGAATGGAAACGTTCCTTTCGTTTCTGAGTTTTTCCAGAAATCTCTACGCGTTTTCAAAGCCTTCGCTGAGTGCCATTGCCGGTCATGCAATGGCTGGAGGCGCTGTAATTGGCGCGTTAACAGACTTCAGATATCTTGCAGAAGGGAAGTATTCATATTGTTTCTCTGAGGTTCGTGTCGGACTAACAATCCCGGATGTCCTGCTCGATATTATCCAGACGATTACGGGTCCGCACCATCTGCGGCAAATCGCAATGCTTGCGGAGCGTTATAAGCCGGAAGAATGCTTGCAGATAGGTCTAGCCGATCGTCTGGTTCCGGCCGATAAACTGTTGGCTGAATCTGAAAAATATCTCCGGTCGATGTTTGAACTGCCGCTGGCAAGTATCCGTTCTGTGAAAGAAAATCTAAGGCTTCCCATCATTCAGAAGTTTGATGCATATCTGAATTCCGGTGATCAAAAGTTCGCAGTATTCCTTGAAGGAAACTTTGTAGAGGGACTATCAGCGGTGATGGAACGGCGGCGCCCTAAATTCAAGAACCCGTAGTTTTTACTTAACGATTACGTTTTGGGAACGAATCCAGTGTTGCAGTACGTTAATGTCGTACTCGCTGTCGTAGATTCGTTTTTCTCCGCCATAGAATGTGATAATAACCAGGCGAATCGTTCCGACTCTAGACTCTACGGATTCATAGTTCTGAATAATGTTTACGTTAACAGAGTGAAATGAGCCCTGCGATGTCATTACGGTCTTGCCCGATGTGCGAGTATGCGTGAACATTGCATGATACTTATGAATTAAGTCCATGTCGCGTGCTGTATCTGCTTTGAGGTTTGTTCCATCTACAAATTCGAGCAGATAATGTAGCGTTGCTCCCTGTCCATCTGTCACAGGAGTTGCTGAGCGAACCGCAAATGGATTCACTAGCATGGAACCCTCATTCATAGTAAGTTCAATAAAAGTCATATAGCTGCTCTGCGGTACGCACCGCTATTCTTCCGAATTCTAGCAAGCACGCCTGGCGGGAACCATATTTTGATTTGGGTTTTCAGGGGAGAGTCCTACAAAAATCTGGTCTGCATTCGCGCAAAAGCGTGCTAGAAACAATTTATGAATCATCCGATATATTATATTATGCAACAATACCGTAAGGCGAGGGTTCTTGTCTCCACCAGGATCTCGAGACGAATCCTGGCCGGGCTAGCAGTTGCAGGTGGAGTCCTGGCATTTGGATTATTTGCCCAGGCAGGACTGCGCGATTCACCCGATTCTGGAGCTGAAGCACTCCTCCGCGGAATGGGCGGGGATGTATCTGACATTCCAAGAATTCCGGGACCGGCTGAAGATCGTAAAAAAACGGAAGATCTGGCGTCTGACCGCGCCCTTGCAATAGATAGGGAGGAATCAGAAAAACCCTCCAGGAATGGTAAGGATCGTGTGGCCAGCGCCGATCGCGCTACGGATCGTGGCCGCGATCTAAAAGCAAGCGAACGCAGGAATGCTGACAGAAAGAACGCTGAGCGTAAGGCCAGCGAACGTCGTGCAGCGGATCGTCAAAAACCAACCCTTGATCTGGAAAATTCTCGTCCCGTCGCCGGTTTTCCAACCAATCTTGAGCCAACGCCAAGAAGTCTTTTTGTTCATGACGACCCGCGGTTTTATCGTGGAATTTACATTACAAATGAAGTCATTCGTATCCCATCTATGTACGAGCCTTTGGTTCGATCGGCCAAAAACGCAGGCATCAATACCCTGGTAGTAGACGTTCAGCTTGTTGGCAAAGATCACATAGCAGTAGAGCGCATGCCCCCAGAAGCCTTTATGACCATGGCCCGTTCGCATGGCTTTTATATGGTTGCGCGCGTTGTATGTTTCCAGGGCGGTCTTGACACCTATCCGCCGTCGCTGGGCAAGCTTGAGTCGGTTCTGCGTTCTGCCGAGAACGCTGCGCGCATGGGTTTCATGGAAGTTCAGCTGGATTATATACGATTTGCTGATAATCGCAATTTGTCAAAAGTCGGCCTGGCCCAACGCTACCGCATGGTAGGCGGGATTCTTAAAATGGCAACGGATCGTCTCCGGCCCTATGGAATTCGTGTAGGTGCCGACATCTTTGGTCGAGTGGTGTTCAATAACGATGACATCATTGGCCAGAAGATTGAACTCTTTTCTGCACACCTCGATACGCTCTACCCCATGCTCTATCCTTCACATTTTTACGGGGAACTCGATCGACGCAAGGACCCATATAAGACAATCTACGATGGCGTAAAAGCCTCAAAGGCGCGTTCCGGTTCAACGCGTGTGATCGCTTATATTCAAGGTTTCCCAATGCGCGTGCATGAGTCCGGCCTGACTTTGACCGATTATATAAAAGCGCAGCTGCGTGCCTCTGAAGATAGTGGAGGGGACGGGTACATTGTTTGGCATGCTGCCAACACGTACGGTCCATTTTTCGCGGCGCTTGAGTCCTTGAAAAAAGAGCAGGGTAGAAGAAAACCCGTTGCTGCGTCACGCTGAGTCTGGCTTTACAATCCGGGAAGCCAGACAATACTCTTCCGGATGGGTGGTCAGTTGCAGTACAATTACATACCCATTGAGTCTATCGACGAAATTGACGTGCTCAAGATTTCAGTTCGAGACATGGACAAGCGATTCATCGATCGACAGGGCCATCGATACGCGCTCAGGTTCAATCTAAAGACACGTAGACCGGAAGTTGTCCAGGTCGTCTCCAATCGACTTGAGGCCAGACGACTGCAACAAACAATCGTTCAGGAAAAAAAGAAGGCACCAGAACGTCCGCAGACCAACACAACAGAGACGGTTACAGAAGAGGAGTCGGTTTCTTCCTCCATGCCATTTATTCCAGACGATGAAATATTTCATGAACAGAAATTTGTAGAAGAATGCCTGGCAGAGTTGCCCAGGCTAAAAGAAAGCCAGCAAGCCTCCATGACTAAACTCCGCCAATCGCGCGTATTCGAGAATGTGCTAACGCAGGAATTTATGGATCTCTCGCGGGATATTGAGCGGGAAGCCTGGCGCAAAACAGAAGAAGCCATCACAGTGTGTCGCGAATGGCTTGGGCGTCCGCCCTCCATTCACACAGCGCTCATTCGCGTCGCACCTGAAAAACGCAAGGTTCTTGATAGTATTCCTGATGAACCCATGAAACTTGAATCCATGCGCAGATGGGAATGGCAGGATCGCCTTTCTGATTCCTTTCACAGACTACTCAAATATTCCGAAGACGTTAAGCTGATTACCGAAAAAGTTCCAGAGGAAGAGATGATGAAGCATCCGGCTAACCAGCGTCAGTTCTTCAAGGATTCAAGAGCCAGTCTGGGCGTAACGCGAGATGCATGTCAGGAGAAAATCGCTCGAATTGAAAACTGGCGTAAGCGCTACTTGTAACCAGAGTCTTACGCCGTAACCCGGTTTGAGATTAGTAGGCGATACTATAGGAAAAGTAGGAAATTCGATCGAGTTTATTCTCACGCGGCAGGATCCTGGTTCCGATTGTAAATGTTCCGTTTCGTTCGTTTAGCACAGCTTGAGGCTTCTTCTGAAAGAAGAGAATATCCGTCAGGTTCCAGGCAAGCATACCCAGAGCAAGAGACGATCCGAATTTGAAACCCGTCGCATGCGCGTTGTAAGCCTGTCTATGTGATTTGTTATAGAAGAGCCATGTGCTGGGATCGGATGCTTGGGCCGCAGCTGTGCGCATTCCAATTCCATGGAAAACTGCAAGACCTGCTCCGCTGAGGAAAAGCCCGCCCTGGATGCCACCAAGGACCTTGCTTCCATTCTGCCACTTTGAGTATCCGGGTATGAATCGCAGAAACCTGGAGCTATTGGCCAGGGGCGCCTTCTCAACAGGTGCGAGGTCGAGTTCAAGGTGGGCTATTGAGCGACTCGCAACATCAAGAGTTCCTGCATTTCCCTGAACTACTATTTTGTCAGACTGCTTTTGCATGGAACCGGCTATGGCAACGCCGTTGTGCAAAGTTACTTTCCCGTTGGCACTCACCAGATCAATTTCACCAAGCACGTTCATATCTCGCTCTGGCCATATCTCAACGCGGCTAAGCGACGCGAGGGGTAGCTTTCGCTCCTGGTCAAAGTGCGGAGCTTGAATGAATATAAGGAATCCACTTTTGATGCCTCGAAATAAATCATCACAGATGTTTGTCCCATCTTTACGCAACTGATAGCAGAGACGCATCCCACTCAGGCCAAGTTTGACTTCTTCGATTTCAGAAGAGAGAATCTGATGTTTGCCTTGCTCAGTCTTTATAATTACAGTCTCTCCTTCTTCTCCAATGAACTGGCCTTCCAGTGTTTGGCCGTTCTTTAATAGAATTCGATCCGCAAGCAGTGTGGCTGGAAATACAAACAGGTTCAGAAACAAGAGCAATCCTGGTGCAATGTAAATCGACCTGCTAACGTTTCCTCTCATCAGCGTTTCTCCGATGCGATACGCGCTACACGATCCAATGGAACCGAAGTGTTTTCACCGATTAGCTGATTGTTTGTAAAATCGATCTGAAGCATGTTTGCGCGAAATCCCTCGCCGTTGGTAAGATAGACTCGCAGAATTGCGTTTTCACCGCTTGCAGCAATAGATGCAACGTCGTCCAAAGGTAATCGGACACGCAACAGCGGAGATTGTGCCAGGATTGAACTCGAATCAACTGTCAATGAGCGGGCAGATATGTAGCGCCCGCCCCGCGTCTGAATAGAAAGCGCGTATTCCGTGGGTGCTGTATCGGGTGGCTTGCTTTCAGCTGGTGAAGGTAATCGGATCTCTGGCTTCTGGTTTGGCGGTTCTATTTTTATTTCTGGTTGGACTGCCTTTTCTTCCAACATTGGTTTTTCTGCCGGTGTTTGAACAGCCTCAGCGGCCTGTTCAAGAACTTCAGATTCTGAAACAACATCCTTCCTCCGTTCAAGGATTGCTGTTTGCATTAATCTAACTGCCGTAGCATCTCCAAGAACCTTCGCCTGGGCAATTGCCTGGTTGAGTACTTCTTTGCCGCCGCCGTAGAATTCGCCCGCCAGTAGCAATCGGCGATTCACTTCCCTCTTGAGGCTCTGGTCCCTGGTCTTCTCAGCAATTTGTGCGTAATGCAGTACTGCACCCGGAATCTGTCCAGTTTTCTCAAGGCAACCTGCTTCTGTATACAGATCAGAAATCTGCTTCTCCTCTGTAGTTTGAAAATAATGTAACGCAACAGAGCAGCGGCCAATGCTGGCTAAGCGACGTGCCTTCTCCAGGGGTGACACGTTGCTCGCTTCTATTCGGGTCGATTCCTGATCACCTGAAAGAATTAGCTCGATAATCCTGGTTGCTGTTTCTGAATAGTGTGTTCCATTAAATTTATTTTTAACCATCTCCAGCGATGTCAGGGCCACATCAAATTCCCCCTGGACTGCAAGGCAATATCCCAAATGAAGCATGACGAATGCCTGGGAATCTTCCGTCAAACCCCGTTCAAGTACCTGCTTGTAAAGACGGGCAGCAGAACCAAATCGTCGCATTCTTTCCAGCATGAACGCCGCACTCAGCTTTTTCCATGTTTCTGTATCCTGAGCGAGCGTGAGTGGGCGTTTGAACATGAGTCGCCGGACTATATTTATTCCAATTAGAGATGCGTGTTCTAGGGCGTTTAACGTTGGTATTTCAACCGCATTTGCGTTTAGAATTTGGGTTTCGAATACTCCGGCTGCTACCTCGTTTGCAAATTCCTGGTTGACGCCAAGCAAATCTCGGATGCGAATCTGAAGTACACGGGAGGAAAGCTCGTAGTTAAGGATTCTGTCACGCTGCACTTGTTGTCGGAGCTCAGCCATGCGCACGCGTGACATCCCATTCATCAACAAAAAGCTGCTGCCAATAAAAGCAATCGGCAGCAAAAATACAAATGCTGTCCGTTTCAGTCAGGGTGCCTCCAGAATAATCAGTGTTGCATCATCATGAAAATGTTGACTGAATGAATCGATGTCATCAATAATTGCCTTACCCATGGTCTGAAGGTCCTCATTTGCATTGGCGCGAATTGTGTCGCAGAAGCGCTCAAATCCATACAGATCTCGCGCTTGATTCATGGCTTCAATCATACCGTCAGAGTAGATGAATATGCGATCGCCAGGGCGCGATTCCAGGCTGAGAATCTCATACTGAAAATCTCCTGCAACTCCAGCCGGAGGTCCACCTGGTCCAGCCTGCAAAAGTTTACCTGTCTTCCTGAGGACAAGCGGTGGCAGATGCCCGGCATTGCAAACAAACATGCGCCTGCTTTCATCGTGGAATAGAATAAAGACTGCAGTAGTGTAGTAGGAACCCTGTAGAGTTGCGAGTATTTGATCGGCTAATAGACGTATGATTTTTCCGGGATTGTTTTCTGTCGCGACGATGCGATCCAGAAAGTTTATAACCAGTGATGTAATCAAAGCGGCAGAAACGCCATGTCCGCAGGCATCACCAAAGAACATCCCATGCATTCCCGGGCCAATCTCGTAGAATTTATACACGTCTCCGCTGACCTGGCGAAGGGGCCTGTAGTGAATGAAGGGTTTGTACGCCGCAAAATCACTCGCGCTCCCGACTATCAATTCTTGGACTGTTTTACCAATGGTGAGCTCTGCCTGAATGGCCCTGTTAAGCCCCTTGACTTCCTTGATTGTGGAGGAAAGGTTTTCCGCCATACCGTTAAACGCCATTCCAAGCTGATCGAGTTCGTCACCCCCACGCGGAGCCCAGGTGATACGGGTTGTCAGATCCCCGCTTGCAAGATTCTGGCTTGCTGCGGTCAAAGAAGAAACACGCCTGAGCAACATCCGATAGACATAAATCCCCAATGCAAGGTGGAAGGCCAGGACCCAGGCTACGGCTATTCCAGCCTGAATGTATATGTGTTGCAAACGATCCTGCATTGCCTGGATATCAAGAACTACATTGGCATAAAAAACACCCTTACCCAGGGTTATTGGTAGAATAAAGTTTAAGCTGAAATTACTCTCGTCGAGAGTGGCCGCATAACGTGATTCAAACAATGAGTCTGCTCGCTTGAAATCTGCAAGGCGTGGAAGAATTGAGTCCTGAAACTGCTTAATGCTCATGGAATCCCGCTTGACGGTGCTTTTGATGGGTACTCCCTCTGAGTTTACTAAATTGATCTCCCGCGGTGCATGAGTAGTGAGAAGAGACTGGATCTTTTCATATCCAGACGCTGCATCTTCTCCCAGGGATCCCCTCTGAATGTCAGTGGCGATCTTCTGAACGAGCGATTCAGAGCGATATTGAAACAACTGAAGCAGGATGTCGGATTGATTCTCAAAGATCATCGCAAGAAAAAACAACAAGTTGGCGCTTGCAAGTATCGTGTATGCCATCGCAATGTGCAATCCCAGGGAGCGCCTGGCTTTTACTGGAATCGCCGCAGCCTGGATCGGCATGGATGCAGAGCCGTTCATCTTTCCGTTATTCACGGATCATATATACCATACAGACTACTTTATGTCGATGGAGTGGACAGCAAAGGGACGAAAACGGGGATGGCCCGGGTGCAGGACCGAATGTTCCGGCATCTTGCTTTCTAGTTCTTTTCGTCGAAGCCAGCGGCGCTCAATGCAAAAGATCCCTGGGCCGTGAGTTTGGCAGTCCAATTACTCAGGTCCTTGGCGATCTTTGTGGCTCCAGTCATCATGGTTTGCAGCGTGTGCTCTGCGTCTTCAAGACTGCGTTTCTGAGTGCGCGTCCAGATACGATCGCGGGCATTGATTAGTTCTCCGTGAAAAGTCTTGAGCTTCACAAGGGCTTCACAAATGGTCTGATACGCTTCGCACAACTCGAAGCAGATCTCTGAGTTCTGTAACCAACGATCGTCGAATCGGGTAACCAAATCGCCCGGCTTTGAATCTGAGGATCTAACGAGTCGGATGGCTACCTGTGCTCTGGCGATGCAGTTCAGATCTGCTTCGCGCATAACTTGAAGGAGTGTTTTTCCCTGTTCGCCTCCGTGCTGGCTGCATTCTTTAAGGACGGCTATGATTCCAGCGATGCGTGGACTGATCTTGACCACATCTGCCATTAAATCGGCTGCCAGTGTAGGATTGAGAACTGGCTGCACAATTGGGGATTCCAGGCGCTCTGGCGTCCTGTTTTCCACGGGCGCCGGCGTTCCGAGCTTCGCGCGAATGCGCATTGCTTCAAGCCGCGTCTTGACCACTTGCACGACTCTTGCTTCTCTTGTTCTGAAATCAAAATGTATCTTGAATATATTTCCCGAGGGATCAATGAAGCGTTGGTTGAAAAGTCGAACAGGTAAGCGATAGGGATTCAAGTCTTCTCGCCCGAGGATTGGAACAAAATTGCTGCTCATGTTTCAACATTAGAATCGATTTCTCTTAAGAATCAACTTCCAGGGAATCATCGGGGAATAAAGAGGAAGGTTGCGGATTAACCAAGACCCAGACGAGTGCGAAGTTCTCCCGAATAGGTTCTGCTTACCGGGATCTGACTGTTCTCTTCATCTTTCAAGAACGCAATATAATCTCCTTTTGCGGCTTGTTGCAGATGAGACACAAAATTCAGGTTGATTACGAATTGTTTATGAACTCTCAGGAATTGGTGCTTTGGCAAAGTATCATTCATTGACATGAGCAGGCGGGATGTCTGGTGTTCCGTTGAAGTTGTATGTATGATTGATCCCTTGCCTCTCGATGTTACGTATATGATTTCTTGAAAAGGAACAAAGTAGAAATGGTCACCATTCCGAACCGAAACACCAGTGGTTCGAAAATCCTTGTCTCCCGCATTTCTTTCTGCCGATTCAATCACGCGATTCACAGAGAGCATAAATCGCTCGAAGGTAAAGGGCTTCAGCAAGAAATCCATCATGCCTAGCTCGAACGCCTCCACGGCGTATTCGGGATGACCTGTAGTGACTATCACAGGTGGCAAGCGCGGAACCTGCTGCAATGCGAGAGTTCCTGTTGAATCTCGTAGTTCAATATCCATAAATATCAAGTCATACTGTTTGGTTGTAACCTTTTCAACAAACTCGCGACCCGAACAAACTGCATCCTCTGCATGTAGCGCAGGATTGCGTGAACAATAATTGAGCAAAACGTTTCTTGCTGCTGTTTCATCGTCCACAATGAGAACTTTTAATCTATTTTGCTGCACGATTCAGCATACACAGGTCTATCAGGTATTTTCAAGCCTCATGGAATGAACTGGTTCAGGGATTGCATGAAGCGGACTATTGCGGCCACGTTCCGTAAATGCGCCACGTTAGGCGGTGTTGTGATGATTTATCTTGACGCTTACAGCGGCAAACGTAATCGGAATGGTGCGGGCATTCGAAAATTTCCAAAAATATTCACCGGCGGAATTGAAGCGGATCCGCTTGACCTTGCTTGCTGCAATTCTTGGAACCGGGACGTGTGTGGTTCTTACGGGTTTACACCTTTATACGGGGCACGTCTTACCTGCTATTGTCTCTACTTCTGCTGGTGTGGCGTATTCGCTTTGCATCGTTTTTAGCCTTATGGGGCATCATATGCTCGGCAGGAATCTGCTAGGGCTATCTGCAAATGCAGTTGTGGGGGTTGGAGCGTTTTTGCTTGGTTCTAACAGTTGGTCACACGCATTCTTCTTTACGGCCGCGCTCTATCCAGCGGTTGTTTTTCCTCCAGATCGTCGGGGCTGGCTGGCCTTGAGCACTGGTTTGCCCGTGATTGGTTTTTTGCTTATAGAACTTCTTGCCCCTGCTGGAGTTATTCAATATTCGCCTCAATCGTTACGATTGATTCGAGTGGCCAATCTGAGTATATCGCTCGTGCTTGTGGTTCTTTTTGGATATTTACTGCATCTGGAGAGTAGCAGAGCAGAGGAGCGGATTGAAACGGAAGCTTCCAGGGCTAGTCGGAAGCTCTTAAAAGAAACGCGGTTCAGCGCACTGCAAGAGCGGATGAACCCTCACTTTTTATTTAACACTCTCAATACGATACATAGCCTTGCCGTTACAAATAGTTCACATACCCAGGAATCAATTATGATCCTTGCGGACACATATCGCTATCTTACGTATACCAGCGATAGGTTGCTTGTCCCGTTGAGTTCAGAATGGGAGTTTATTCAAAACTACCTGCGCATTACTGAGCTTCGCTACGGAACAATTCGCACCGATCTTAGAATGCTGGGAAATCCGGAACGTGTTCGGATACCCCCGCTCATAATCCAACCAATAGTTGAGAATTGTTTTAAACATGGCCTCAGCGAGGCCAGGAGTGATGGGTCGATCGAGGTATTTTTGAAAGTGTGGCGAGATGGCGCAACGTTCCAGGTTAGAGATAATGGTTCTTCGGATACAAACGTTAAGGAAGGGAGGACCATTTCAAATATACGTGAGCGCCTATCGTTACTGTTTACGCATACCAGGCTGAGAATGGAGAAACGTTCACGGTCACCCGGGACGCAGGTTACGGTAACCTTCTACGGTCTGAGAGAAACCAGAGAAGATGAATCCTAGAAATGTATTGACCAGGCCAGGCGTATCTCAGGTTGCAAAGCAACAGCAGAGCTAGAGCGATTTCTGGATAGATCAAGTCCATTTCCCAGGTAGATTGCCCCAAGGCCAACCAGTGCAATATGATTCAAGGTCCTGGCACGGTTAAACCGATTTGCGTTCCCGTTTCCGAGTACTGCAAGACTGCCGCCTAACGGCAAAAACGTTGAGGAAGCACTCCTGGCACGTGTTGCTTCGCTTGCGGACCAGCCAGCCAGGCCAGCGAATAGAATTGAACCACCCAGGAGAACCGCCCCTTTGATTCTGGAATCCTTTGATCTAATCTGTTGGATTCCTGGAAGCAGAAACCCGTATCCTGGCCAGTTGAACCCAGTCTTCTGAATCGTGGGATTTTGAATTGTAAGATTGTTGATTCTTTCCAATTGGATTTGCTCACGCTGGTTCCCTTGCTCAAGAATCAATGTAGATTGCTCGGAAGTAGTCACGATGCCCCGGCTGGTTTTGGTCTCCTTGTCAGAGACTTCTACGCGCATTCCTGCCGGGATGATACGATTTGAAACTTGCTCCGGGTTGAGGTTCTTGAAACTCGCGGAAATGTAGTTCGTCCAGGGGTGCAGTGCGCGTTCTCCCGTCGATTCGTCGACTAACGTTATTCCGGATTTTGAGATAGCCTCAATTAGATGGTCGCACGTTTCCTTACCTGTTTTTTCTTGCAAGCAGGCGCGTGGGCCTTGAAAGGTCAGGTTGCCTTCCAGAATTTCATCTCTGGGAATTATCATGCGTGATCCTTCAGCGGTTTGTAAAATCACATCACCGTTACCGCCTGAGCGGATTGTTCCATTCAGGACCTTCCCTGACTTAAGAATAAGCCTGTCCGGATACAGACTTGCCGTAAGGATCAGCAATATCAATGCCAACGATTGTCTCATTGAAACACCTTTCGAACCACTCGTATTGCAAATTCATCTGCTCCGATTTGCACCATACTGGAGTCGAACGCCAGAATCTCAAGGTTACCGTCTCGCCGTTGGATTCGAACCGCAGGTTGTTGCCCATCTGCAGATTGAATGAACATAATGTCGCCCGGGGATAAGGGTCGAACAGAATCGACCAGTGCAAGCGGGAGCGACAGTTTTGATCCCTGGTTGAGCCAGAGAATGAATTGATTGTGCTTTCTTTGGCCAGCCAACCCAGCAAAGACCCTTCCGTCGCTCAGCGAAATTTCAATTGGAGCGGGCACATCTGCAATGCGTTTTTCAATCGTCTCTGCAAAGCGAGCCTGCCGGTTTGCAATCACGCCGGGCGAATCGCTTCCGTTGGCCGGTTGAAATGAAAGGGCTCGCGTGGATGCAGCCTTGATTTCACCTGCCACCGCTGTGTCCTGAAGGCGCATGGAGTTCTCAAGTGCGAATTTCTGGAGATTCTCGCCACCGGAGTAAACAAATCCAATCAGTAGTAAACGTCGATTGGCCTTGATTGCAACAGCATCGTTACCCTGCGATAGCTCCAGGAACTCGTCTGCGGCCTTATCGCTTTTCCCGGTTTTTTCAAGAGAGAACGCACGGCCGTATCGGTCCTCATTCGTTAGTCGATCTGATTTCTCCCAATGGACAAGAGCATCAGCGTATAGCCCTTCTTGAAATAATGCCCGGGCGCGATCGTTCTCTGCGCTAAATTCCGAAAGTATATGCTTCCGCCGCAATTCACCTGATCGTAGCAGCCGCAGAATGAGCTTCGCGTCTTCGTCGAACATGCTGCCAGGCACGTCACGACTAACCTGTTCGAGTTTAAGGATTGCATCCGAGTTGCGACCAAGCACTGCCAGGCAGAATCCGTGATGCAATACTACAAACGCGCGCTCATCCCCCTCAACAAGATCTGCGATGGGCGTATACTCTGCGGCCGCGTCGGCGTAGAGATTATTGCGCTCTAAAAGAAATGCAGTTTGGATTCGTCCAAGGATCGCTGCATCATCCCACAGATTTATTCCCGCTTTTAGACAAAGCCTACGGGCCGTGTTCACCATGGGCAACCCGATTTTCTGCCAGAGTGAAGCGACACCTAAATCGTTGAAGGAGGGAGTCCTGAGAATGGATGTTTCGGCGACGGCCGTCCAGAGCTCATCTTTGTAGCTATCGCGATGTGGTATCAGATTCATTATTTTACTTCGCATCAAATCAGACGATAGGCGATAATTAAATATCTGATCGCGCTGAACGCGTAGACGGAGTTCAAACATTTTTGCAGAAACGATGGCATTGGAACTCAATGCGAGAAAGAGCATGGCGAAAAGCCCGGCTGGGACGAGTAGGTTTCTGCGCGCGAACATGTCAGGGGATATCCAGTATCATGATTGTCAGGTCATCGGTCATAGATTTTGCAAATCCGATTACCGCAGCCTCGAGTTCTTTCACAACTTCGGTGCCTGGTTTATCAGCGCTTGCGCGAAGGATTTCAATTACTCGATCGTTTCCGAACATTTCTCCCTGGCTATCTGCCGACTCCACAAGGCCGTCGGTGAAAAGTAGGATTCGGTCACCGCTGCGCACCGGCACGCGCTTCATATCGTAAGGCCTGGGATCTCCGAGGTCAAGGCCCAGCATCATGCCTGTTGTTTCAAGTTCGATCAGCTTTCCGCTGCTACGTCTGAAAACCATAGGCGCATTGTGCCCTGCGTTGACATAGAAGATGTCTCCCTTTGAGTCGAGCAGCAATAGAAACGCTGTGGCGAAGAAGAGTTCGTTTAGATCGTTCTTGATTTGACGGCTCAGTGCGTGCATGATTTTCAGGGGACTGCGTTCTTCTTTCAAGAGCTGATTCAGATGAAAGAAGATCACGGACGTCACCAGTGCTGCTGATACGCCGTGACCCGTTGCGTCGGCCAGGAAAACGCCTTTAAAGCGATCATTGATTTGAAAGAAGTTGTAAATATCCCCGCTCACCTCGCTGAGCGGACGATAAACTAGCGCCGGTGAGTACTCCTTTACCAGTTCATGTCCGCGCAGGAAAAAATTCTGAACCTGGCGTCCGATTTCCAACTCTATTCGTAAACGTCGATTAGCCGTGCTTAATTGTCCAACGGTGGACTCAATCTTGCTGGCCATTGTATCAAAGGTATCACCGAGGGTGTCCAGTTCGTCTCCCGTTTTGCGAAGCCATGACGTGCGAGTAGTAAGATCTCCGCCAGCCAGCTGTATGCTGGTTTCGCGTAGTAAACTCAGTCGTTTGAAGATTCGTCTGAGTAGATAGATTCCAAATACAACGTGAAAAGCAATTCCCCATGCAAGGGCTAATCCAAGTTGCCAGTAAATACTGCGAATTCGATTCTTAATTGAGTCGAGAGTAGATGTTGCTGTAAGATATCGCTTGCCACTCATCGGGAATAGAAATGCTACCTGGAAACCCTTGCTATCAACGCGCACGTGGTAGGGTTCAGCAATGACACCGGAACGCGCTTCGAGTTCTGCAAGGTCAGTCTGGAAGTTTGGCAGATTGGCCGGGCCCACGGTGCCGTCTGGCTTGAGTTCTTCTCCCTTTGCATTGCGAACTGAATATTCTGTGAACGCAAAATGTTCTGCAACGGCGGCAAGTTCCGCCGATTCACCTCTTTCCGCGGATGCAATGGAATGCAGGCGCGCTTGCACCTGGTGTGCCGCACGTTCTGCAACTAGAATGACATTGTCATTGAGTACATCCATCTGATTTTCAAGAATGATGGCGCTGAAGAATACAAGGTTTGCAAGAGTAAGAACAACGTATAGTAGCCCCACTTGCACGCGCAGAGAATTGAACGTCTTCTCGCGCGCAGGTGGGTTAGACTCCGCAATTGACGCGGAGCCTGTAAATACCTTTGATGAAACAGGATGGCTTTTCCCGTTTAGTTCCCGATGCAGCACTTGAGTTTCCAACAAGGGGATAATGCGCGCGATTTCCTTACCCCGCAACACAGGCGGAGTCAACCGGGCGATTATCGGAATTAATGGGTATTTGTGTGTTTCCCCTTCTGTCTTTTGGTTCGCGATGCAATGTTGCGAATCGCGGTGCTTGTACCTCGAGGTTATGGTCAGGACGTATTCTTTCAGAGCGGGGGCGCGCAAGCCAATCACCGTCCGTAGCAAGGAAACCCGGTTCATTCCCTTACAATATCCGATCATGTCTGCCCTGTTGTTCGTGTCCCTACTTGTACGCGATATTAGGGAGCACAGAGGAGTAGCCGCATGGGAAAAAAACCGATCACCTTTGAATCATTTCTTGCGATCTATTCGCAAACCATTTCATCCATCATCAGGCAGACTTTACCCTTACGGCCAGCTGAGGCAAAACTCTGGGAAACCCCGGAACGTCTGGCCTGGATTGGTTTGTGCCATGAACAGGAGAGTTTCTATATTTCATTCTCCTTTGGGGCGCTAAAGGATGATTCCATCGCAGGGCTGAAGCGCCCGAAGAATGGGACCTTTGATTATCTAGAGTCAAGTCGCATCAATACCGAACATTTCAAGGGGGTGGGTGCCCATGAGCTAAACGAGGCTTACAGCGATCTCCTGAATCCGGGACCGCCTGTAGCAGGTTCGGATGATGTGGATGAAGAAGAGCTCGATGAAGCGAAGGGAGAGGTGCGCTCACTTGCCGGGCTTGTTGCTGCAGGTTTGTTTGCGCAGAGCTGGAAACCAAAGATGAGCCCAATACAAACAACCAGGGATTTTTTCTTCACAGTCTCCAAAGACATCGAAACGCCCACCTGGTCATCCTCTCTTGTTCCGTGCTTCAGTGCGCGAGACAAGGTCATTCGTAAGATTGCAATTGATGCTCTGTGTGGGAGCAGGAAAATGAAGAGTCTATTTGAAAATCTGATTGAATTGGGTCTCGGAAGAAAATCGAGGGATCTGGTCGCAACAATCGACGCCATTCTATCTGTGTGAAAGCAAACAACAATTCCAACCGGGTTCTCCTTGAACGGTTCGAGTTTCTCCCCGATTTGTTTGTTAAGGCCAGGGAGGAGGGGTGCAATACTGGAGATCCATATCTTCTACTAGGACCAATGTCCGCGCAGTTGCGCAGCCAAAAATCGCCGCACAAAATCGGGATCCCCTATCGACATCGGGTCTGCTGTAGCACCAGGGAACATGAATTCACGGAAGTTCAGTACAGTGTTTTTGCATTCTGGGAGAATAGGGAACTAACGTTTAATATCACGGCC
Source organism: Spirochaetia bacterium (assembly GCA_021413825.1). Lineage (GTDB taxonomy): Bacteria > Spirochaetota > Leptospiria > Leptospirales > Leptonemataceae > JAEUSB01. The sequence continues at coordinate 10,381 of JAIOPQ010000011.1, read as the reverse complement.
AGCGAAATTCATGAAATTGGCGCACATGGAAAAGCGTTTACGCCTGCTCAGGCAAATATTCTGCAAATGATTCCGGAGACATAGCGACAAGCGGTTCCCAGGTTACTGGATACATCAATGGCCCGATCGACGTGAGTTCAGCGGGATATGTTTTCTCGGGTCTGTCATCCACGACGTTATACGAAATTGTAGTCGTCGCGCAGAACGACGCCGGATTTGATACGGCCCGAATTGCACAGGATACTGGAAATCTGTCGCCCATCTTATATCCCTTGGGCATTTCTGCTTCTGATGGCACCTCACTTACCCTGGCACAGCCAACTCTTTCAACCATAGGAACACCAATTCCGGGCGTAAAAGCATTCCTCGGAGTCGACGGATCGATTTCTGTTATACTGGCATCCGTGATTAAGTGACTCTGCGTCGCAGCATCGCCAACGCAGAACCCGCATTTCCGTTTCATGTCACTCTGTGACCGGTTTGTTGCCTCCGAGTTGTTTGCGATCTGGAAATATGCGACTCTTCTTCCTGACAATTGGAGTGTCATGCATATGGGAACATTACATGGAAAATAGTGTCGTGCGTTGTGTTAGCGGACCCTGATGTATGGCTGCTGCTACTAAGATTTGTCGGCTCCTGGTCCTGTTTCCTCTCGTTGCATGCACCAGGTTTCCAATCAATCAAGGAGAGGCAGACAGTGCCCTCGCCGCGATTGCTCTGGCCAATCTGGAAATCTCAAGGTCGGACGTAGGGGCGACAGCACCTCTTCCTCCGCTTGGCATATTCATTACGTCTGCTAGCCTGAATCCAGGAACTCAATTCAATTCGGTTTTTAGGGCAGACGCTGCCTGTATGGAGGATGCCGCATATCCTGGAGGGACAAATTATGCGGGGAATTTTGAGGCTCTATTGGCATCTCCCGTGCATCGCAATCCCACCCTGAGCGGCAGTTGGGTATTGCACCCTGAAAGAAAATACATCCGCACGGGTGACCAGGTAGAAATTCAGACTGCCGATTCAAGTGGTCGCCTAACGTTTCCTCTCAAAGCAGCGGTGGACCCGGGGAATGTAGCCGGGGTCTGGACTGGTTTTGCTGCAGACTGGTCCATTGCGAACCATTGCGCTTCCTGGTCATCTACGGCAGGAAACGGGCAAGATGGTAGCACAAACGGCATCACGAATGCGACACTTGCAGTTTCTGATACGCCCTGCTCAGGGTCTCGAAAACTAATCTGCGTCGAGCAGCCTCTCGCGCCGGAGCGCCCGGCGCTTAGAATTTTTGTCACCAGCCTTCCACAACGCCCCGGTATAGATTTTTCATCCATTGCCACCGCTGATGCGCGCTGTATGGCAGACGCGAACTATCCAGGAACGGGAACATTTAAAGCAATGATCACAGGTTCCGGTGTCAGGCGAGCGTCGAACCTGCCGTCTCAGGGGGACGCTCAGCTGGACTGGGTGCTTCAACCTTCAAGGCGTTACGTTCGTGCGGCTGACGGTCTTGAAATTCAGACTACGAATCGCCGGGCGCTCTTCCCTTTTCCACTCAGAAACGCCTTTTCGACGATTGGGGCAAACTTCTGGGGAGGACTGACGGGCTATTGGACTTCCGGCAATGATTGCAGTGGTTGGACCTCGTCCTCGGGAGCTGCGTTCGGTGGGGCAGGATTCAGCAGCCTGCGTGATCGATTTTCAATCGCGACCGGTTCTAATCCCTGTTCAAACACTACGACTAGATTGCTGTGCGTGGAGCAATGATGCGTTTGGCGCATTTCTTTCAAACGCCTTTGTTTGCAATGTTCTATATGGTATCATGCGCGCCTAACGTTATAGATGCAAACGGCGCAAATGGTAGCGCAGCGGCCATTCTACTCGCGAACTTACAAAAATCGCAAGAAACACAAGAGCAGCCCCAGGCAAGTTTGCTGCGAGTATTTGAGACGAGTACAATCTATGGAGTTCCCGCGCAGTTCAATTCGGTTGCGGCTGCCGATGCGATTTGCCAATCTGACCCAAATTATCCGGGAAGTGGAGTCTACCGAGCAATGATTGCCCAACCGGGTGTTCGCGTCGCTTCCGTTTCCCCCAATGCCGGCGATGGGCAGGTGGACTGGGTCATTCAGGCTAATCGACGTTATATTAGACTGAGTGATCAGCAAACAATCCAGATTTCAAATGCAGTGGGCCTCTTTGTCTTTCCGTTACTGAATCCTGTGCATCCTACAAATTTTCTGGCCGCATGGACAGGATTGAATACAACATGGCAAACTGGGGGCAATTGCTCAGATTGGTCTTCAAATGCCGGTTCTGCAAATGCCGGAGACATTCGGCTTGTTACAAGTGGTATGCTATTCAGTTTTAACAACGGGTGCGGAGGCGGCGGGCTGCTTGTTTGCGTAGAACAATGAAGGGACCCCCTTCCAGGAGGTCTTAAAATGATCCCATTGAGTCTGTCTAACGATCCGCCAAAAGAAGCAGGCACTGAACGCCGCCTGACGGTCTATTACGTAGACGAAGACGCACGGTTGAATAGATTGCTGCACTGCGCTCACGAATTGAGTCGAGAGTTTCTCCCACGGGTAAGCCTGCCAGGCCGCGACCATTATCTCGCAAAATCATCGCCAGGCCATCTCTGAAAGGTGCGATGCGAATTCGCACTATGCCCCGGTTTTCCTTCCCGCCAACGAGGCCATGCTTGAACGAATTCTCCACAAGCTGCTGCAGGGCCAGAGGCGGCACTGGTATCTGACCTAAATCCCCGCGCAATGCCAGATCAAATTTTACCTGGCCTTTGAATCGTGCATTCTGGATTTCGAGGTAGGAAGAAATCAAATCCCATTCGGAGGCAAAAGGAACATGGAGCTTATTGGACGCATTGGTGATTCCTCTATAGAGGTCAGCAAGTTGTAGGATTGCATCTCTAGCTTTCGAGGGATCATGCGTAATAAGGGAATGAACCGTGTTCAGTGCATTGAAAAGAAAATGAGGATTGAGTCTTTCCTGTAGACCTACAAGCCTTGCTGCCTTGAGCATTTGCTTGCTGTTATTAAAAGACCTTCCCATGCGATACAGCTTCTGCGTACTCTGGCGCGAGCGAAACAGTGAAAATGCAACATGGTCCGTCAATACCAGGGAGTTCAGATGAGCAAATAACGCGGCCGTTGCAGGCGCAACCAGCAGTTGAACCTGAGCCTGAATTATACCAAGTAGATCAAAGCATATCCCCGCGAACACGCTTAGAAATCCAAATGAAATATACAATGCATCGCGTTTGCCGCTGCGAATAGCCCGCGCACATACAATCGTGGCATACAAGCCAGTTAAGATGACAATGACCATGAATGGCTGCACGAATCGCGTGAAAATGGAGCTGTGAAGAAAGACAATGGCTATGACATAAACCCCGGTTACAAAGGTAATTACGTAAGGTATGCGAGGACTTGATTCCTGCGGGAATGAGTTTCGAACAAACAGTATGAAGCAGGGCAGGGCTACTATGTAACTGATGTATTCAATCCGGATAAATACTGGCCAAGGAATATTGAGTAGTGATGCAACCCGGCTTCCTGTCATCAGAGTCTGAATTCCAAGACAGAGATTGAAAAGGCCCAGATAGATCGATGCTCTCTCATTCATCCATGCAAAACCAGCTACAATTCCATTGATACCCAGGATTATTAGAATTGTAGCCATGGCAATATCATACGTAATACGTAGCGTAAGGATCTTCTGAAAAGAGACCGGATCTCCAAGGAGTGGTGCCTCAGTCAGGCCACCGTGGTGGTGATCAAAATTGGAAATTTCAATTGCCAGTTCATTCCATTCACTTTCCGCAAGGAATACTACTGATATGGGATACGTTGCTGCCCTGTGCGTGGTTGCATCCGTTCCAGTCTTGCCAAGCGTGGCGAGTAGCTGGCCATTGACCAGGATACGGGCCGCAGTTGTGATTGCGCCAAACTGGAGACTGTAGTGCCGCCCGGGTGTAAGTCGCATGGAGAGGCGATACGTTCCGAACCCAAATCGACTGTCAAAGCCCTGGCCTGTCGTTTGATGCTCGGGCCAGGTACCCGGAACTGATATTATTTGCGCTTTCTTACCGGTGAAACTGGGACGCTGGCCTGCCTGGCTTAGCACATCAGGATAAAACTCCCAACGTCCTGCAAGCGTAAGGGCACCAGTGTTTGAGAAATCAATCTTTGACAGATCAACAACTCCATTGACTGCCGAGACTTTCTCCCATGCTTTCTCTTTCAGGACAAAAATGATGGCAAAGTAGAAGAGAACGTACGCGCAACTGAGAACCGTGATCCAGATAATCCTGCGACGATGTGGCTTGAGATGTGGGCGGTGGTTCATGAAAACATTTGCAAGGCGATGGTGCCTACTGTAGGCCGAGTCGCGATTTTAGTTCAGCGGAGTGATTGCGACTGATTGGAATTTGGCTTTGCTCTTCATCTTTCAAGAATGCAAGGTAATCCCCTTTGGCCATGTGTTGCAGATGCGAGATAAAGCTCAAATTCAATACAAACTGTTTATGCACGCGAAGGAACTGTGTCTGGGGCAGTTTTTCTGCAATGGACATGAGTAATCGCGGGGTGTAATGTTCTGTGCGAACCGTGTGAATTACTGAGCCTTTTCCCTGTGAGGCAACGTAGACGATTTCATGAAACGGGACGAAGAAGAAATTCTCTCCGGTCTTTACAGAAACGCCGATTGAGCGTAGATCCTTCTTACTGTCAGCGCGTTCCGCAGCTTCAATCACCCGATTCACGGAACGCAGGAATCTTTCAAATGAGTACGGTTTTAATAGGAAGTCCACTACACCCAGCTCAAATGCTTCAACCGCATACTGTGGATGCGCAGTGCTTATTACAACGGGTGGAAGGCGCGGAGCTTGCCTGAGGGCCAGCGTGCCCAGTGTATCGTCCAGTTCAATATCCATGATAACCAGGTCATATTTATTCTGGAGAATTTTGTCCAGGAAATCCTTTCCAGATGAAACGATTCCGCTGACCTTCAGACGCGGATGCTGGCCGCAGTACTCGACGATGGTCGTCTGCGCGGCCTGTTCATTCTCTACAATTAATACGTTCAACAAGTCCATTGAGAATTTTGCGCCTGTGGCATAGTTGGTTTGGGCATTATTTGCTCAATTCAAAATGCTGGCCATGACGCTTTATAAGCGGATCATTTAGTCCGATTCATTCTCGATTTCGACCGGGTCATTTCCTGGATGTAGCTAAGTATGAAAATAAGACGTAAATTCCAATTAAATGAACCGTTGTATCTATGTTTTGAGTCCCGTTGCCCTGATCCATATTCTCCTGGCGTGCAATGTTCCTGTACCCAATGACGATCCAATAAAAAGTGCGATAGCCTCGTATGCCCTGGAGGCAGGCTCGCGCGCAGAAACACACCCTCGGATTTATTCAACCACCTCCAGCTATTCTACAGCGGGCCTCGGATCGGTTGCCGGCGCCGATGCTATTTGCAATACGGATATAAACAAACCAGCGGGCGGCGTGTTTCGTGCGCTCATTGCCGGACCGGGTGCGCGAGTGGGTTCCATCACAGCTAACGTAGGGGATGGGCAACTAGACTGGGTGCTTAAGCCAAATAAAAAATATTATCGCGCAGCAGACGATCGCTTGATTCAAGAGACTAACTCCGTTGGACTCTTTCCGTTCCCCATCAAGGAATCAATTGCTGATACGCCCGGAAATGCCTGGACTGGATTGACTGCTGGATGGATCACCGGAGGCCATTGTAGTAGTTGGTCTGCCATTGGTGGAACAGCCGATGCGGCTGATACGCGCGCGCTGACCACGGATGCCGTTGGCGGAGTACCGGTTGTCTGCACATCAAGCGCTAAAATAATTTGTGTCGAGAGGCCGGAAGTACCGCTTAAGGTTTTTATTTCAAGCAGTACGTATTTGCCGGGCATAGATTTTACCTCCGTTGCCGGAGCCGATGCACTCTGCATGAGTGATCCCGCAAATCCAGGTGGAGGAAATTACAAAGCTATGATGGTTGACGGAACCTCGCGTCGTGCCTCGAATTCTGCGCTAGTTGGCGATTTGCAACTCGATTGGGTCCTGCGCCCATTTCGCAGCTATGTTCGCGCAACAGATGGAGCACCCATTCAGACAACAGATTCAGTCGCCCTATTTACCTTTCCATTGCAGAATGATCTGGGACTAGCGAGCGGGGTTTGGACCGGCCTCTTTCCAGACTGGACAACCGGTTCGAATTGTGCGGCCTGGTCTACTTCTGCCGCTAACGGAGTTGCCGCAAATTCCGGGAATGTCTTTTCTTCTGCTGTTGGTTCGTGGGCAACCCTTCCCTGCAACAACGGAGAGCGAATCGTATGCGTCCAGCAGCCCTGAGCCTTTACCTGGTGGACTTTAGAAAGTCGACTAACGGTTGATTCTGTTTTGCCAGGCACTGGCATTTCAGTTGAATTTTGGAATTCTTTACGTTTGAGGTACCCTCCACTTCGCGGTTAAGTCTTTGCATATAGTGAGCATATTGCATATAGGCAGCCAGGTCGGGATTTGATGAGCATTCGATCGTTTCTCCCATTTTGGACCGGAGATTCCCTGCGACCTCCCTGAGTCCAGGATCAATAAGGGACTGCAGTTTTGGATCAAACGTAACATCCTCAAGACTCAATCCATCTTTAGTGGAAACAACGTGCAAGGCATTCGGAAAGCGAAGATTGGAGATCCCTTCATGAATTCCAGGCGTTAGGCGGCATTCATTGGATTTGTCTGCCAGACCGTAGAAGTCAGTGTTGGTTGTAATTAATTCATCGATTCCGTCCTGATCAATGTCGCGTATTGAGGGCGCATCGGCATACGCCGTTTCAGAGATAGTTGTTGTCTTAAGTGTCTCTCCCTTGCGCAGCACAAAATCCATTTGGTTGCAGCATCCACTTTCGCCTCCGCTGTAATACGTTACGGCAAGTAGAGGACCAGCAGCGCTGCGGATGTTTTTTATTTCGTATGGCAGATGAACTGTAAGGGAACCCAGCTTAAGCCCACTTCGATCTATGAATGCAAGTTCTGCGAATCTTTCATCGCCAGGGTCAACAGTCTTAACAATATACGAATCAAGGGATTGGATCAGGTCTGCGCTCCCCACCGGGCGGAATTCCTGAGTTACTGGTTTTCCCGCCAGACAGCCTATGCAGACTAAAAGGGGACAAAGGACGCGAAAATAGTGCGACATGGTGTTTGGAATGGATTTGCAGCCATTTGGTTCATCGCAATTACAAATCAGCGGGTTTTTTAATGATCCCGGGGTTCTGTGTCGATCATTTGAAATACTTCCCCAAGTCCGGCCAGTCGAAGTGTCTCCTTCAGGGAATCCCGCACGCCAAGTAACACCATGCTGCTACCAGCTCTGTGCGCACGCGATCGCAAAGCTAGAAGCAGGCTGAGTCCAACCGAGTCAATATGACGAACGTGCGTAACGTCCACTGCAAGGTTTCTTCGCGCTTCAGCAAGGGCAACCAGCTCATCGAACACGTCTCGAACCATTGGAGCGTTCAGGATTTTTTGAATGATTCTGACTACTGAATAGTCGCCGACCGATTCGATCCGGATACCTTCTTTCAAATCATGCCTCGATTTTTGCCCAATTGCAATCGTTCCTATTCAAAGCTGAAACAAGTCTCTGGTCAAATGAATTTGTTTGGGTTGAACGGAATTCCGGTTCATTCCTGATTGGACCCGTTTTATTCGCCTAACGTCCGGTTGATGACCTAAACCAGACTACCAGTTTGCAGTCGCACTCTCAAGAGTCTCGTAGCAATCGAGCATGCGCGTAACTCCGCAGAGGCGGAAAACCTGCGCGATTCGTGAGGGAACTGCAATTAGCCGCACAGAACAGCCATTGCGCCGAAACCTCGAATTCAGATCCAGGAGAGTTCCCATTCCAATAGAGTCAATATAGCGTACGCCGGCCATATCTAGAACAATCTTGTCTTTGTTTCCAAGCATCTCTGATGCTCGCTCAAAGAAGTTTCCCACGTTTGTCAATTCGATAGGCCCGTGAATTTGGAGAACCCAGGTATTTTCTCGATACTCGAGTGCCAGATCAATGGGTTGGATCTCTTTGAACTCAGGGAAAACGGGGAACTGCATGGGCCGGGCTGTCTCCATCCAACATTTATACCCCAGGTCGTGGTTTAAGACAAGGGTTGGGGAATTAAATATCCGTTTCTGGGAATGATGCGGACAGAAGCCTGTTGCGAGTGAAAGGCCTTGAGCGGATTAGCCTTTTTGCGGAATCCCTGTGATTCTCTCGACAAGTCGAACCCGAGTCTCCGGGCTAATTGTGGTTCCATTCTGCTGCACAAAAAAACGGTCTTTGGCGGTGTCGTGTTCGCTCTTAATTGTTCCGCGAATGATGCTGATTTCCTCTTCTGCAAAGATTCTGGTTAAATGAAATAATAATCCGGTACGGTTTTGACTTGTGATGCTAAATTCAGTCTGATTTCCCTCTGGCAGATCTCTGAATTGTATGTTTGGCTGCGCATCAAATAGAAAGTGAATATTGGGTGGTTCCAATTGTCTTTCACGGAGTAGATCGTCCGGATCCTTTTCGTTGCGAATTAACGTTTCCATGAGCACGCCAACACGCGCTGAAAAAAAGGCAAAATCGGTTTCACCGTCAGCTGCAGGTCGCAACAGGAACGTATCGTCCGCGAATTCCTCGCCGTCTTCGTGAACTGTATCAACTGAACCAGAAATGATATCCAGACCCAGGATATAGATAGCAGCGGTTAGACGATATACCGTGCCAATCCGAGTGACCGGTGTTTTGATACGAATCTCAAAAATGTTTTCTGATAGGGCTGTCCAGGAAAATGAGATCATGCAGCCCCCGGAAATATGCTGCTATTGCTGGATACGTCAACCCAAAAACCGGACAGTCAGTGAAACGACTGGCTGGCGTTATTTGCGCTTCCTTGGTTCTGTTTTCTTGTGTGCCAGAACTTCATGCAGCCATTTTGAGAATAGATCCGGATTCAGATCTCTGCCGATAATTTTCTCTTGAGTTTTGCCAATCTGTAAATCAAGGTCTTGTTCTAAGGAAAGTCGATTTGCAAAATCTACCAGTTCGCGTCCCAGGAGTTTTTCAAGTTCGCGCCAGTTAAGACAAAGAATTCCACCTTTCATGGAAGCGAATATCATTGCATCGCGCGCCCGCAGCTCAAATTCGCCCGTGCTCTCTTTAACAATCCAATCGCCGAGGCCATCCATTGACTGACAGATTTTCCAGATTGCCTGGATTGATTTCTTACGATCGTTCTTGCCACGACCTTCTTTATCAGAGCGTTCCAGGAATGCTTTGAGGTCTGCTGTTTTGTATCCCTGATCTCCCGCTTTGTTCTGCTCGTCTTCCCACCATGCTACGAACTTCTTCCCTTCTAGCAGAGCGCGAAGGCCAGGTAAGGCCAGTTGCCAGATTTTTTCCTGCGCGCCACGCTCCTCTGGATCGCTCCAGCCATCATGATTGACGTCGATTTGAATTCCCTGCCCGGTACTACCGCGCGCTGCCCCAAGGTCTGTGATCTCATATGAAATAACTGTTTCTGGTACATTGCGTTTCCAGTGCAGGCCTCGCCAGGTAAATCGGATGAGGCGATGCTTGTCCTCCATGAGGACCTTCATTTCTATATCCTTTCCAGTTACCTGGGAGACGATATTGCGCGACATTATTACCCGCGGTGCCCACCACTTACGCAGCTCTGTCTGCGACGTGATAGCGCGATGCGCAGCCTGCGGCGTTGAGCCGAGCTTCAGAGTCATTTGAATCGGATCGATAGAATCGTACTCACGGCTCATTTTGTTCTTCCCCTGCTATATCGTGGAATCACCAAACGATATGCGGAAAGTACTTCAAGCCACGGTTTTTTCAATTTGCGCAACTCCCTTTTTTTCCAATTGCGGACAGCCAGCTCAGGACAGGTTTCATTTCCCCTTTCTTGACGGCGAGGGCTTTCGCGGGAAAGCGGAAATTGCAGTTTATGAGGGAACCGGGCTTGAGTCCGGTCAGGGCCTGCCAGCCGAGCTAACCCTCGTTACGGTCCTTGAGTCAATAAATCCGGTCCAGCGGGTCAAAACCGGGACAAATACTGCCGATTCCTGGCCTGGCGTGAAGCAGAACCAGATTCTGAGCTTCCAATCTGGCGCCAAATCCTACCGCTCCATGAATTCCCTGTTCTGGCGCAAACAGGACGGAGGCTTGCTGCGGGCGTCCATGACCTGGCAGGAGCCCGGCGGAACCACAGCAAAGACCCTTCTGCCACAGGGCGGAGTCGACCGAATGAACTATCACTCTTTCTGGGAAAATGAGGCAGATGGCGAGC
>JAIOPQ010000010.1 GCA_021413825.1 Spirochaetia bacterium | reverse complement strand
CAAAATGCAATCCCAATCAATACCGCCTTGCGGGTAGTCTTATCATTGGATGCAGGATAGGCCCTTCCGGTTCAGTGAAATATGCAGAGAAGACGATTTTTCTCCAGGACAGAAGCCAGAGTTATGAAGACTTTCCGAAAAAACTCCAACTACGGCTCCAGGTGCAGTAATTTTAATCTACGGCCAGCCGCAACTCGAAGCGTATCGCTCTATCCTGGTAACGTCGCATAGCCTGTTCCGGTGATTTAAATTCTTTTGAAAAAAAAACCGAACCAAAGCAGGCTATTAGCCGTGTTCTACGGCATGAACCCCTTGACATACAAAAGGGTTTTTGCCTTGTAATGTTATGAAACTGATCTGCTCACTTCTCTTAGCCCTCGCAGTACTTAACTGCATTGGAGTTATCAATTCATCAAAAGAGAAGGATCATGAAGGCACCATGAAAACCCTTGGCTTGCTTGGTGCCTCTGGTCAGACCGGCGTTCCAGTAGGAGGTGGGACGGCCGGACCTTCGGGAATGACTCTCAGTTCATCAGATGGTCGACTCATCATCAACATTCCACCTGGTGCAATGACAGATGCGCAGGAATTCACCATCACAAAATACACACCCGCTACGGCAGCACTGCCCGGCCAGTATCTTCCCACAACACCTGCATATGAAATTACTCCCGGCTACCGCTTCGAGAAAGACGTAACGGTTTCCATCTCAATGGACATCGCTATGATCTCGGCTCTTAACTTACAGCAAAATGCTTCTCAAGGTTTCAGTTATAGTTCCACAGCTGAAGACCCAAGTGCAGCACGTTTCCCGGAATGGCAGGGACAGACTTCACAGGTTCAGGGCGATCGTCTCGTAATGAACACACGAACATTTTCAATCTTTGGCGGTGGAACTCCGGCGGCAGGAAATCTTCCCCCAACGATTCTCGGTGCATTCTACTCCTTTGAGCCAGGGCTTTCCTATGTACCCGAACGAGTTCGCGCCCATGTAGTTGAACCGGACGGCAATACAATGACAGTCTATTTGCTAACGGGCCCGGTTGGAGGATCCCTTAACCTCATGCCATTACTACGCGAAGGGACCACGGATTGGTATTCGGCAGACTTGCCATACGAATCGCAAGGCACGACAGGCGTAGTTATGCAGGTGATCGCTGTGGATCAGTATGGTGCAAATTCGAAAGTACCTTCCAACCCGTTCAACTATCCTGCAAGTTCGGGTGATGCTACATTTATCGCCGGCTATGACCGTGATCAAGATAATGATGGGTACCTCGATTCCTGGGAAAGAGACAATGGATTTAATCCGAATAGCTCGTCGAGCCCTTCGCCCACTCCAGATTCTGATGGCGATGGGATACCAAACTCGGCCGATTTTACGCCCAATGGCGAGGCTAATCCTACGATCGACAGTCTAACAATCTTTCCGTCCACCGTTGCAATGGATATTGGCGAATCGGTTTCTTTTGCTGCAAGCGCGAGCCTCGGCGGCGCATTTCGTTTTGTGAATCCAGCCATTTCCGTCTCAGGCCTCGGCTCGGTTGGAAGTTTGAGCGGATTTGTTTTTACGGCATCCAACCCTGGCGTTACAGCTGTGACGGCAGCGGTTGGCCCGCGCAATGCAACTGCTAGCGTTACCGTGCGTGACTCTATTGCACCGGCCAACATTTCAAATCTAAGCGCAACTGCTATCTCACATACTAAGATTCATCTCCAATGGACCGCTCCGGGCGACGATGCAAACACCGGAGCTGCTGCAGCATACGAAGTCAGACGAGCAACAACTCCCATTTCCACAAACACACAGTGTGATGCCGCAGCTACCATGGCTCAAACTCTCACGCCAAAAACCGCAGGACTTGTTGAAAATCTCGATATAAATGGCCTTTCGCCCTCAACGATCTACTACTTCTGTGTAAGGGCATATGATTCAGATGGTAACAGGAACACCTGGACACAGGGCGTTGTAACTGCAACTACCCTTGCAATGCCAGATGTAACTGCTCCATCGGACATTTCCGGGGCCGCCGTAACCGTGCTTGCTTCGGATAAGATTCGTCTTAGCTGGAACGCTGTGGGAGACGACGGAAATTCCGGTAGTGCTTCGGCATACGAAATTCGCCGTTCGACAACAGCAATAGCAAACAATACTCAGTGCGATAGTGGTGTTGAAGTGTTGAATACAGTATCTCCTGCAACCTCTGGCAGTCCGTTGTCTTTCACCGTTACCGGCCTTTCTGAGAACACGACTTATTACTTCTGCATCCGCGCATTCGATGATGCGAACAATCGCTCCAATTGGAATGGCACGCTCTCCGCAACTACAATGAATGCAAATGATTCCCCTATTGCAAATGCAGGGAGCGATCAAACAGTCAATAAAAGCGGGGGGGTATTCCCTACCGTAACGTTAAGCGGTAACACAAGTTCAGATCCGGATTCCGTAGCCTGTGCAGCTAACGTTGGAAGCTATCTAATTCAATGGTCAATCCAATCGAGCCCTGGCGGCTCGACGGCATCAATCTCAAACTCTACGAGTCTCACGGGAGCAACGTTCACCCCTGATGTGGCCGGTGACTATGTGGTTCAACTTTCATTTACGGATGATCCCGGACTTTGTTCTGGTGGAGCCAAAACGAGCACTGATTCTGTGACTGTACACGCAGCAGCATCGAGTCTGATTGGCGGAAGTATGCAGGGAAATCCGCTAAACCTTTCGGCAATCGTGACTACTTTCGCGGGCGCCTATGCCTCTGGCGGCTCGACCGATGGTACGGGGATTGCGGCAAGATTCGGTGGTACGTATGGCATGACGTCAGACGGTGTGAACATCTATGCGACGGACAACAATTCACAAACGATTAGGAAAATTGTCATTGCAACGGGTGTTGTTACAACGATCGCCGGGTCTCCTGGCTCACAGGGATCAGCAGACGGAACCGGATCGGCAGCGCGATTTAAATATCCCGCTGGCATTACCATGGATGGAACGAACCTTTACGTGACCGACACTAACAATCATACGATTCGTAAGGTAGTCATTGCAACAGGCGCAGTGACGACACTTGCGGGTTCGGCGGGATCATCAGGTACAGCGGATGGAATCGGATCGGCTGCCAGATTTAATCAGCCTTACGATCTGACGACAGATGGCGCGAACCTGTATGTAAGCGACAGTGGAAACAATGCCATACGGAAAATCGTAATCGCCACCGGGACCGTATCCACCTTCGCTGGGGTGGCTGGCTCACAGGGTTCAGCAGACGGAACTGGATCTGCAGCGCGATTCTATTTCCCCGCAGGAGCAACAACGGACGGAACAAATCTATATATCCCCGATGCCGGTAACAACACAATACGTAAGATTGTTATAGCTACGGGCGCCGTCACAACGTTCGCGGGCGTTGCAGGATCACCAGGTTCAGCGAACGGAACAGGAACTGCAGCGCGATTCTACGGGCCCGAGAGCATCACGACGGACGGAACGAATCTGTACGTTACTGACACTGCCAACCATACAATCAGACAGATTGTCATAGCGACTGGCGCAGTCACAACCCTGGCGGGAGTTGCGGGAGCCTCCGGTTCAGCAGACGGAACGGGAGCCTCTGCACGCTTCAGCGCACCATGGGGAATAATTACAGACGGAACAAGTCTCTATATTCAATCACAGTTCTCCTTGCGAAAGTTGCAATGAGCGATACCGGGCGTTTGGTGGCGGCATCCAAACCGCTACCAATAGTATTTGCCAAACAATCCGGCTACAGATTCGTTTGGCCACATGTTGAATCGACTCCTCGCGCTCCTATTACTCCTTGGGACATCCGGGCTAATCGCCGCGCCGGAACCCGAGGACAAACTCAGCGGCAATACGTTCGGAGTACAATTACAGTTCTGGACTGGAACAAATAGCGACTTCTACAAGTCAGACCTGGAAACCCGCTTCTTCAGGGACGATTTGCTGCGCGGCCAAAATTCAGCAGCGCAACCAGTAGCCCCAGCACAGTGGAACAATCGCTGGATCAACAAGCCACAATTCAATTTACCTGTGCGTGCCTATTACTCTCCTAATTTCCTTCCGCAGCTTTATTTTGACGCAGCATACTTTCGTGTGCGCGGTACTATAACCCATTTTGGATTATCCGATCTTCCTGCACCTGAGCGGACTCACATAGTTGAGCTGGCAGGTTATGCGCGCACAAGCACAACTGTAGGAGCGGCCTACAACTTCATGGGATATTTTCGAAACGATGCTGTATCTTTGCTGGCCCTTCGCGCAGGTTTTGTTCGCGAAAGTCTGGGCTTTAGCTATAAGCCGCTGGCATTCGCCACATCCGGTGTAGCGGTTAGCCTGTTTGATAATCCTTTCAAAGCATCGGCTTCAGGTCTGTACGGCGGAATCGAATTGACGCTGCCCGTTCTAAAGCGATGGAGCGTAACAACACGGGTTGACAAGAGTGAATCATTGCGCGGCAAAATGAAATCAGAGCGTACAATCTTTCAACCTGCAAGTTCCGGTGCACAGGCAACCTACGAACGATCGGAATCAAGCTACAGATTGACCCGAACTGATAAACTGCTTGCAGCAAATTTTTACGTCACAGTTGATTTTAAACTGACTGTCGGTTACAGGGAAGTCGTTTACGACGTAACGTATCCGGGTCATTCTTCTTATTCAATCTCAAATTCTGGTGGTGCGATTCAGATATTCCCAACATCGGAAGTAATCCTGGATTATTTTACTTACCAGGAGTCGCGGAAAGAAAGGATGGGAAACACAATGGTTGGATTTGAAAAGATCTTTTATATGTGAGGCTCCCGTCAATTGATCCACTCCAGCATTTTTTCCGCACCAATGCAGCGCATTTGCGTCCAATCCAGGGTTCATTTTGTAACAATCTTATTTCCGGGGAAGTTTTCCATGAAACTTGCAAAATTCAGTCTCGTTATATTGTTTGTACTACTTACGATTTCTAGTCTGGGGGCCCAGTCGTTACACGACGCAATCTGCAACGGGCAAATCGCACAGGTAAAAAAGCTAGTCACGCGCAGCAACGTAAACAAGCCAATGGAAGATGGCCAGTATCCGCTCCCGCTTGCAGGCTATTGTTATGGCGGCCAGCCAGCCATAGCTAATTACCTTCTGGACCTGGGCGCAAATGTGAATCTCACAAAGAACGGTGATTACCCTCCAATCTACTGGGCTATTCGTAGCATGGAGCCAGATGCAGCAGACGCGATGCGCAAGGTGGTGCTCCGGATGTTGCGCATGGGCATAGACGGAAAAGCGATGAATCCATCGACCAAGCAAACCCCGCTGATGCTTGCAGCCGGCGAAGGCGATGAAGAGATCGTCAACCTTCTAATAAAGGCAGGAGCAAACAAATCCCAGCGAACCGCCCCTGGCTGGTGTGTAAGCGATTCAAGCACGCAGTGTACGGCTGCGGATTTCGCCCGTCTCGGTGGCTTTGTAGAACTTGCACTGAAATTGGAAGGAAAAGACACAGCAGCGTATAAGAAAACATTGCATTCAGCGGCTAAACGTGGAGACATCGTTGCAATTCAAAGATTGATCAATGCTGGAACAGACGTAAGCGCACAGGAACCAATTTCAAAACTGACACCACTGCATTACGCAGTCAATACTGGAAAGATGGAAGTTGTCTCAGCTATCCTGGCAGGGAAACCCAATCCAAATCTGCAAGACTTTGCCGGGGTCACGCCGCTGAGAAACGCAGTCGTACAATATAAACCGGAACTGGCGCGCCTGCTCGTCGACGCTGGAGCAAAGGCTGACAATGAGCAAAGCCAGGGTTGCGGCGGAGGGCTGACTGAGTTTGCCTGGGCGCTTGAGTATAGCCAGCCTGACGTGGCGCGCTATATGATTGAGCATGGTGCAGTTGATCCAGCAAACCCCAGTTCTTCCATACAAGCGCTCTACGGCAAGTCGCCTTACGATCTGGAAATCCTGAAACTCCTTCTATCAAAAGGCGCCAAACCAACCCAGGCCGATCTCGATCGGATTCGTAAAATCGAAGGTGCAAATCCCTGGTTACAAGAGAAAGGACACACTGCACAGATTATTGCGTTTCTGGAAGCACAGCTCAAGCAACCGGTGACACCAGTAACTCCTGAAATCACCCCGGATGTGCCAGAAGTTGCAATGGAAGATGAAAAACCGGCGCCTCCCAGCTTGGACGATCTTTCCGGAGTTCGTGAGCGCGGGGGCGCACCGATTACTTATAAAACCCGCAGCTTGAGAAAAGAAAACCCGCGGACTCGCAATTTCGATCAGAAGTTCCGGTCACAAAAGGGAACGCTTGATGCAAATGCACTATGGGCAAAATGAGCGATTGCTTTGCTTTTTAAGACGACTTGCATTCGCAAAGAGGGTAAACCAGCTGCTTGCTAAACGACTGCGCCGGATATGTGGACGCGTCAAATAGCCCCAGGCTTTTGGCTTTCATCTTTCTTTCCGGCAAGAAACGAGTGCGGAAAACAACATCCCAGATTGAAAGCATTCCACCGCTATAGTTCGAATTACTTTCAATCGATATATTTGAGTGATGCCAGCGGTGAAGTTCGTTCGTGTTCAATATCCAGTTCATGAATCCCAGTTTGAAATCAATGTTCATGTGATTGTAAACTCCAGCAAAATTGTTGAGCATCCCAACAATGAAGATTGCACGAGAATCAAGGCCAAGGAGCAGTCCTGGCAAGAGTGAGCCAGCTACATGCCAGCCAATGTTGATTGGATGAAATCTGAACGCGTTCATCCAGTATAGACGTTCCGGGGCATGGTGAACGCTATGGGCACGCCAGAGTAATCCTGCATTTTCGTGCGCCAACCGATGCAACCAGTAAGGAATCAGTCCGGAAAGAACAAGGCCTATCAAGACTTGAATCCAAAGGGAAATGCCAGCCGCACGCACTGAAGGTAATCTCAAAGGTGGCAACGCATAGGCAACGGCAGCCGTAACAGCGAATGCAATAAGGGGTGCAAGAAACGGCTGCAGGATGAGAAACCAGAAATCCGTCATGGAATCCCCCTGTGGTTTATTCCATTCCCGCTGAAACGGTAGAACGCGTTCCAGAATCATACCCAGGGCGATTGCAACTACAATCGCAACATATCCAGGTAGAACAGCCCCCTCGGTCCAGAAAAGCACACCCGTTAGAATGACGAGCAACGCGGGATATAAGCTACGTTGAAGAATTCTGAAGAAAGGCTTCCTACTGCGAAAAGGTTTCATTTTGATACTCCTAAATATCTCATTTTATCAATATATTATACAAAAAAACTAACAGCATCCTCTCAGATAACTTGAAAGTCTGGCCAGCAGATCACTGATGCCATGCCGATCCGGCTTGTAGTAGACTTCCTTGCCCGACTTGCGTCTGATCAACAGGCCTCCCCTTTGCAGTTGTGCCAGGTGAGAGGAAACCGTAGATTGCTGCAGACCAGAATCTGCCACAAGCTCACCTACAGTCTTCTCTTTGCCGTCCATAAACTCCAAAAGCAGCTTCTGGCGCGTTTCGCTTGCGAGGGCTGACAGGAAATCCTGTACGCGCGGGTCGAGTTGCACGGACTTTTTCATATCTATATATCGCAATATACAAATATGTTCAAAGAAGGCAATGATTTTTTATTGTAAGATGATCTGAAGATTGGCTGTGCCCGTTCCATTTGCGTTGGTGACAGTTACTGTAAAATCGAACGTGGACGTGTAGAAAAGTCCGGGGCAATTGGTCATCGATGCAATGCAGGTAGATGGATCGAATGAAAACGTAGAACCAGTGAGGCTTTGTAAATATGCGATCGTCAATGGTGACTTTACGGGCCATGCAATCGTGCAATTGGTAATATTGCCAGTCACTACGGGAACCATGCTAAAGCCCGCTGTGAAACCCGAATTCACTATGGTAACCGGTGAGGATGGATACGTTATGGTCGGCGCCGAGTTCGCGCTGTCTGCCGTGGCATCGCTTGCACTAGCCAGCTGACTGCCTGCCAGGGCAAATGCAGTCATTGCTGAATCGGTGTTGTTATGGGGTTCGCCCGCAAGTGCGGCCTGACCGGCTGGAACCGTTAGCTGGCATTGAGCCGCGCCCAGCAGAGTTGCCAGAAAAATGTATCGAATAACAGGATTTGCCATGATCTGCCTCAAATGCAGGTTTGATTATAGCATACGCGAATGTCCTGGTCGTCCTGTTTTGGAAATAGTGGACCTGTGGGCCGGAAGAATCAGAAAAATCGGGCAGGCTTGTTCAGGTCGCCTGACGGGGCAAAGTCTTCTCCTGGCATTCTTTTACGTAGAATACGGCGGCCTGGTCTGCAGGATTTCGATCCAGGACTAGCTGGAAATGGCGTTGCGCCTGGATGAAATCTGCGTTCAGGTAGTCAAAAACGCCGCGCTCAAACTCAGACCGAGTGGCCTTGCGAACTTCAAGGTCGACCTCAGGCAGCCCATCAAGAATCTCAAGAATCGTAACTGAATCTTTCTTTCCTTTGACCTGAAACGAACCGAGCATTCGAAGGGAATACTCAGCAGAATTAGCCAACTCACGAAACGTGCTTTCGCTAATCAGGGTGCTTACACCATATACTTTGGTTAAGCCTTCCATGCGGGAGGCCTGGTTCACTGCATCCGAGATTACAGTTACCTCCATGCGATCTACGCCACCGATGGTACCAAACATCAACGTACCAGTATGAATGCCAATTCCCATCTGTATTGCGCGAAACCCGTCAGCGATGCGATGCTGATTAAAGACTTGAAGCTCTTTTTGCATTTCAACTGCAGCACGCACAGCGCCCTCAGGGGATTCCGGAAACAGCGCCATGATGGCATCGCCAATATATTTATCTATGTAGCCACCATTGCGTTGAACTATGGGATTCATCCGTCGCAAGTAAGAATTGAGAAAATCAAAATTCTCCTTTGGCGTCATAGTTTCAGATAGCTCGGTGAACGATCGGATGTCTGAGAACAAAACGGTCATGGTTCGCTGAACCGAATCGCCAGGACGCACCTCCAGGATTGAATCACGGCCCAGCATCTTTAGAAATTCACCGGGCACCATGCGGGCATACGCATTGGTAAGCTCCTTTTGCGCTTCAAGGGAATTTGTTCTCTGGGCCAGGAGATCGCGTTGCGCTGACTCAGTCTCCAATCGGAGGATGTTCATTCGATCGGCAAGACCAAGAGAAAGCAACGTTACTTCCAACGCCGAACCAAGCTGCATTCCGTATTGCGACACAAAGGAAACTGGAATTGCACCAAAGGTTTTAAGAGCGTACAGGATTGCCCCAACAATCAACAATACGAAAGCAGTCAGAAAGTAACGCGCCGGGCGATAACCCGTTTGCAATGTTAGGACACCTGCAATCAGCGCACCGATGCTTGCAGCAAGTCCAAACACAACAACCAGGACAGCGGCATGGGTTAGATTTAAGAAGAAGCCAAGTGGCGAGGCAATCGCCGCTCCAACCAGAACGATTCGCAAGACTCTATCGAGGCCTGGCGTATTAATCCTGGTATTGAGAAATGTTCGCGTAAACAAAAGAGTGCTCGCTTCCAGCGCCGCGGCCAGAACTGGATTTAGCTTTCTTGCGATTGTGTTCCATGTGGGCCAGAGATATTCGTAGGCAAGGCCGTATTGAGAGAGTAGAAACAATCCAAAAAAGGAAATGTAAATAATATAATAGAGATAACCTTTGTCGCGCAAAGACAGGAACAGAAAGAAATTGTAAACCGCCATAACACCAAGGATTCCGTAGTATCCCCCGAGGATCAGCTGCTCGTTGTGATCTGCAGCAAAGAAGGCATCTGGCGTCCAGAGAATAAGTGGAATCTGCATGCTATCTTCGTTCTTAAATCGCATGTAATAGGTGGAACCTTCCGGATCAGGCTTTAGCCTAAAAACAAAAGTGCGGTGTTGAAATTCTCTGGCTGCAAAAGGATACGTCATCCCCACGCTGACGTTGGTTGCCTTCTTTTCCTCCCTGTAGAAATCAACCTGATCTATCAAGGGAAAGGCTATCTGTAGTAGCCAGGCCGGTTGGTTGGAATGGTTCGACAGCCGGAAGCGAATCCAATAAGCCGAATGAGTGAACCCGTAATTGAGCGCAGGACTTTCGCCGGGGTGAAACTGGTGGCTTGCAGGACCGGACCTGACGTCTTCGATCGTTAGAATTCCACCCGGGTCTTCCAGAACTTCCACTTCCTGTCCGATTTCCCGGCGTACAAAGGAGTCAGAAAGATCAAATGCGCGGGCTAAAAGGTGATTTGACAGTTGAGAAAGGAACAATACTACCAGAAAAATCCTTCGGGTCATCAACCTTAGATGTGTTTCCTGGAAACTAATTACAACGAATATTTTGGAATCCAGTAAAATATGGCCAAATCGGCCCGGGAGGTAATCCCGGGTCTGTGATTAAGAATTCGCAAGCATGCGATCTACTGTTTTGCCCATTTGATTCAGAATAAATCCGGGGGCAAGCCTGCTCATGAATTTCAGTTGATTGCTCTGCCCTGGACGAATCTCAAATTCATCGTTTTCCATTCCATTGAGAGCATCGCGCGTCATGTCTTCCACTTTCATGATGCTAACGCCTTTCATATCTTCTGCATCGAAATCGCCCATCATTTCAGTTTGCGTGGCAGGTGGTGCCAGTTCAAACACCCTGACATTTGTGTTCTTCAATTGAAGACGAAGCGAAAGGGAGAAAGAATGGAGCGCAGCCTTTGTTGCGCAATAGATTGGTGAAATTGGAAGCGGAACGAATGCAAGACCAGAGCTAACGTTCACAATTGCTGCAGCCGGTTGTTTCTTGAGATGCGGTAGGAATTGTTTAGCCATGCGGATAGAGCCCGTGAGATTGATGTCAATTTCTTCCGTAAGATTGGCCAGCGAATCATGCGGCGCGTGAAAGTTCACTGTGCGCATGATTCCTGCGTTGTTGATCAGGATATTCAGGGCCGGGAATTGTTTTGTAACTTGCTTGTATAGAGCCTCAATGTCTTTTCCAACGCTTACATCGCTCTTAATTACGTTTAGGCCGGGCAGTTGCTTCTTTGCTTTTTCAAGCTTGGCTTTGTTACGACCCGTAACAATAACAACATTCCCTTTTTTAATCAATTCCTTAGCCAGCTCGAGCCCGATCCCGCTTGCCCCACCGGTAATTAGAATTGTGTTTCCAGATAATTTCATAGTATCTCCTGTTAGTCGCTCCGGGCACAGTCCTGATGAGAGATCCAGGCGCAAGTAATGAAAGATCCATGAGCGGCGTTGTTCATTGAGCTTGTTTGGGTCTACAAGAACTCACGAGTAACAAAATTAAAGATTATGAAGTATTTTGCTGTTTTTCCTGAAATCCTCATATAGTCTGGAAATCATATGGCCTACTAGAGGTATAGGACAACGAGCTTCTCTGAAGCCCGTTGTCTGCTTCAGGGAGCATTCCACGGATACAGATTTTGAAAAGCTGCTTCTGAATGAAAATCCAGACGCCGTGATTGTAACAGAACCGGATGGAAAGGTGGCTCACTGGAGCCAGGGGGCACAGGCAGTTTTTGGCTACGCTAAGGAAGAAGCTGTTGGCCAGCACCTGGCCAATCTAACCATCCCGGCGGATCAACTCGAAGCTGAAGCTAGAGCACGGCGGGATGCCGCGGAGTTTGGAATCTCCACGTATGAAGCAATCCGCAAAAGAAAGGATGGATCGCTTATCTACGCTGACATCATTACAAAACCCATCAAGGATCCAGACGGGAACGTACAGTTTTTCCTTTCAAATAAGAGAGACGTCACGCAACTAAAAGCCCTGCGAGATGCCAAGCTTGTGGAGACCAGATTTCGTGATTTGCTCGAATCAACTCCGGATGCCATTGTAATTGTAAATCCAATGGGACGCATCGTATTGTCCAACAGCCAGGCCGAACGACTGTTTGGATATGAACGCGGAGACCTTACAGGCAAGCTGGTAGACATACTGTTGCCCGGGAGATTTCGCGGCAGTCATCTCAGTCACAGGTCGTTTTACTTTGAACAGCCCAGGGCCCGCGCCATGGGAGCCGGACTCGAGCTCTACGGCCTTAAAAAAGATGGGACTGAGTTTCCTGTTGAAATCAGCCTGAGCCCACTCAAAACAGAAGAGAATATGCTGGTGATGAGCGCGATTCGAGACATATCGGATCGCAAGAAAATTGAGCGCGTCCTCTCCGAACAAAACATAGAGTTACAGAACGCAGCGGCAGCCAAAAACCAATTCCTTGCAAGTATGTCCCATGAACTGAGAACGCCGCTTAACGGTATAATTGGATTTTCTGAATTCCTGATTGATGAAAAGCCAGGCCCGCTCAATGCAGAACAAAAGGAATATCTAAACGACATTTTAACCAGTGGCAATCATTTGCTGCACCTTATCAACGATGTGCTCGACCTTGCCAAAGTTGAATCAGGTAAGATGGAACTCCATATTGAGCAATTCAAACTAAGCAATGCCATTACGGAAGTTGCCTCTGTTGTAGCTCCAATGATTCGTACAAAAGACTTAACATTAGAGATCAAACTGGCAGATGACCTTGACCTGGTGCGCACGGACCAGCAAAAGCTCAAGCAGGTCTTATACAATCTGCTTTCCAATGCGAGTAAGTTCACTGAAACAGGCGGAACAGTAAAGGTATCTGCCACGCGATCTGAGAATAACATGTTTCAGATCGAAGTTCGCGATACAGGAATTGGAATTAAGAAAGAAGATTTGGAGAAACTCTTTATTGAGTTTCAACAGTTGAATACAGGGGCCAACCGAAGGTATCAGGGAAGCGGGTTGGGTCTGGCCCTAACCAGGCGCATGCTTGCACTCATGAAAGGGACGGTGCACGTTGAGAGCCAACCAGGTATGGGCTCGTCGTTTACAATCATCCTTCCAATGGAATTTGACAATCCATGAAACAGAAAATTCTAGTCATCGATGACAATCCAATCAATTTGAAGCTTGCATGTACGGTTTTGGCCGCATCGGGCTATTCCATTGTGCAAGCATTGAACGCAGAGGAGGCGCTTCAGTTGACAGGGATTCATTCATTTGACTTAATTCTAACAGACCTTGAACTTCCTGGTATGGATGGCCTGGCACTTTCGCGAATTCTCAAATCTGCGCCTGAAACCTGTGAAATCCCCATTATCGCTGTTACTGCATTTGCTATGAAAGGAGACGAAGCTAAAGCAATTGCAGCCGGTTGCGACGGTTACATAACAAAGCCCATCAACACACGAACTCTGACTGACCAAATTTCCGCCATTCTAGGCCGCAAATCAGAGCCAACCCGAGGCAATGGATGAATATACTGATCGTTGATGATCATGCAATCAATCGCAAGTTACTTCGCGTAACTCTTGAGGCTGAAAATATTACTGTTCTTGAAGCCGCCGATGGCCTCAAGGCGCTCGATGTATTGCATCATTCAAAAGTTGATGCAATTATTTCAGACATCCTCATGCCCAGGATGGACGGGTACAGGTTGTGTATTGAAATCCGCAGAAGCGAGAAGCTCAGAGAAATTCCGTTTATTGCATACACAAGCACCTACACCTCCCCTACAGATGAGAAAGCAGCCATTGGATTTGGCGCCGACAAGTTTCTGAAAAGACCAGCATCCACTGCTGTCTTGCTCAAGGCAATTAGCGAAGCAATTGCGGATTCAAAGCGCATCCCGCATAAGCCACTGGACACATCGGAGCTCTGGAACGATTACAATGCACGACTTGTAGAAAAACTCGAGAAGAAAAACCAGGATCTGCTCCTGGCCCAGGAAAAACTGAACCACCTGGTTTCACATAGCCCAGCAATCCTCTACATGTTAGACATTCAGGGAAATGAAGCCACGGCAAAATACGTAAGCGAGAACATAGAACGAATTTTGGGATATTCTGTTGGAGAAGCCCTGGAGCCGGAATGGTGGAATAAGGGGCTTCATCCGGATGATCGCACTCGAGTGATGGCTAGAGTGGAGCCAGGGATTCTGGGTCCAGGATATTCCCTGGAATATCGCTTCAAGCACAAGGATGGCAGCTATCGCTGGATAGAAGATAGCAATCACATTCTCGATCGTTCAGATTCTCCGGGCAGGCAAGCCATTGGCGTATGGACAGATATTTCGCAGCGCCGAGCTGCAGATGACAAACTACGCGAAAGCGAAGCACGATTCAGACAGGTTGTTGAACATATAAAGGAGGTTTTTTGGATAAGCGACGTAGCCACACGAACAATCACCTACGTTAGCCCTGGATTTGAAAGGATCTGGGGTCGCCCTATTCCGGATATATACCAGGAAAGCGAATTCCTTGAAACAATCCATCCCGAAGATCGTGATCGGATTGGAAGTGTGTTGCAGGATCAGCAAGGCGGATTCAATGATAAGTTCAGGATCATTCACCCGGATGGGTTAGATCGCTGGATTCATGCACGGGTTTTTCCAATTCCAGATGAGTCCGGAGCTGTGTATCGGACGGCTGGAATGGCGATTGACATTACCGAACAAATGCGCATGGAAGAGCACATGCGCAGAACACAGCGCCTTGAAAGCATCGGAACGCTTGCAAGTGGGATCGCCCACGATTTGAACAATGTTCTAACTCCAATTTTGATGGGCGTTGAAATGCTCAAGGTCAATGTTACAGATCCAGAAGACCGGGACCTGATCGGCTCAATTGAGCGAAGTGCCATACGTGGTGGGGAATTGATTCGCCAGATCCTTACCTTTGCTCGAGGCTCAAACGGAATGCGGGGTCCGCTGGATGTTTCGCTCGTAGTAAAGGAGATCACTAAAATTCTTCGGGATACGTTCCCGCGCGACATTCAAATCACTACAGAGATTCCGCCTACTCTTGCCTTGATCAACGGCGATGCCACAGAAGTGTATCAGGTCATAATGAACCTGTGCGTGAATGCAAGGGATGCAATGCCTGAGGGTGGTTCGCTTGGAATTCAGATTGAAAACCTGACAATAGACAAATCAGCAGGACGCATCCTCCCGGGAGTGGCTCCGGGCCATTACGTTGTAATTTCGGTTTCAGACACAGGAATCGGCATTTCACCGGACAGGCTGGATAAAATCTTCGATCCGTTCTACACTACAAAGGAGCCCGGCAAGGGAACGGGCCTTGGGCTTTCCACGCTGATTGGCATTGTTAAAAATCACACTGGATTCGTAGAAGTGCAAAGCGAACCTGGTAAAGGTACAAAATTCCAGATCTATCTGCCCACAATTCAATCCAAAGAGTCCAATACAATTCAGGAAGCAACTAAATGAGCCAGACCAAACTGTTGATAGTCGATGATGAACCGGAAGTGTTAACCATGTTTGGCAAGTTCTTGACCAGGAATGGTTACTCCGTTTCGGAAGCTCCAAATGCGAAATAAGATCTACTCATCCAGGAATTCCAGTGATCTTGATGAGTGGAAAGGTTGATATGCGCACAGCGGTGACAGCCCTTAAGGAAGAAGCATTTGACTTTCTCTCCAAGCCCATCAACTCGCAAGATTTGCTAACTACGATTAAAATGGCACTTTCTTCAACAAAATCTGAAGATACTACGGAAACCAATGCAAACGATTCCGGAAAACTTGTTGGCCCACTCTATATCCGGCACCAAAGCGGCGTAGCTATCGTGAGCTTTATCCGTCCGCTGGACCAGTTTTCGGTGCAAGCGTACGAAAATGCGGTTAAGAAATTAACAGAAGATGGAGATCTTTCCGGCGGGGTTGTATTAGTACTGAAAGATGTCACATACATAAACAATATTGGTCTCAACTTTCTTCTTGATATCTCCAATCGATGGAAAGCCGCGAATCACAAAATCTGTTTTACTCAACTTTCAGATCCTGTTCAAAGGTATCTAAGAATGCTCGGCTATGCCGAATACTTTCCAATTGCGTTTACTCTTGACGAGGCCGTGCAACTGGTTTCGTAAGCCGCTTCATCGGCCTGGACTCATTTCTGCCCAGGCAGTCCCATGCCTCGATCCAACTGATCAAGGTATCCAGTCAATCCAATGAGTATCCCCTCATCAAACTGGTCGGATTGCATTTTGAAGCGAGTCGCGTAGGTTAGTTGCTCACCTGGAGGGAGGCTGGCTTTGATGCTTTCCAGAATCTTCAGGCGCTCCGATTTGTTGGGCGCAACGGCGCATAGTCCCAGTGCCGACTGGTAAAGTTCATTGATCTTCCGGCGCACACCGGCGCGTTTTGCAAATTCAACTTCCGACGAGCCAAGATTTTCAAGCAGTATGCCCCTGCCATGCGCCGATAGATTTTCAAGGATTGAGTCTTCAAGAACTGGATCGGCAGCCGTTACAAGAGCCATCAGCTCCTTTGCAGAGAGCCAGTGAATCAGACGCTGAAGTTTTATCTTATCCAAATCCGCGATTCGCTTGAGAATCGCCTCGCCGATTTCAGTCAAATCTAAGTTCGTCCTTTCCAATGCATCATACTCTGGCTTACTTTCAACGAGCGCATCAGGAAATCAAAAACAAAAAGAGGCAGAACTCCACGGAGCGTTTGAATCCAATTTACAATCCAGGGTAAATTCACGTAGGTCCGCTTCCGGAGAATGGCTTGAACTATCTTCTCTGCCACGTCCTCCGTATGAAGAATTGGCGTTAGAAAAGGCGCGGAAGCACCGGTGAACATACCGGTGTCTATATAGGAGGGACAAACAGTTGTTATATGAACATTGTTTCTTTTCTGTTCCTTCAGCTCAAGGCGAATCGATTCTGCAAAGCCTATCACGGCCCACTTACTGGACGCATAGCTACTTCCAAAAGGCAAACCAATATAGCCTGAAGCGCTTGCCACAAACACAATATGCCCCTCTGGTCCGGCGCAAATCGATTCAAAGAATGCATGAGTTACATTCACTGGCCCAAGCGCATTAACCTGGTAGGTCTTTGTGTGATGTTCAAGTGCAGAGTCGGCAAACGATCCGCCGAATACTACGCCTGCGTTGTTGATAAGAATGTCCAGTCCACCAAACTCAGTGAGTAGCGTTCGGCGAACTTTGAGGATGGAGTCAGGATTTGTTACGTCCATCGAGTAGCCCTTGATTCCAAGTTCGCGACTTGTTGCTTTGAGGGCAGCTGGATCGGCATCGGCAATTGCAACTCTCGCACCCATTGCCGATAATTTTTGGGCCAGGGCTTTGCCAAGGCCACCTGCACCGCCAGTAATAAGAACCCTCTTGCCAGTAATATTGTGCATCAAACTAATTTAGCCTCGCTTGTTTCTGTATCGGGCTCGGAAAAACGAATGCCTTTCATGATTTTGATCAGGAACGACGCTTCGCCAGCGCACCATCCGCCAGCAATATTTGGCGATCCGCCATTTGCGCGAAATCAGGCTCATGAGTAACTACAACCAGGGTCATGGTCTTTTTACGATTGGCCTGCATCAGGATTTGCATTACAGTCTGTCCACTCGACAGATCCAGACTGCCCGTTGGTTCATCTGCAAATAAATATCTGGGCTCCATAACAAGTGCGCGCGCGATTGCAACGCGCTGTTGTTCACCCCCGGAAAGCTGTCTTGGACGCCGATTCATTTTATCTTTCAGGCCAAAGTCCTCCAGAAGGCCGTGCGCAAACGACAATCTTTCGTCTTGCCGCCTGGACTTCCTTGCAGGCATCAAAACATTCTCAATCGCGGTCAGTTCAGCAATCAAATAGTGGAACTGAAACACAAATCCCATCTGCTGATTTCTAAAATGATACAGCTCTTCAGACTCCATTTTACCCAGATCGTTTCCTGAGATTTCAACTCTTCCCTCTGAAACAGAATCAAGGCCGCTGAGCAAATATAACAAAGTGCTTTTGCCAGATCCTGATCTACCAGTCAAAGAAACAAATTCACCGTCCCGGATCTCAAGCGATATGTCTTTTAGAATGCGATTGGGCGGATCACCAATCGTCTTGCCTATATGCTGCGCAACAATTCCCATCTCAAGTTCCAGACCTAATGATTTCGATTGGAGTGAGCTTTCCTGCAGCCCGCGCCGGGAGTACGCTTGCAAGGGAAGCTGCAATAATTGCGATCAGAACTGCCTGCAAATAGATGGGAAATGCAAGCGAGATGTGAAGCGTCCCCGAATTGGAACCCATGGCTGGCGTAAACGGGACTGTCTGTAAATACAGGCAGAAGAAATAACCTGCCAGCGCGCCAAGGGATGCACCTATTGCTCCAACAATCAGCCCCTGTGAAAAAAACAAACTAACTATGTCAAACGTGTCATAGCCCAGGGATCTTAGTATTGCAATGTCATGTCTTTTTTGGTTCACCGTCATGTTAAGAACGTTGTATATACCAAAACCGGCAACGATGAACACAGTTGCAATCATAGTGTATCGCAAGGCAGTTTGCAGCTGAAACATTGAAAGAATGTTTGCGAATTGCTGATCCCAACTTTCAACTAGCTCAGGAGAAATCGTTCCCCAGTTTGTTGCCAGTCTTGCAGCCTGCGTATAGTCCTTTAAGCGCACGGCGATTTCAGTCACGCGATTTGGTGTTCCATTCAGTTTTTGAATATCAGCAATCTCTCCAAATGCCTGGAGATCCGCTGCTCGATTGCCAATTTGATAGCGCCCGGT
The DNA here is from genome assembly GCA_021413825.1 of Spirochaetia bacterium. GTDB lineage: Bacteria > Spirochaetota > Leptospiria > Leptospirales > Leptonemataceae > JAEUSB01. Next base: position 72,334 of record JAIOPQ010000010.1, on the reverse strand, counting down.
TACAATAAACGGTATGGGGCGTTTGCTCTTGGCAACAGAGACCAGAACAGTTTGCCCAACTCCAGCCCCCAGACGTTTCATTAGTTCATCCCCCAGAATGACACGATTCCCGCCTGCAGCAATATCTTTGAATGAACCATCCATCATGTAAGTTGCAATGCTTGTTACTTTGGCCTGTTGCGCTGGATTGCATCCAATGAGATTGGCAGAGATCGAATTTTTACCCAGAGTAAAGATAGCAGGCGCTACCATTAGAGGGGAATACGCAAGGACCCGCGGATCTGCACTTAATCTTTGATACCAGCCAGTCGGATTCTGAACCTCAAGATAGCCAATTAGCCGCGAAGGAGCGGGACGCCAGAAAACGTGCTTGTACGCGTCACCAAAAAAAGCAAAGTCAAGTTGATGTGCCTTGAGGTAGTCCTGCCTGGCCTGGATATGAACTTGCGCAGTATTGTCGACAAGCATCTGCACCATGTAACCCTGAAATCCAAGGAAAAAACCGGACACAGCGACATACGCCATCGTCCCAAAGAAAACACCGAGCAACGTAAGTAACGTCTGGCGACGGCGTTCAAGAAGGTATCGAATTGCCAGAAAGATCATGGAACCCTGGTCTTGATCAGAACCCGATCCCCTGCGGCTAAATCGCCCTTCTCAATTTCTGCAAACTCACGATCTACAATTCCGATTTGTACCTCAATTAGCCGCGGAATTTCATGGCCCCGTTTTCGCCACACCGACTTTCCCTCAAGAGCTGCCACGGGCACCAGGAGAGCGTCTTTGCGTTCTTGAATCGAAATTGCAACGTCAGCCGTCATTCCGGGAAGAACTTGAGCAGGTAGATCCCGTACATCGATTCTGGCCAGAAACTGGTTTTCATTCGAATAGATAGCAGATACTGTCCCGGTGTAATAGTGGTCACGAATCGTATCGAAACTCATACGTACAGTTTGTCCCTTCTGAACCTGTAACGCTCCTTGCTGCTCAAGCGAAGCAACTATATAACGATCGCGCAGGTCCACTAGAGTTAGCACTGGAACCGACGCAAATACATTCTCCCCAATCCTGTATGGGAGAAATGTAATGGTGCCGGCAAACGGTGCTGAGTACGGTATACCATCAATTAAAACGAGCCTCCCGTTCTTTGGAACAGAATCTCCCTCTTTAACGTAAATTTCGTTTAGATTATTTACAATCGCAAGCTTCAATTGATAACTTCGATTTGCCATGACGCTTCCAATTCCATACACGGATCGCACAATTGTTCCGGTTGCAATTGGCTCTGAGAGGATTCCCTCTGAGCGCTGGATTATATAACGTGCGCCAAGCAAAATGGAAATAGCGCCCACAAGGCCCACAATTGCAAGTATCGCATGACCCTTGAGCCATTTAGCACTATTCCTAAACACGGTTTCTGGCTCAAACCGCAGCGATGACATCTTGAATGAACCTACGGACATAATGAATCTACCATCTGGAACCATTTAGCGCCAAGCAATTCCATTTGAACATGACTTTCGTCATGCCCCTTCAAGCGCGCTGCATGCCAGCCTCGCGTGTGACTGGAAGGTATCTGCGAGCAGTATTTTATTCTATCCAATTGGTGTTGCGCGAATCCTCACTGAAACGCGGGTAGGACCGTGACGCGACTACCCGATTCAATTCTAAAACTTGTCTCTGCGCTTAGATCCATTGGTGCAGTTTTCAAGTACGCAATAACGGAGGGTACGGCGCGAAATCAACTCATCACGGGGATCACACCCATTCAGCGATGGATGCAATTCCCCTTACCTTTGCGCTGGTTTCTTGCCGGATACTTTTGCTTCTGGTCTGTGTGCGTAAGTGCGCTTCTCATGGATGCATGTGGAACTGCAGCTTCGCACGTACTGCCACCAATTCTTGATAATCCAGTGTTAAATTCCGATCTCTACGGAGCGCTGCACGGTGCGCTTGCGATATTTGTAGTTTCATTGAAGGGCTATGCGCGGTTTGAACTTATTGTAAAGATTCTTGTAGTAGCAACGTTTGCCCTGATTCTCTACGCAGGTTTCTCAGCGATTCATACTCTGCCACTTGAAGCACAGAGCTTTCGCGCAGACGGACAGGTATTGATTGCACTCGTCACTGGAATCGGTGGGACATTGACGGTTCTATCCTATGGCTACTGGATTCGCGAGCGTGGTGAAGCCTCTGTCGACTCGATTCCCGCCATGCGAACAGACTGCGTTACCAGCTATGTACTTTCTGCGATATTCAACCTAACAATGATCTGTGTAGCCGCAGCAACCCTCCGTGTTGCCGGTGTGTCCATTGGGTCTGAAGGAGCAGCCAAGGAAATATTTACAAGGATTGGCGGACTACTGGGTGATCGCATTGGAGCATGGGCGTTTAACGTTGGATTCTGGTTCGTGGTCGTAGGGTCGTTGCTTGGCGTCTGGCAGAGCATTCCTTACTTCTTTGTGGATGGAATGCATGCGTTTAAAAAGGAAACTCCACCGCCAGACATGGGAGCTACAAGGGCCTTCTTCTGGTTTAGAATCGTGGTTGCCCTTATTGCATTGCCGCTACTCTTTTACCGGATACAGGTTCTGTTCTTGCTATATTCAATGGTGAGCTCGCTCTTCCTTCCATTTCTGGCTGCAACATTATTGGTCTGGAATAATCAGAAGAACGTGGGCAAATGGAAGAACGGAATCGCAACGAATTTACTGCTGGTTCTAGCCCTTGGCGCGTATGCGTACCTGGCCACCAGGACTCTATTGCGCTACGTTTGAGTCCCGGCAACTGTTCTCAGTGGTGAGGCGGCTGTGTTTTCTTCTCCGTGTCTGTTTTTGCTTCTTCGCTCATTTTCTTTGTATCGCCGCCGGATTTCATAGAATCACAACCCTGCATCTTTTCCATCTTATCCTTGTGCTTTTCCATCATGCATGCCATATGCTGCTGCATTGCGCCGCGCTCAGAAAGAAGTTCGCGAAGTATGTCAGCCATATAGTCTGACTTTTTTTGACCGGTCGCTTTGTTCATTGAAGCGAGCAAACCATTCAGCCTGCTGTTGCGAGCTTTTGTTTCTTGCATCATGGCAGAATGATCTTTGCACTCTGCAGTCTCCTTCTTTGGAGTTTCCTCTGCAATCAGGGGAAGTGCCAGTAGTAGCATCCAGAATAAATGTTTCACAGTCTGTTACCTCTTCTTAATTCTTGCGGCACGTTACATGGATTACGGATGAATATTCACCCATGCTCCTCTGATTCCTTACGAATCCGAATCACTCGATTGCAGCTGCCGTGATCATTGTTTACACATTCTACCTGGCCGTTGCAAGTTCTGTCAGCATCATCTGCGCAAGTCCATACGCCATCTATGATGTATTTGTACTCATAGAATCCTGGAGTAAGCCTGAGAGTAACAAGCCAGTTGCCGTCTCTTCCCGGAATCATCTCGATGGCATCAGAAGCCCATCCGTTAAAATCTCCGGCCAGGTGCACAGAACGCGCTCCCGGTGCATGCACCTCAAATAGAACCGCCTTGCGATAGACCTTTTGTTGTGTTTCGTTTCTGGTAAGTGTAGTGTTCATAGTTAGCCTCAGTTTAAATAAGCAGCCAGTTGCTGCCTGCTGTTCATGCGGATTTTACGAAGTGCAGTGCGTTCAATTTGGCGAACGCGTTCTTTTGAAACGCCAATTCGATCGCTCGTCTTTTCAAGAGTGCAAGGCTCCATTCCATTAAGTCCAAATCTTAGTTGAACGACTTTGCGTTCCCGCGATGAAAGTTGTGCCAGGCTCCTGTTGATCTCCGAGCGCATGTCACTCGAGTAAACACCACTCTCGGGAGTATCTTGGGTTTCATCTGGGACAGAACCTGCGAAATCAAATGCTTCACCGGCTACAAATCCGTCTAGACTCAGGCAATCAAGATTGTGTAAATCCTCCTGACTCAGGTTTGCCGCGCGAACAGGGATTCGAATGATCGATGCTTTTTCCCGAATCGCAAGCGAAATGGACTGTCTAATCCACCAGATCGCATAGGTAATAAAATGAAAGCCGCGAGATGGATCGAACGTTTCGGCAGCGCGCATCAGGCCAAGATTGCCTTCGTTTACAAGATCCATCCTGCTGAGGCCGGGGTGAAAATACTTGCCAGCAATGCTTGCAACGAAACGGAGATTGGATCTTACCAATAAATCGCGAGCGTTTGCGTCGCCACCATGGGCCTTTTCTGCAACTTCACGCTCCGTTTCACGATCCAACAATGGGATGCTTCTGATATCTCGCATATACGCTGCGAGCAAAGGATCCCCTGCATTCTGGTATCCACGGGCCGACTGTTTTATGGCAATTGCTGTTTGCATATTCCCTCCGAATCTCTGATACAGTTATACACCGGAAATCAGACGCGGTCAATGGGGTCAGAGGTGAGTAACCGGGCCTCAGGGTGAGGCGCAGTTTTGCCGGGTGAAATGTTCAGCAATTTGCCCGATTTTGGCTCGAGCTAGCGGATGGCCCCAATTGCAGCGCGGAGAAAGTTACGACCTTCGTCTGTAATGGCAGGATCCTGAAATGCAACCTGACCCGAGGCATTCAAAACCGTTATCATCCTGGAATGGGCAAAACTGCCATCCGGTAGGGCCTGCACTTTGATGCCCAGGAGTGCAGCCAGATCAGAAGTATCGGCCGGATTTCCGGATAAAAGGGTCCAGCGCTCCGAACTAAGTTGCCGCTTTTGCATATAAGAGGCCAGGACTTCAGGTGTGTCTCTTGCGGGATCGATGGTGAGTAACACAAAATGTATCTGATTTTTTCTGTACCATGGTATGGTTTTCTCAATTGCCTGCATATCTGAAACAATTGCGGGGCAGATCTGAATGCAGTGAGTGAAAACAAGGCCGACTATTTGAATTCGTCCTGAAAGATCGACTAACGTTATTTCTTTTCCTGTCTGATCCTTCCACGTGGATGAAAGCTGGTAGATTGAATCTTCCGGAATCGAGTTGGGACTTAGACGCTTGCCCGGACTGCACGATTCCAGTAACAAAGCGGCAAGCAATAGGAGGAGTGGTGCTTTCATTGATCCCTCGCGCAGCGGAAGCCAAGATTTGCTGTATTATAGTTGGCGCGCAGGCTCGAACGAAATGCATACCTCATATATGTAGCATAGTCACGGGCATCTTTTCCGTTTGCAACGCTGCCACCACAAAACAAGTCTTTGTCCGCGCCCGTGCGCGACTCGGCAGGAAGCATTACAGAATTGAAGTCAGCTACCCATTCCCAATTCTTACCCGGCATATCCAGAAGGTTCAACGTTCCGTTGCGATTTTGCTCCAGGGCATACTCCCATTCTGCAAGACCTGGCAACCGCTTACCTACCCAGGCACAGTAGGCTCTCGAAGCAAAAAAGGAAACATTTGTAACTGGCTGCTCTGCAATGGAATCTGCAAATTCTAGAGCTGAATGCCAGTGGGTTAAGTATGCAGCATCTGCGAAAATGCGCTTGGCTCGATCTCTTCTCCATTCAGGCCTGGCGTTAACGAAAGCTAGAAACTCCCGATTGGTCACTGCCATCTGATCCAGGTAGAACGTATGCACGCGAACTGGCGCTGTGTCCTTGAAGAAAGGAACAAATATCCCGGCCGGAATCATTTGCGTCCGGCCAGGATTACCGGCGTACAATGCTGTCTGGCACAGTATAAGAAATACCAACCAGACTCGCATATTATCTAGCTGCCTTCACTTCAGCCGGAGTAATTGTATCCGGTGCTGCGTTGCCCCAGCTATTTCTAACATAGTTCAAAACATTTGCAACATCTGCGTCTTTTAGTCCGAGCGCTGGCATTACACCGTTGAACTTCTGGCCGTTGACTGTAACTTCGCCTTCAAGGCCGTGCAGCACAACTCGCATAGCGCGGCCTTTGTCTTTCATCAGGAAATCAGATTTGGCAAGTGGCGGAAAGGCATTGGGCAAACCTTCTCCATTTGCCTGGTGACATGCCATACAATTCTGAGTGAATACAACCTTTCCAGCCGCAATGCTCTCATCGCGCGACAGAACTTTTGCAGGTTCCTGAGTTTCTTTGATTGATTGAAGTGCTCCACCCTCTGCCAGATACACCGAGTCGGATTGCTTACCCGAATAAATATCTTTGTCTTCCTTGCCCTCAACTTTCAGCATCCCAAGGGAACCTTTATTGAAAGTCCGAAAGATTGAATGATCCACCAGAATGAAAGTGCCGGGCACTTCCAGTTTGAAGTCCACCATCGCCGATCCACCTGCCGGAACCAGAGTGGTCTGTACCTGTTCCTGGCTGACCTTAACACCGCCCTCTTGATACACATGATCAAAAATCTCGCCAATCACATGAAAGGACGAGATGAGGTTGGGACCACCATTGCCTATAAACAAGCGAACCTTTTCGCCGGTGTTGGCGCGCAACGCTTTGTCCCCTGCAATCGCTCCAACTGAACCGTTGAAAACTACATACTCAGGTTGCTCATGAACTGCCTTGTCCATGTCAAAGGGCTGCAATCCAGTTTCACCAAATCGACCCTTTGTATAGAACTCACTTTGCATTATATAAAACTCTTTATCAACGGCTGGCAATCCTGCTGAAGGTTCAACGAGGATTAGCCCGTACATTCCATTTGCTATGTGCATGCCAACGGGAGCTGTTGCACAGTGATACACATAGAGACCAGGATTTAGAGCCTTAAACGAAAACTGCGAGGAATGTCCAGGTGCCGTAAATGAAGCAGCCGCTCCTCCGCCTGGACCAGTAACAGCGTGTAAATCAATGTTATGCGGCATCTTGCTTGAAGGATGGTTGCTCAGATGAAATTCAACATCGTCGCCCTCCCGGATCCGTATCATTGGACCTGGCACCGTGCCACCAAATGTCCAGAACGTATACTCCACGCCATCTGCAAGGCGGCCCGTAACCTCTTTGGTCTCAAGATTCACAATCACATGAGCGGCCGATCGGTTGATTGGCGGAGGGACGTTTGGAGCGGTTGCTAGAACTGCTATCTCCGTTTTCTTGCCGCAGCTTGAGAAAGCCAGAATCGAGATAAGAATAGCCCAGAATTTTAGATGCATGGTGCACCTCCTGTATAGCTAATCAGACCCAGTTCAGGATCAAGCAATGACTAAAATCAATATGCTGCTTTTTTATGCAACCCCGCAAACTGGGGACCCGGCGCATGGACTTTCCGGCTTTGCCGAGGGCCTCGATTTGCGTTGCGGTTTTTGAGCCGGGGGCTCATGTCTGGATAGCTGGCTTAAACGAACAGTCCAGAGGATAACAAACCTATGATAATAAACCGATGAATGGCTCGTTTGATCCGGCTCTGGATCAAACCTATAAGGAACTGTTCGATGCAAACCCCCTTCCGATGTGGGTCTATGACATCTATTCTTTGAACTTCCTTGCCGTGAACGTTGCCGCAGTTAACCAATTTGGATACGCAAGGGAGAAATTCCTCCAGCGATCCGTCCTGGATCTAGTCAGCATCCAAGACCGCGATCGGTTCGAGGTCTGCATGCGCAAACGCTATCCTGATTTTACCACGCTGGAAGGATTTCATCTGGTCCGCGCAAATGGCTCGATTCTAGACGTTGAGCTGCACTGGAAGTCGCTTACAACGCCCCAGGCCAACCTTCTGACTATAAACGATATCTCAGAGCGCAACCGCGCAGAGACCAGGCTACGTCAGGCCTATGGAGAGCTCACGGCCTTCAAGAGCGCCGTAAACGCAGCTTCTATTGTAGCTGTTACGGATCTGCGCGGTGATATCATTGAAGCAAATGATAACTTTTGTAAAATCAGTGGATACAGTCGCGAAGAGCTGCTCGGAAAAAATCATCGTCTAGTGAATTCCGGATATCATCCTCCAGAATTCTTCAAGGACCTCTGGAAGACTATTGCGCATGGAGAAATCTGGAATGGAGAGGTTCGCAATCGTAGAAAGGACGGAACATTCTACTGGGTGAACACAACTGTTTCTCCTATCATCGATGAAAAAGGAAAGCCCATACGTTATCTGGCGATTCGCAACGACATCACCCAGAGAAAAGAAGGGGAAGAGAAAGTTAGACATGCAGAAAATAACCTGCGATCATTACAAGATCGGATGAGCCCGCATTTTCTCTTCAATACGCTCAGCATCATTCATGCATTCCTTGGATCAAATGTTGCGCTTGCAGATTCTGCAATCTTGATGCTCGCAGATAATTATCGTTTCTTGATCCAGCATTCAAACAAAGAAACCATACCTTTTAGCATTGAATGGGAATTCATGACAAACTATGCACACCTGTTGTTACTCCGCCACTCAGACACCATGCAGGTTGACATTAGAAAGGAATCAGATTTTTCTGGATTTGTTATTCCACCTCTAACCTTGCAACCTCTGATTGAAAATGCTTACAAGCATGGAATTCGCGACAAGCGCGAAGGAGGCCGGATCACGGCTATCGCGAGGTTGAACGGCAAGCATGCAGAGATTGAGATCCAGGACAACGGTGTTGGGCCGGGAAAGAAGGACGTAATGGCAGGAACACTGGGCACTGTGGCAGAACGGTTGCGATACTGCCTTCCGGGTTCAAGCCTTACTGTTGCAGAACATCCAGACGGTGGAACCATAGCTCGCCTGGTTCTCTATCCGAGGAGCCTATGAGTCAGGACATTCGAGTCATCGTTGTGGAGGATGAAGCTCCTACCAGGGATCTGCTAATAAGGTATGTGCTCGATCGTCCGGAATTAAAGTTAGCCGGCATGGCAAGGGATGGTGAGGAAGCTGTTGAAGTAATGACCAACACAGACTTTGATTTAGTGTTTATGGACATTAACCTGCCGCGCCTTTCTGGCTTTGAAGCCCTCGAGAAAGTAAACAAGACTCCCTACATTATCTTTACCACGGCCCTCGACGATCGTGCTGTAGAAGCGTTTGAGCTGGGCGCCATTGACTATTTATTGAAACCTTTCTCGCAAGAGCGATTTGGGAAATCCGTTGATCGGGCAATGCAGTTCTTCAAAAAAACGGCCAGCGAAACCGGGCGTGGCAAGAAGAATGGGCTTTTCATTACCGAGAAAGAGAATTATTTTCTAGTTCCGTTTTCAGATATTATTTATGTGTCTTCGCACGATAACTCATGCGTGATTCATACAGCCGAGCGTGATTATGTGACCTATAGTTCGCTCAAACTCATGGAAACGCGTCTGCCACAGGATCTGTTCTTTCGTATTTACAAGCAATATATCATTAACGTATCGCATGTACTCAAAGTACAAAGCGATCTGACCGGAAATTATACCGTATTTCTAAAAGATGAGGACGAGTCGCAATTACCCATTGGAAGAAAATACTTGAGCCAGTTCAAAGAATTTCTTGCATGACTCCAGTGCCATCGCCTGGCATTTCAAGTCAGATCCATCCGGAACGTTTGATACATCTCTGGAATTTCACTCTTCCATCCAAACTTATTCTGAATCTCCTTCTGCAATCCAAGCGCTGCTTCCGGCTCCCCATGAACAATGAATATGCGGCCTGGCGGCTGTTTGAGATTCCCTAACCAATCAATTAGTTCGGCCTGGTCTGCATGTGCAGAAAGTCCGTCAATGTTTTCAATCTCTGCACCAACATCATAAACTTTCCCGTATATCTTTAGGGACTTCTTGCCTTCAAGCAGATCACGTCCGCGTGTTCCGGTCGCCTGGTAGCCAACCAGCACCACGGTAGAATTTGGATCGCCCAGGTGTTTCTGCAAATAGGTAAGGACACGGCCCCCTGTTATCATCCCGCTTCCAGCAATTACAATCTTGGCCCGTCTGTCATCGGCGATTGCCATCGTTTCTTTCATAGAAGCTACTCGATGAATCTTGTCGCACATCTTTGTACAGTCTTGCGGAGATAACTTATGCCAGGGTATGTATCTGTGAAACAGGTCAAGCACCCGGTTTCCCATTGGGCTATCCATATAAACTGGAATCCCAGGAATCCTTTTTTCGGCCTGCAACTTCCACAAATAGTACATGATCGATTGAGTGCGCTCAACGGCAAAGCTCGGAATAATAACCGTTCCATTGCGCTTAGCAGTGCGCGAAATGATCTCTGCAAGACGCGAAGCAGCGTCAACATTGTCGTGTAACCTGTCTCCGTAGGTGCTTTCAATTACGAGTACATCTGCGCGCTCTGGTCTTTCTGGAGGCCGCAATAAGGGATCGACCTTGCGACCGATATCGCCCGAGAACACCAACAGCTTACCTGCAACGTCAAGCTCAATGAAGGTCGCCCCCAGAATATGCCCGTTGTATCTCAGCCTGCATGTAACGTTAGGCGACAGTGATTCGCTCTTGTCCAATTCCAGATTCCCAAACAAACGAACAGTCCTTTCCACATCGTCGCTGTCATACAATGGAGCTGCTGGATTGTGTTTGGAATAGCCGTATCGATTGGCTCGCTCGGCCTCTTCTTCCTGAATGTGCGCACTGTCCTTTAAGATGATTTCTGCAATGTCCAACGTAGGTCTTGATCCCAGTATCCGACCGCGAAACCCTGCCTTTACAAGCCTTGGAAGGTAGCCCACATGATCCAGATGGCCATGCGTAAGTAAGACAGCGTCCAACATTCCGACGTTCAAGTGCGGAGCTTCCCAGTTTAGTAGGCGGAGCTTCTTCAGGCCCTGAAACATCCCACAATCGATTAGGACAGTAGCGTCCGGTGATCTCACCAGGTACTTGGATCCCGTAACCGTTCCCGCAGCCCCGAGAAACTCTATGGACAGCTCTTGGTTTAACACGGCTACAACCTATACAGTAGGGCTAAAGGCTGGCGATGACGAATTTGTGTATGCATCAAAAATCATACACACGTTACGAACCACAAACTGACCGGCTTCCGAAAGCGAAATACCATCTGTCCTGAGCCTTACAGCACCTTCCGGCTCAAAAGCGGCCAGGTGATTGAGTTCTTTTTCAAAATACTGTTTGAACTGGATAGAATACGCCTGCTCAATCTCCGCAAAATTCAGATCGCCGTAGCACATCAGCTTCATGATCACGTCACGGCGAATTCTATCATCGACGCTGAGCACGTGACCACGCTCCGTTGCAAGTCTCCCTGATTCGATGGCAAGCTTGTATTGGTCCATAGTTTTGTAGTTCTGAAAGTACGCATCTGCAACCTCGCTGATTGAAGATACACCCAGACCTATTAAATCTAGATCACCATGCGTTGTATAGCCCTGGAAGTTTCTATGCAAGGTACCCTCTTCGCGTGCGCGCGCTAAGGCATCCCCTTTCAATGCGAAATGATCCATACCGATAAAATCATAGCCTGCATCTGTTAGTCGCTCAATCACGTACTGCAAAATTTCTAACCGCTCCGTAGCACTGGGCAATGTTTCGGGTCGGATGGATCTTTGGTGCGCTTTGAGGGATGGAATGTAAGCAAAATTGAAACAGGAGATACGCTGCGGCAGGATGTTTATTACAAATTCTATTGTACGTTGAATGCTCTCTTTCGATTGGAACGGGAGGCCGTAGATTAGATCCACATTCAAACTTGTGAAACCCATAGCGCGCAAGACGCGGACCGTCTCTTCAATTAGTAACGGACTCTGGACCCGATTCACAGCTTTTTGCACCCTGTCGTCAATATCCTGAATGCCGATCGAGGCGCGCGAAAACCCGCAAGATGCAAGGGCTTGAATATGTGCTTTTGATGTGACGCGTGGATCAAGCTCCACGCTCATCTCAGCGTCCGGCGAAATCTGAAAAGAATCGTCCAGGAGTTCCAGCAAGTATACGATTTCGAACGAACTCAGGAACGTGGGAGTTCCCCCACCCAGGTGAATTTGCCTGACTTCTTTTCCAGCCGGAAGGGATGCGGATACAAGCTTGATCTCATTCTCAAGCAGCTTCAGATACGGCGCGACGTGCGCGTGATTTCTAGTATAGATAACGTTGCAACCGCAGAATGAACAAGCTCGTTCGCAAAACGGCAAATGCACATAAATGGAAAGGTCGCGCTTGCAATTTGATAGACTGCCTGAATACAATTCGCCGCCAACCCCATTCTCAAACATGTTAGCAGGAGGATATGAAGTGTATCGCGGCCCAGGTTTGGAGTAACCGGCCAGTAATCCCAGATCAACCATTGTTTTCAAGTATGCACTTCCTTCTTCATCCGAAGCAGAGACAGCGAATTCAAAAGCACAGTCAGAGAACTGGCTGACATGAACAGTGCACCGGTCAGCGGAATAATCCAGCCATACATCGCCATTGGAATTAGACATAGATTGTAAATGAAACTTATGATTAAATTTTGAATGATTTTCGCGCGTGTCTGTTTGGATATGCGAAACAAAAACAGAAGCGCCTCAGGATCTTTTCCTGGGATTACGCAATGGGCGCCGGTTAGAGGGATCTGTGCTGTTGTTGCAAATGCTATTCCAACGTCGGCGGAAGCCAGCGCCGCTCCATCGTTGATCCCGTCCCCAACCATACATACGCCCGTCGATTCGCGCAGGCTGCGTATTATGCGTTCTTTCTCAAATGGGGTGAGATCTGCATGCACCCTGTCAATCCCTGTGGCGCGCGCCACTTCAAGAGCTGCTCGATGCCCATCGCCCGTCAGCATTTCAACTTTTAAGAATTTCTTTAGAGCAGAAATCGCTCTGGCAACTCCTGGCCGAAGCTCGTCCTCGATAAAGAAAACTGCCAGGCACGTAGCTTCTTTCCCGCGAACTCGCGCAAGATATACCGGGCTTCCGCTTGGTGAAGGAAGCAAGTCGAACTCATTTACCTGAAAATTTGCAAGTAGCGTGGCTGACCCAAGAAGCCATGTTTCGGAGATACCTCTTGCCACAATGCCCTGCCCTACTTCATAGCTTGTAGTAAATTGATCCGGAGATAAATCGATTAACGTTGTGCTTGTGCCGGTCCCTGTTTGCTCTGGGTATTCCAGATTTGCTTCTGCAAAGGCAAATCGCAATGGGTGAGGTGCATCAGCCATGCTCTGCAAGTAATCGCCTATGCGAATGGCATCAAACTCAGAGATTTCGCGTGCATGCGTCTGTACGATCCTCGGTCGGGCTCGGGTAAGAGTTCCCGTTTTATCGAGTGCCAGGGTTCCAACTCGAGCAAGATCCTCAAGCACGCGCCCATGCTTCAGTATTATCCCCGCTCTCAGTGCAAGCTCAAGACCTGCATTGTATGCAGTTGGAACTGCCATGGAAAGCGCACACGGGCATGCAGCAATCAACAACGCCACCGTTGAAATGACAGCCTGCATATGATCACCGCGAATCCACCAGGAGGCAAACGTTACAATTGCCGCAATGAATGCGAACGCTAGAAACCAGCGGGCAGCCACCTGCGTGATTCGAAGAATTGTTGGTGGTTCAGGATTTTCAGCCGCCCTTTGAATGTGGCCAATTACAGATTCCGCGGGCGTGGCTGTAACCTGGAGGATTATATCTTGAAGCACACGCGATCCACCGAGGACAAGCGCTCCAGAGTTTCGAACAACCGGCGTAAACTCGCCCGTCAGCAATGATTCATCAAATTCGCATAACGCTGGTTGCCGCAGAATGCCATCAGCCGGAACCGACTCACCGACGAAGATACGGAGTTCATCTCCAATTTCAACCTGACTAGACGGGATCTCAATGTCCCCTCCATCCGTAATCCGTCTGGCAATATCGGGAATGGCAAGACTGAGATTCTCCACCATTGTTTGATTTTTCTCCATCAAACGATTTTCAATGAAGCGACCTGTGAGCAGAATGAAAGTTACAAACCCTATTGAATCGAAAAATACTTCGCCTTGTTCTGTTAGTGTATTGTATGTACTGAACGTAAATGCGAGGGATATTCCAGCTGAAGTTAATAAATCCATTGAGAACATTCGGTGACGAATCGAGAGCCAGGCGTTTTTGAAGAATACCTGAGCCGAGTAAAAAACAACGGGTAGCGTAAGAATCAAAGAAGCAATATGGAACAGGTTCCTGGAGTATCGATCAATATAGCTAAAATATCCAGAATACAAGGCCACAGCGATCAGCATTAGATTTCCAGCAAAGAATCCCGCAACTCCCATCCGTTTCAGTAGATCCCGACTCAGTTTTGGCTTCTGGCTAACGCCGACTGGAGCAATGTTATATCCTATTCCTTGCAGAACTGCGGCTATGCGACGTAAATTGGTAATTCTCTGGTCGTACGTCAGAATCAATCTACGTCCCATCAGGCTGGCCTCAGCACCAATCACTCCAGGGATACTCTTAAGAACGCGCTCGCTCAACCAAACGCAGGAAGCGCAATGCATTCCTTCTACTACAAAACTTCCGCTACGGATTGATTCCTTCAGCTTGAGTTTTTCTTCCCAGGCGTCATAGAGACTCAGAGCATTGCCGGCAATCGGCCTGGATCCAAAATCATTCCTATTTGCATAGTAATCCAGAAGTCCAGAATCTCTAATGACTTCATAGGCCGTGCTGCAGCCGGAACAGCAGAAATCAAATCCATTGTTCTGAACTAAAGTTCCTGCAATCTGCGTTCCGCAATGATGGCACATGGCGGCCGTTGTTTTAGTTCGAGTATTCATACCTACTGCGGATGGACGCAAAGCACCTCTGCTGAGTAAGTCCGGTACGCGATTAAGCCAAGGCTCCCCATGAGTAGTATTGCAGGTAGTATGCGATTGAATTTCCAATTGCTCAAAAGATTTTGCAATGGTCGATTGAAGAGGGCCAGCACAATAAAGACTGGCATTGTGCCAAACGCAAAAGCCACCATAACGGCTACTCCACCCTGTAGCGTGCCTGAACTAATGGCAAGCGCATAGGCCGGAAACAACATTCCGCAGGGAAGCAAAGCGCTGCAAAGCCCGAGAGCCACAGCGCTTGCGCCACCCTTTCGGATCCACGGAATTAGAAATTTTGCGGGAGCGTGTAGAAATCCAGGCAAGGGAAACTGAAATAGAATTGATGCAGCATAGAGTACAATAATCGCCGCACCGAGTATTGCGGCAGACTGCTCAAGAAACGTTGTGTTGAGCCAGCTTCCTAGAAGGCCACTGATTCCGCCCACGGTCGCATAACCTGTCATGCGCCCCGTATGATACAAAACACTTCCGATCACTCCATTCCTGGAATGCGTTTGCGCAATACTGGCGAATGGCCCGCACATGATCGGGCAATGAGCAATTCCCATCAAGCCCTGAACGAACGCAGCAAAGACGATAGTCGTCATGACTCGTCTCTCTCTTTCTTCCCTTGCGGCAGAACAGAACGGTCTACATCATTGGATGAATCCATCAGGGGGCGGAATTTTCTAGCCTCAAGGTCTTCCATGTCCCCGTTCCTGGCGCTCCAGAGAAACAGGATTAGAAAAATTCCGGCAATCCCAAGCGCAATCGGAAGCATAATTTCAATACCAGGCATATTACTGCACCGTTATGCGAATATTTCGATGCACAACCAGGGATTCATTTACAGTGTATTCGAGTCTTACATCCCAGAGACCCTTGTCCGGCGCAAGTGCAATGGTTGTGTTGCCTGATTCGATCGGTATGACCTGTCTATCCCGCGAAGTAGACGCGCGTTCAAGGACAACAGTGCCATGAACCTGTTGGATAGGAACATTGGCCTTTAGCTGAAACGTTGCCTGGATGGGATGAATCTGAAAGCTCTGGCCATTGCTCAGATTTGATTCGATACGCAGGCCAGCGGCACGCCCTTCCTCAAGCGAGCGAAATCTATCATTGTAACTCTTGCCGCGCTCAAAGAATCGATTGTCGATAGCAGGTTCAGAATGCGCAACAGCAATGCGCACAAAGCATCCAAGCCAGATGACCGCAGCCGTCAGAAACGTCCCAATCATCCAGAAAGCATTCTTCATGGACCTCGACAATCCTGGAGTTTCATTGACTGTTTGCATATTATCCTCTAAATGAAAAGATACTGTTCATTTTCAATTTACGATCTGCGTGATCCATGTCGCGCAGCTCGAACTGAATTTCTTTTGTGAATTTGTTCTCGCCGGGTTCCGGATGTTCCACAACGAAGCGGATTTTTTCAAAGCCAGCAGGTTCTACTTTATATTCTGTTGCGGGCGCAAGTATCCTGAAACGCTCGTCAGTTACGCGAATGCTGACGCGAACAGGCTCGTACGACATATTCCCTACATGAATTTCATATCCGTTCTGATATCTGTCTGCGAGATGCACGCTGATTGCTTTGTCGCGCAATGTAACGGCATAGATTGGAATCCGGACAACTAACAGATAAACGAATGCAGCAAGAAATACCGCAATTAGACTTCCGTAGACGAGTGTGCGCGGACGCACATATTTCCGCGGAGCTGCAGGGTCCTCTGACTGTGCAATCGTTCTGTAGTCGATCAGAGTCGGTTTATGAAACTTTGAAAGCACAGACGTGCAAGCATCCACACAGAGCCCGCATTGAATGCATCCGATCTGAAGGCCATCGCGGATATCGATTCCGGTTGGACAGACCAGCTTGCACATGTTGCAATCAACACAGTCACCAACACCGGATTTTTGACCCTTTTCACGGCGCGGCTCGCCGCGATGCACGTCATAGTGAACAATAGGCGAATGCGAATCAAGTAGTGCTGTCTGGAATCGTCCGTAAGGACAGACGAGTTTGCAAACGTTCTCTCTAAAATATCCAACGTTGAACAGGGCAAACCCGGTTGAAAAAATCAGAAACATGATCCAGGGTGCGGGAACAAACCTGAACACAGCGGAGCTTGTTGTAAGATACGGAAAGAACTCCCCGTGTTGTAGATCACTCCAGATCACTTCATAAGGAACAAAGAAAGCAAGGAATTGAAAAGAGAAGAGAAATGCCACTACCAGCCACGCGGCATATAGACGGACCTTCTGCGCGCTTGAGAGTGCAGTTTTGCCAAAGCTGGAACCTACCACTAGCTTTCCAACAGCGTCGTAGAAATCTGTAAATATAGTCTGCGGACATCCATATCCGCACCAGATTCGCCCGAGCAAACTGGTGAAAAAGAAAAGTAGAAGTCCCGCAAGGAGGAGCAATAGGTGCAGGAAATACAATTCTTGTGGCCATATAGTCAGACCAAAGATATGAAACTTGCGCGCGGGGATATCCAGCAACAAGAGCGGATGTCCACCGACGCGCACATACGGAACGATCGCAAACAATGCAAAGAGCACCAGATTAATCCTGGTCTTGATCGTGCGATGCTTGCCTTGAATTGGTCTTGCGATCACCATATACGTTTCCTATTTCACTCGCAGAGTTGGATTCTTGCTGGCAACGTATGCCATCACTTCAAGAATCTTCTTTGAGCCTAGACTGGTTTTGTGCGCAGGCATTGCCCCCCGCGCTGGATTTTGCAGAGCTTTCTCAATAGGCACGCCCTCGAGAATCACCTGATAGACTTCCCTGTCGGTAGCCCCGTGCAGCCAGGTAGCATCGATCAGATTGGGCCCAACAAGCCCAGTCATGTCAACCTTGTGACATGCAGCGCATAACCCATCGAAGGTTTTCTGACCTGCGGCAACCGCAGCGGCATCGCCGCGAAAAGGATTGGATCCATCATCATTCAGCTTTGCTGTCTGCGATGGGAAATTCTTGTCAAAGTCAGCAACTTCTTCTTTGTACTGACGTGTTGTAGACCAGCCCGCTATTCCGTGCATGTAGACCACATAACCTATGGAGAATACAATTGATCCGTAGAACAAAAGCATCCACCATGTGGGAAGCCAGCCACGATTCGTAATGATTTCTTGATCGTCATTTTGCATGATTGGTTTCACTCCTCCCGGGTGGTAAATCTTCCAGCATTCGTTTCGCTGGTTCTTCCAGACGTTTCTTGCGCGAAGGCCAGAAAACGTAGACTGCAATTGCAGAAAGCAGCAGACCCAGTACGGGCAACCGCAGACCTTTATAGATAGCTATCCATTCTTCCATATGTTCCTCACTTCACCATAGTATCGCGCCCAAGCTTCAGAAGATAGGCGATCAACGCGTCACCTTCAGTCTTACCGCTTGTGGCCTTAACTGCGCTTTCAATCTCTGCATCTGTGTACGGAACACCGATGATCCTGAGTGCGCGCATGCTCGACTGAACCTTTTCTGGATCCAATTTGGTTGCAAATAGCCATGGGTATGCCGGCATAATTGAATCAGGCGATGTCTCACGCGGATTCATAAGATGCTGCCTGTGCCAGGATGCATTTGCATTCAAACTCGCTTCATGCGAAAGATCGGGACCTGTTCGTTTTGAACCCCAGAGAAACGGATGCTCATATACAAACTCGCCAGCCTTACTGTACGACTCTGGACCATATTCCCGATTCCTATCCCAGCGATCTGTTTCCCATTTAAAGGGTCGAATGATCTGTGTGTGACAATAGAAGCAACCTTCCTGTTGATACACGTCACGACCTGCCAGCTCCAGCGGTGCGTACGGCTTAACAGAAGGAATGCGCTCCACTGCACCCACCATAAAGAATGGTGGGAGCTCCACGAGCCCTCCGACTAGAATCGCAATCACAGTAAACACTGTGAACTTGAAAGCTTTGCCTTCAACTGCATGGCTGAGCTTCTCATACCATGTAAGATTTTCATGATTCATGTATTTGCTCCTTCGCGAAGACTGGAGACTTCAAAACCAGATCCCGCGTTCTTAATTGTCTTATAGAGATTGTAGAGCATGATCAAGAATCCGCTCAGGAACAATGAGCCACCGAGTGCGCGCGCCAGACGATATGGCTTCAGTGTTCTTACGATTTCAATCCAGTCTGGATATTGAAGTGAACCCTGCGCATCAACGGCACGCCACATAAGGCCTTCCGTAATTCCGGAAACCCACATTGACACAACATAGACTAGAATTCCAACAGTCGCAGTCCAGAAGTGAATCTCAGCCAGACGCTCCGAATGGAGTTTTGAATTCCATAGACGCGGCACCAGATAGTAGAGCGCAGCGAATGCCATGCCACCTACCCAACCGAGTGCACCACCATGAACGTGTCCGATAGTCCAATCGGTGTTATGCGAAAGCGTATTGACAGCACGAATCGCCATCATTGGACCTTCAAACGTTGACATTCCATAGAATGTAAGCGCAACGAGCATGAATTTCAAAGTCGCATCGGTTCTGATTTTCTCTTTAGCCTGTGTTAGCGTGAGAAACCCATTGAGCATACCGCCCCAGGATGGTGCGATCAACATCAAACTGAAAACCATACCGAGTGTTTGTGCCCAGTCTGGAATTGGATGATAGAGCAAGTGATGTGGACCGGCCCAGATATAGAGGAATACCAACGACCAGAAGTGCACAATCGAAACGCGATGACTGAATATTGGTAAGTGAGTGTGCTTGGGCAGATAATAGTACATCATGCCAAGAATCGGCGTAGTCAAAACGAATGCCACTGCGTTGTGGCCATACCACCATTGAATACTCGCATCTGTTGATCCCGAGTAAATTGAATAGGATTTCCAGAGACCCGCAGGAATGGAAAGGTTATTCACAATATTGGCCATTCCAGCTCAGCGTATTCTTTGCTCTGGGTAAAACCCATAGATAGAGTAACCACGGCTAAAATAATCGTGGCAATGTAAGCCCAGAAGTGAATCAACGAGAGCTTCCTGGACCACATCGGTGTGCGAAGCAGTCGCGGAATCGCGTAGTAGAAAGTGGCAAACACAATGCTTGCCGTGAATCCGAAGATCGCCCCATTCGTATGGATGGGCCTTAATCTTCCGAAGGAAATGTAAGCTAGCTCACCGTTCATAACTGGAAATACGAGCTGGAATGCCGCAAGAACTCCCGCCAGCATAGCTGCCAGGGCCCACGTCACCGTGCTGTACACCCACATTCGAACGATCTTGTTATCGTAATCTGATTGCATGTCTGAAGTTTGCATTGGCGTTTTCATGAATTCCATGATTGAAATCGCAGATCTCCAGTGACGATTGTCAGCCCTATAGTCTGACAGTCAGCACGGGACATTCTGCATGGCGGATTACTAGCTCAGTTGTACTACCCATGACGAGCCGTTCAATTCCGCTCCGTCCATGAGTTCCCATAACAATTAAATCACATCCATTAGCCCGGGCGTAGTTCAGGATAAGGTCGCTGCCCGTTCCCCGCTCAATTTTACTTGAGACTCGTTTTGCACGCTTAACAGACTTTAAGGTCTTTTGCATTTCCTCATGCGCTATTTTTTCCAGATCAACATACATGGTGGGATACCAGGCCATAGTCGATGCTGCTCCGGAGTAAATATTCAAATCGTAGACAACATGCAGCAAATTCAACTTCCCATCAAATTGTGCAGCCATCTCGTCGGCCAGCGTCAGTGCTTTTGCGGCAGACTCAGAGAAATCGGTTGGGCAGAGTATATTTTGAAACTTCATAATCAATACTATAGAAGAGAAGCGATTGGGCTCGCCTGCTTGACGTCAGCGAATGATACTGATATTTATCAGTGCCTCGCTCGCCTGCCAGCTATGCGCCTACGCTGCGCGCTTGCTCTTCTAGAAACTCCCTGTGTTCTGGATGTGCAATTTCAATCAGTGCTCGGGCGCGTTGCCTGAGATTCTTACCGTAGAGATCAGCAATCCCGTGTTCTGTTACTACATAATGCACGTGTGCTCGGGTTGTGACTACACCTGCACCCGGTCGCAATGTATTTACGATTCTTGATACACCCTTTGAGGTTGTAGAGGGCAAGGCGATGATTGGTTTTCCGCCTTCAGAAAGCGATGCACCGTGCATGAAATCCATCTGCCCACCGACCCCCGAGAACAGTCTGTGTCCAATTGAGTCAGCGCATATCTGTCCTGTTAAATCAACCTCAATGGCACTGTTGATGGCTGTGACGCGCGCATTCCTTCTGATCACGGCGGCATCGTTGATGTAGGCTATATCCAGCATCTCGACCAGGGGATTGTCGTTTACAAAATCAAATACACGCTTTGTGCCCATCACAAAGCCAGACACTATCTTACCTGGATGTTTTGTTTTCATCTCACCGGTTACAACACCCGATTCAACAAGATCTACAAGACCGTCGGAAAACATTTCACTGTGAACGCCAAGGTGCTTATGCGACCCAAGCTTCGAAAGGACAGCATTCGGGATTGCACCAATGCCCATCTGCAAACATGCACCGTCCTCGACAAGAGATGCCACATGACGTCCAATCGAATCCTCAACAGAGGTAAAAGGAGGGATCGCAGTCTCAGGGATCGCATCGTTGCATTCAACTATCATGTCGACGTGATCTTTATGGACCATACTATCTCCATGCGTCCTGGGCATGTTGGGGTTAACCTGCGCAATTACGACCCTGGCGCAATCCACGGCTGCCCGGGCTATGTCCACGGAGACACCAAGCGACATGAATCCATGTTGATCCGGCGGAGAAACATGCACCATGGCTACGTCCAAAGGCAGAATGCCCCGGCGAAACAACCGTGGCACCTCGCTCAAAAACACTGGAATATAATCCGCTCGACCCGTTTGCACGGCCTCACGCATATTCGCCCCAATAAAAAAAACATTGGGCCTGAAGCTTGCGGAAAGTTCCGGCTGAGCATAGGGAGCTGGACCTTCCGTATGAATTTGCACTATCTCAACATTCTTGAGCTCGGGTGCGCGTGACACGAGCGCTTTGATGAGCGCCTGCGGTGTTGCAGCTCCACCGTGGACAAAGACGCGTTGCCCGGATGTAATCGCCTCGATGGCCCGCTGCGTGTGTACAGTCCGGGCGCTCAACTTGCCACCGCCAGACCGCGATCATGCATTTCAGCAAGGCGCATTAATTCCGCCGGGTTGCAGATTCTGACGGATCTTTTTTCAACTTCTATCCAGTGCCTGGATTTGAAATCAGAGAGGGCGCGAATGATCGTTTCTGTGCTAGTGCCCAGCAACGACGCAAGGGTTTCTCGGGTGAAGTCAAAGCATATTGAGTCATTCTGGCTGCCCAGGGAGAGTATCAATTCTGCAAGACGACCGTGAACCGGTTTTGTGCAAAGTGAATGAACGCGATTCTCTGAAGCAACCCAACCGGAAGCCAACCAGCTGGCGATTACACGGTGGAAGGCAGGATCGGCTGCAAGAATTTCCTGGAGGTTGGCCAGGGTGTATACGTAAACTTCACAATCCTCCATGCAGACCGCAGAATGATGAAACGTTGTTTGTCCAAGACAATCTCGCAGACCGGCCAGATCTCCTGCACGATGAATTTCCAGGGTTTGCTCTTTTGCCTCTCGCGTTGTGCGATAGATGCGAACCATGCCCTGGACAATTTCAAAAAACTGTCCTGCATCGTCGCCTTCATGCAAAAGATGGTGGTTCTTACGCAGGATGCGCTTGCGACGAATCCGCTCAAGTACCGCACTTCCCGATTTCGTCAGACGTGAGAAAAATCCCGGGGTTACAACCGCGGATGAATTGCTATTAGTTTCTGCCATATATTCGCCTCAAAAGAGTTATACATCATTTGAAAGTTTCAGTCAACGGGGGATGGGGCGAATGGTCGAATGAGCAGGTATACGCCATATCTGCCGGGTAAAAAGTCTGATCTAAATCAGCGTAGCGCCTGTCGCACGTCATGGCAGGTTGGACGCTTCCTGGTCATGATACGATGGTGTCTAATTTTATGGGGCTAATCACGTGATCCTCCCTCTCCCGGCGAAAACCGTCAAGGACGCCATGGATACGAATGCTCTGGCCGTCTCGCTACACAAGTCCTGGGCTGATATTGTGCCAGGATTGAAGGCAAGTAACGCCTCCTACCTTGTGATTCTTGACGACGATCAACGGCCCGTGGCCCTTCTTTCCGCCTTGAATTTATTGAATCTGGTTTTACCGCACAGCCTTGAACTTTCGCAACTGCCCATTAATGAATCGCGCCCGTTCAGCCGACTTGTCCCCGTGCAGTATACTGCGCCGCTCTGGGATGCAGTCAACACCATGGATATCAGACAGGTTGATCGACTGGTAGTTGTAGATGATCGCATGAAATATCGCGGCATCATTAGCGCATCTGACATACTAAAATGCGCCATTGAATCTGAAGCGGCTGGTTCCAGGATGAAACCAATAGAAGTTTCCAAATCCTAAGCGGAGGGATTTCCGGGACACTGATAGTCCGGTGAAAAATATCGATCGAGCATGGCCTTAACCAGTGCCTGGGCATCGGTTGCCCGTATTACCTCTGCACCAGTCGCTTTGCCAATCCGCCTTGCGATTTCCGGAATTACATCTGCGATGCCGCCGGTGTGATCCAGAACTCCAATCAGCTTCCCTTCATCATACGCAATTGCGAACTCGCCTAGAGTTCCTGACCGACCGCCTATAATGATGATCATGTCGCTTGAGCGAATATTGATAACTTCCCGACCCATCAAACCCAGCCCTGTGAAAATCATGGTCTCATATTCATGATAGGGACTGTCGTATCGCTCCACGTGCTCTTTGAGGTTGGTCGCGGGCGAAATTCCGATTGCGCGTCCTCCAGCTGCATGCGCAGCCAGGACCACTTCATGCGGAATGCCAGGACAAGCACCAGTCACAATACAACACCCGCTCTCTACAATCGCACGGCCCAGCGCATGGCATAAAGGTCGCAGGCGATCATCAAACGTATCTGCAGAAGTTCCCATGACACCAAGTCGGATTTGCGACCCACTCAACGGATCACGCAGAGTTTCTATTTTTTTCATATTTTTAGACAGAGAGTCTTTTGCGGGCTGCGTCGCTATTGAAATTTTCAGAATATAGTGCTATCTTTGAAAAACAGTCAGTTAACAATCTGGAGAGCGCGAAGGCACACCTATCCTCACTCGCGCAAGGAGAGCGTTCCTGCATGGCAAACAAAAATCCATACGAGATTCTGGGCCTAACCAGGGAGGCATCCCAAACTGACATCAAGAACGCATATCGCAAACTGGCAAAGAAGTATCACCCGGATCTAAATCCAGGAAACAAGGAAGCAGAGAAGAAGTTCAAAGAAGTTACTTCCGCCAACGATCTTCTGAGTGATCCCGCAATCCGCACCCGCTATGACAATGGGGAAATAGACGAAAGCGGAGCGGAGCAACAGACCAGGCCAGGATCACAGGGACCGTTCTACTACGAGACACAATCAGACGGCGGACGTTATTCGTCATCGTTTGGAGGAATGGACGCAGACCTCTTTGAATCACTGTTTGGCAGGGGCGGCAAGGCTTCTTTTTCCGGCGAAGATCGCGCATTCAGCCTTGAAGTTGAGTTTCGCGACGCAGTCCTTGGAGCTGAAAAAGAAATCAATTTACCAGGCGGAAAGAAACTTAAAGTCAAGATTCCCCCAGGAATTGAATCCGGGAAACAACTGCGCCTCAAAGGTCTTGGCGGACCAGGAATGGGTGATGGTCCACCCGGCGATGCTTACGTAGAAATTCACGTACGACCTTCGAAACTGTTCACACGAGTTTCAAAGAATCTTGAAGTCGAGCTGCCAATCTCGCTTAGCGAAGCGATCCTTGGCGGAGAAGTGCGCGTTCCTACAATGGAATCTCCTGTTTTACTAAAAATTCCGCCGAAAGGGAATTGGATCGCCTGATTCAAGTGAGCGCGGAGATTTGATTGTAGTTCTTAGAGTGGTGCTTCCAACTGAGATCGATTCGAGTTTAAAAGAAGCAGTAAAGGAATGGAGCGAAACTCATTCGTATAATCCCAGAGAGGAATTTGAAAAACAGGCGGAGGCAAACTGATGGACAGGCAATTGTTCAAGATTGAGGAAGCTGCCAGGCAATGCTCCATTGAAACGACCATAATTGTAGAGTGGATCCAGAATGAGTGGATCATGCCAGCGGAGCCAGACAACACACTCGATGAAGAGGATCTTGCGCGCATTCAACTGATTCTTAATCTGCGCTCAGAGTTTGGGGTTAACGATGAAGCAATTCCAATTATTCTTGGCCTGCTTGATCAATTGCATCATCTCCACCATCGGTTGCGGCAAAACACCGACCGAACGTAGCAATGAAGCATCACAAGAAGCAACATTCACGCGATCCTATCTGCATAGCAGAGGGTCTGAGTCGAGTCTACAATACCGGTGAGATTGACGTATTTGCGCTCAGAACAATTGACCTAACGTTGTACGGAGGTGAATTTGTAGTACTACTTGGACCGTCAGGAAGCGGCAAATCCACATTACTAAATATACTTGGAGGACTGGATACTCCAACCTCTGGGCAATTAAGATATCGTGATCATGATTTGCTTAAAGCAGACGAAGCAGAGTTGACTCGCTACAGACGTGAGCATGTTGGATTTGTGTTTCAGTTCTACAATCTCATTCCAGGCCTAACTGCCAGAGAAAACGTAGAACTTGTAATCCAGATATCAAAGAACCCCATGACAGCAGACCAGGCCTTAACACTGGTTGGCCTGACAGACAGAGCTGATCATTTTCCTTCGCAGTTATCAGGTGGTGAGCAACAACGGGTAGCTATTGCACGTGCAATAGCCAAAAGGCCGGACATGCTTCTGTGTGATGAACCTACAGGTGCGCTCGATCTCAAGACGGGCCAGATCGTTCTGGATGCGCTAAAAAAGGTGAACGAAGAGCTTGGAGCAACTACAGTCATAATTACGCATAACGCGGCAATTGCAGGAATGGCGGATCGAGTTTTCCATTTAGCAGATGGTCGGATAGCATCAGAGCGAGTGAACAAGACAAAACTTAAACCGCAAGAGATTCACTGGTGAGTCCACTCGACCGTAAAGCACTGCGCGAACTGCTGGGAATGAAAAGCCAGACCATTACGATTGCACTCGTAACTGCGTGCGGTGTGGCAATTCTCATTTCATACATCACAGCCTACAATTCACTCAATCATGCAGTAGACATATTTTATAGGTCCTCGCGCTTTGCTGATGTATTCAGTGTTGTAAAACGCGCTCCGCGAACGCTGCTCGGACAAATTTCTGATATTGAGGGCGTGGACGTTGCGGAAGGGCGCATTCTTTTCGACGCTACAATCAACCTCCCTGATATGATTGAGCCTGCAACAGGTAGATTTGTTTCGCTTCCTGATGACACTGAATCCGTCCTGAATCGTCTTTACATTACCCGCGGGCGAATCCCAGAGCCATTCAGCTTAACGGAGGCAGTAGTTAGCGAGGCATTCGCAAAGGCCAACAACCTGAATCCAGGTGCGGAATTCTCAGCTACGATCAACGGTCGCTATCAAATGTTTAATGTGGTCGGGATTGGACTTTCGCCGGAGTACGTCTATTTCATTCGTGGTATTCTCCCGGATGATAAGCATTACGGAGTTGTATGGGTATCGGAGCGAACTCTTTCGCAGGCATTGCACTACGAAGGAATGTTCAACAGTGTTTCACTGCGAATGAAATCAGATGGATCAGAACAAGAAATCATTCATACTCTGGATCGATTACTCAATGGCTATGGCGGACTGGGTGCCTTTGGGAGAGATAAACACCCGTCTCACTTTTTCTTAAACAGCGAACTCGAAGAACTTAAGGTTATGATCATTGCGCTGCCGTCCATTTTCCTGGGCGTTGCTGCCTTTCTGTTGCACATAGTAATAGCAAGACTTGTAACCAGACAACGCGAACAAATCGCAACGCTCAAAGCCCTGGGGTACGGAAATTTTCAAATAGCAGTTCATTATTTCAAGATTGTATCTATCATGATTCTATTGGGTGCAATTGGCGCTATCGGGCCGGGGATCTGGCTTGGACAGGCCATGACAAATCTGTACGCGGACTATTTTCGCTTTCCGTCGCTCGACTATGTATTCTCTGCGTACGTGCCGTTAATCGGCATCGCGGTAAGCCTCGGTGCGGCATTGTTTGGGGCGTCCCTTTCCCTTCGCGAAGCGTTTCGTCTTGTCCCTGCTGAAGCCATGCGCCCCCCCGCTCCACCAATTTACAAGCGAGCATGGATCGAGAAGCTGGCCGGTGGCCTTTCAACGCGCAGCAAGATGGCCGTGCGAAATTTTACAATGAAACCGTTTCGCAGCGGACTTTCAATCCTTGGCCTGGCTATGGCCCTGGGCATAGTGCTTCTTGGATTATTCTGGACCGATACAATTAGTTTTCTTCTGAAGTTTCAGTTTAACAATGCTCAGCGCGAAGACGCAACAGTCTTGTTCAATGATGTAGTTCCAGATCGCGCCCTGGGCGAGCTAATGGCAACACCGGGCGTAACATACGCGGAAGGCTATCGCGCCATAGGTGTAAGACTGCGCAAGGGTGAATTGTTTAAGGATACATCCATCATAGGATTGCCACAGACCTCAAGATTGCGCAGGCTGATGAATCGCGATTTGACTCCAATTGCTATTGCACAGGAAGGCTTAATGCTCAATGTGCGCCTGGCAGAAAAATTGGACGCGCACCCCGGTGATTTCCTTGAGATAGAAACGTTAACCGGTAACAAGAAGCACTTGAGGGTTGTAATTACGGCCATTACAGAAGAGTTGCTTGGCTCTGGTGCCTATATGGATATCCGTGCGCTAAACAGAATCCTGCAGGAAGACAATACAATCACCATGGCTGCAATCACAGTCGACCCGCGATTGACGGACACAGTATTCACGCGGCTTAAAGGTATGCCCATGGTTGCAAGTGTAGACTCAAAGAAAGCACAGATCGAGACGTTTCAAAAAATGCTGGCAACCATGATGCTTACAATGGCCTTCTTCATGGTCGGCTTTGCAAGCGTGATTGCAGTTGGGGTGGTGTACAATATGGTGATGGTTTCGCTTTCGGAAAGATCCTGGGAGCTTGCAAGCCTCCGTGTTCTTGGGTTTACGCGTGGAGAGGTTTTCCGCCTGCTGATTGGCGAGATAATTCTAGAAGTCAGCAGGTAAGGTGGAAGCATTCTATTTTCCGCTGGTAATAGTCCCATCTACGGTTGCAATTGCATCACTCATCATAATTGTTAGCACCTTTTTTTCTGTCCTTCTGGCCAGGCGTCAGATTCAGAAACTCGATCTGGTTGCAGTATTAAAATTGAGAGAATAATCCATGCAAATAAGCGAACTCATCACAAAAAAAAGAATCATTTATGCGTCGCTCACCCTTGGGGGTGTGGCCCTTCTCATCTGGATGTTTATTCCTGGAAAGACACCCGTAGAAATTGCCAGCGTTCAAAAGGGCCTGTACGAACAAACGGTACAGGAAGATGGCAATACTCGAATCAAGGAACGCCACGTAGTTCTTTCCCCGTACAGCGGGGTATTAAAACGAGTGCAGAAACATGCGGGTGATTCTGTGCGCCGGGGAGAAACCGTTGCGATCATCCAATGGGATTGGACCAAACCCATTGCATCGCCGGCTAACGGTTCAATTTTAAAGATACTTCGCGAAGATGAAGGGCCAATTGAAATTGGCCAGCCTATTATGGAGATAGGCGATACTCATTCAATTGAAATTGTAATTGAAGTTCTTTCTGCGGATGCAGTCAACATTCAACGGGGAAATCCTGTCCACATTTTGCGCTGGGGTGGCCCGGATTCATTGGAAGGTCAGGTCCGCACAGTTGAACCACAGGCATTTGCAAAGGTTTCAGCCCTGGGCGTGGAAGAGCGCCGCGTACGCATCATAGCAGATATTGTAACTGAGAAGGAAAAATGGAAAAGCCTTGGTGATAATTTCCGGCTAGAATGCAAGATAGTGACATATCAAAACCCTGACGCCTTAAAGGTGAATTCAGGCGCACTCTTTCGCGAAGGCGATTCGTGGAGTGTATTTCGTGTAATCAAGGGTCGGGCTAGAAAAACGCCGGTAGAGATTGAACGCAGAGGACCTCTTGAGACCATGCTGAAATCTGGCCTTGCTCCTGGTGATGAGGTAATTCTCTATCCCGGTGAGTCTGTGGAGGAAGGACAGCGGGTTAGGCCGGAATAGTCACCCGCCGAGTTCGCTGTTCACCCTAACCAAAGGACGTTCTGCCCTGCCCCCATTGCATTGTGCTCGATTTCGTTGCATAATGGTTCGGTCTAGGAAATCCAATGGCCAACTGGGTAAAACATACACCTGAAGGATCGTACAGATCCCTATTTCGCTGGGGAAAACCGGACGCATTCAAACATCCAAATGATCGTCTGGTAAGCATCCTGCAGGATCGTTTGAAACTCAAACCGGCCGACTTCGAAACACCGCAACCATGTACCGAACAGGTTGAAGTCACACTCAAAAACTCCCTTGCACCAGATCATCTGGCAGCTTTCTGCACCATGATAGGAGCGCATAACGTTCTTACGGGAGCCTATGACCGTATCCGCGCTGCGTACGGTAAAACAATGTACGATCTGTTGCGCCTGCGCGAACATATCATTGAAAATACGCCGGACGCTGTCCTGTTACCCCGCGATGAGAATGACGTGGCCGCGATCGTCCAATACTGTTCCGAGCATCGCATTCCCGTTCAGGCAATGGGCGCAGGCTCGAGTGTAACCCGGGGATTTGAAGCAACCAGCGGTGGGGTCACGTTAAATCTTGCTGCGCGAATGAATCGAGTGATCAAGCTTGATGCAATCAGCGAAACAGTTACAGTCGAAAGCGGAATTACTGGCCCCGCGCTCGAAGAATTCCTTCAGAAGGCAAAGGAGCAACAAAACTCACCGCACAACTATACGTGCGGCCACTTTCCGCAATCATTCGAGTTTACAACCGTTGGAGGTTGGATTGTCACGCGAGGTGCCGGGCAGAATTCAACCTACTTCGGAAAGATTGAAGATATAGTAATCGCGCAGCGATATGTAACTCCAATCGGCAAACTCGTAACCGCAGTGGTACCGGCAACCGCTGCAGGCCCGGACCTGGATTCAATGATGATGGGAAGCGAGGGATCTTTTGGAATTCTGGTTTCTGCAACATTGCGAATCCGCCGCTTCCTTCCCCAGAACCGCAGGCGCTTCAGTTTCATGTTCCCTGATTTTGAATCAGGTCTTGGGGCAACACGAGAAATTATGCAGTCACAAACAGGTCTTCCGTCTGTGTTTAGACTTTCTGATCCTGAGGAAACGGATCTTGCATTGCATTTATACGGAGTAGCAGGAACGCCCCTGGAGTGGCTTTTCAAACTGTGGAGACTAAAACAAAATAAACGCTGCCTGCTTATTGGTTGGGCAGATGGAAGCGCACGATACGCAAACCTTGTCCATGAAAACGTTAAGCGAATCGCACATCGATTTGGTGCAATGAACTCGACTGGACTGGTAACGGCAAAATGGGAAAAATCCAGGTTCATGGATCCATACATGCGCGACGATCTTATGGATTTTGGGATTGTCCTCGATACTCTTGAATGCTCAGCAAGCTGGGAAAATCTTCCACACGTTTACAAAAATGTCCGGGCTGTCTGTCACTCAAGACCAGGAACAATAGTCACAACCCACCTGTCGCATTTCTATCCGCAAGGAGCCAACCTGTATTTCATCTTTATGGGAAAGATGGCGCGCGATGAATTCTTAAAATACCACAGTTCTATTGTTGATGCGATTCAAGCGAGCGGAGCGTCTATCACACATCACCATGGGATTGGGCGTCTGCTTGCGCGGTGGCTGCCTGGGGAAATAGGAGCAACGGGCATGGGCGTGATTAAAGCAATCAAGGGATTTCTGGATCCGCACGGCATCTTGAATCCGGGAGTCCTTGGACTTGGCACACAGAAAACAAAGGGAGAGACAGTATGAAACGATACATTGAGCATCCAGAGGTCAGAAGTTTTGATGTGATTGTAGTTGGAGGCGGGATCTCCGGTGCATGCGTTGCATACGAGGCAGCCAGTCGCGGATTACGTGTAGCTCTTTTTGAAAAATCAGATTTCGGGGGCGCAACGTCTGCTGCAACGTCCAAGTTAATCCATGGCGGGCTGCGCTACCTGAGCTATTTCGAGCTTGGTCTTGTTAGAGAATCGCTCCGCGAAAGAAGAATTCTGGAAGACATTGCTCCTAACTTTGTGTATCCTTTGCCTTTTCTAATTCCGGCGTATCCGGGAATTTCATCCAATCGCTGGGTGCTAAAACTTGGCATGATTTTATACGACATGCTGTCACTGGATAAGGGGTACACGCGCGATCGTTCTAAAAAGCTCCCGCACCATCACTCACTTTCGAGAGAGGAAGTAGTTAAGATTGCTCCAATTCTGGACAATGCAAAACTGAAGGGAGGCCACGTTTACTATGATTGCCAGAGTCTGTTTCCTGAGAGACTCACGCTTGCCTTCATTAAATCTGCCGTGGCCTGCGGCGCGCGTGTCAGCAACTATGCAGAGGTTAAGGAATTTGTTCACGGTACAGACGGTCAAATTGCAGGAGTCGTTGCCCAGGATCGCCTGACGGGAAAAAGCACAGTTGTCCGTGGCTCACTTGTGATCAACAGTGGTGGACCCTGGGCCGGCAAATTGCTCGACGCAGCCGCCGGGAAACAATCAGAACATGGAATTCGCATGTCAGAAGGAATTCATATTCTTGTTCCGCCGATCACAAAAGACCATGCGCTAGTCCTGCAGACTCCGGCTAAGCGCCACTTCTTTGCAATCCCATGGCGCGGAAAGTCTCTCATAGGAACTACCGACAAAGAATACAAGGGAAACCCGGACGAGTACAGAGTTTCACGCGCAAGCATTGAAGAATTCCTTACTGAAATCAACGCTACGTTTGGCAAAGAAGTGGTTCGTTACAAGGACATTATTCATGTATACGGTGGCCTGCGCCCGTTAACCGACACGCATACAGAAAGCACATACTCTTCTTCTAGACGTTATGAGATATTTGACGGCGCAGAAGAAGGCATGGCTGGCTTGATTACCGTTGAAGGCGGTAAATACACAACAAGCAGAAATCTTGCAGAGAGCGTAATGAAGGTAGCTGAAAAGCATCTGGAATGTTCTTTACCAGCCAGCAGAACAAGACTGCGACCGCTTTATGGATCAGAAATGAAAGATCTTGATGTGTTTATGCGGGGCGCAATTCAGAACAATCCGGATTTTACTGCCGGGACTATCACCTACCTGGTGCATAGTTATGGGACAGATTACACTCGAGTCCTCGATATTGCGAGAGAAACGCCTGCGCTTGCCAGTCCAAAGAATCCAGACGGAGAGATTCTGGCAGAGGTCGTTTTTGCAATCCGCGAGGAGATGGCAGTCACGCTGCTAGATATAGTGACTCGTCGCACAGCATTTGCAACAATGGGCCTCCCGGAAGACGGCCTGTTGCGCGAGATCGCATCTGTGGCTGCAAAAGAGCTCAAGTGGAGTCAGGAAAAGAGTGCGGCTGAACTGGAATTGGTACAACGTCGATTAGCCATTCCGACATGAAGGGAGGAAACCAAATGAAACGAATCGTTATCCTTAATCCTGCAAGCCGTGGCGGCAAAGGCGAATCGTTGTTTCTGCAATTGAAACCGGAACTACTTTCGAAGCTTGGCTCATTTGATGTATATAAGACAACTGAACGACTGGATGCTACGCATCAAGTACGTAAGTTGCTCCAAAGGGGTAACGTGGAGCAGATCCTTGTGGCCGGTGGCGATGGAACTGTAAACGAGGTTGTGAACGGGTATTTTGAGAATGGCAAGGTTATCAATGACAAGGTGGGAATTGGGATCATTAATCTCGGAAGTGGTGGTGATTTCTCGCGCGCTTTGCGACAAATGAGCCCGGATTACGAAACGGCGCTTGTAGAAAATCGAATCAAGAAGGCGGACTGCGGAAAATTAACGATAGGCGACCGTGTTATTCACTTCATGAATATTGCCTCAGCAGGCGTTGCGGGTGATATCATGTTTAATCGGGAGAATTCATCGTTTCGAGTTGGAACCATCGCATATCTCTATCACACGCTCTATTCGCTCATAGCATATCGCGCCAAACCCATGCAACTCAAATGGATCGATCCCTCCGGAGCCAGTAAAACCATGGATGTAAGCCCGCTGAACTTTTTTGCTTGCAACGGTCGATTCAACGGGGCCGGCATGAACTGGGCTCCTACGGCGACTCTTGACGATGGACTCTTCAATATTGTTTTGATTGCAGGCGTTAGCAAACTGCAACTCGTCTTAAAAAGCAATCTTGTGTATGCCGGCCGTGTTGCAGAATTTCCGGGAATCGTTCAATTTCAGACGAGTGAAATCCAGATTGGCAGCAAATTCAAGGTAAAGGGTGAAGCAGACGGTGAGATATACGAGTCCTCGGCCGGTCAGCTAACATATTCCATAGTCCCACGCGCAATACCGCTGGTGCGCTGAGGACTCAATGCGCATCGCTGCTTAAGCGAATTTCTTGCTGACAGGCCAGTCCGATTTTGCAGAACGATCGCCATGCAGCTTCGGCTGACCCACCTTTCAATTCTTCCCCTATGTCTTGGTTTTTTGCTCTCAACTGCTTGCAAGGTCAACGCATCCTGCGCTGACCTTGGCGATCCTGGTTGCTCCTCCCTCCTTTCCCTATTCTGGTTAAAGATTCTGAAACCGCGTTATTACTATGCGACGGACCAAAGCGGTTTTGTACTCCAGTATTCAGTTAACCTGGAGACTGGCGCCCTGACCCAGATTGCCCCCAAATTGGCCGTACCCAGTCCGAGTTGGATGACAACCGAGATCAACGGTAAATTCATTTATACGCAGAATTCAACAACGGTTTCTCAACTAAGGGTAACGCCAGGTACAGGAGCGCTCGTAAATCTGGGCGATCTTACGATTGCCGCCACCACTCTGAATGGCATTACCTATGATGCACTGCAGAGGTTTGTATTTGTAAGCAGTTCCGGGGGATCGGGTGCTGTAGTAACCCTGCGTGTATCTTCTTCTGGACTGCTTACACCAATTCAAAGCTTTAACCCGTCCACTATTTGCAATAACAATCAGGGAGCAGCCGCCCATCCTGGAGGAAAATTTCTCTATTGTGGAAACAACACAACAATCGCTTCGCGCATCATCGATGGGAATACCGGTGCCTTAGCGGATGGCCCAAATACACTGGGCGTGACCGGAAACATTCAAACCATCGGCTTTGATTCGGGCGGCAACTATCTCTTTGTCGTTACAAGTACCAATGTGGAATCCTATGCTGTGAATCAATCTACGGGAGCTCTGACATTGCGTAGTTCACTCCCTTTTGCTGCTGGATCTTACAGCCTCACAGTTTTTGGAAACTATGTATACGCGTC
Source organism: Spirochaetia bacterium (assembly GCA_021413825.1). Taxonomy (GTDB): domain Bacteria; phylum Spirochaetota; class Leptospiria; order Leptospirales; family Leptonemataceae; genus JAEUSB01. The sequence goes on along the minus strand of JAIOPQ010000010.1, from coordinate 38,128 downwards.
GAGCAATGGCCTGCGAACGCTCAGCTTTGATCCGAATACTGGCGTCTTAACCTCACTCGCCACCAATGCCAGCGGCGGTGCAAATGCGTTTGGAATTTCCATTGAAGCCCAGGGAAAGTTTGGTTACGCGCTCAATCCGGGTGGCGGAGTCCTTTTTACTTATGCGCGAAACTCAGATGGAACCATGACGACAATGAATCCCCAGAGCGGCGTAACTCTCGGCGGTGTGATTATTACCGGAAGCATGTCCAGTCCGATCAATGAAATATTTGCGACTGATCCAATGTGAGATTGAGGGGCGAAATGAGCCAGCAACTTGAGCTCAGTGTTTCATTCGACAGGCGGAAGCGGCGCAGTTGCGCGATAAGGATGTCACACAATGGGAACTCAAACTGTGAACGGCTTGTTTTCGCACAGCCGGATGATCGCGGGCAGAGACTGCGCACGCAACAGGAGGTGCGGTCGCGCCGTCGGTCCATGGACGGACCGAGGGAAACATCTGCGAAGGTAGGTGGTTCGAGTGGATTTTCGCTAGCAGTAAGACCCTGCCTCAAGTTCGCACCCCTCGATTGCGGTAGCGCGGAGCTCGAACCAGGTTCCCCATCAGAAATCAAAAAAGTCTTGTGCGGTCGGAACCTTGCGGTTGCTTCACTCAAGTTTTGAAGGATTGAAGCGTGATGGATTATTCATTGGAACAATTAGGGCCTGAACGTTTTCAAGAAGTTTGCCAAGCCCTGCTTACCAAAGCATTCCCCCGAACTCAGTGCTTTCCTATTGCACAACCCGACGGTGGTCGAGACGCAGTATCCCGCTTTTCGGGGGAAGATGGGTTTGTAGTCTATCAAGTCAAATTTGTTCGAAAGGCATCCGATCCGATAAGCCGCGAATGGCTTAAAGACATCGTAGAAAAAGAAGCACCTAAAGTCCGAGATCTGATTCCGAAAGGAGCTAAAGAATATTACCTATTAACGAACGTTCCCGGCACGGCACATCCAAGCGTCGGGTCAATAGACCTTGTTCAAGAGGTATTTAGTGAGTATCTACCGATTCCAGCGCAATGTTGGTGGCGAGACGATTTGAACCGTCGACTCGACGACAGCTGGAATATCAAATGGGCCTATCCTGAAATTCTGAGTAGCCAAGATATTCTTCGCGCGATTGTTGAAAGTGGTTTAGGTGAACACGCGAATCGCCGCACAAGCGCTATCAAAGCCTTTTTGCGCGATCAGTTCCAACGAGACACTGAAGTTCGCTTTAAACAAGTAGAATTACAGAATAAATTACTCGACCTTTTCATAGACGTTCCCTTGAATTTTCGTGATGGTGCGTCAAAAGAAATGCAGCATCGTAGGCACCTCTTTACATTCAGCGCAATAGCTAATCAGATTGGACGAAACAGCGGAGTCGATGAGGGAACCGGTGCCGCAACTCTGTTGCTACATTCGGCCACTCAGGAACACCTAAAGCGCACTGTCCTCGAAGGAGCCCCAGGCCAAGGTAAGTCAACTATCGTTCAATACGTTTGTCAAATACATCGGAGTCGAATACTAAACGAGGGGATAAGCGATGAACGTATTCCTCAAGGACATCGTCTGTCGCCCGTACGGCTTCCGTTCAAAGTCGATTGTCGAGATTTCGCCCTTTGGCTTAATCGCCAGAATCCGTTTGCGGCGGAAGCCAGTGCGCAATTGCCTGAGGACTGGTTGAAATCACTGGAGTCCTTTTTGGCGGCACAAGTCAGCCACTATTCCGGAGGAGCCGCTTTTGATGTATCCGACTTTCACGCAGTCGCAAGAATCAGCGCACTACTAATTGTTTTTGATGGTCTAGATGAAGTAGCTGACATTGGCCGGCGCCGCGATGTCATCGACCACATTACGAAGGGGATCGGCAGAATCGAGGAAGTCGCGGTTTCCTTACAAACAGTTGTTACGACGCGACCAGCGGCGTTTGTTAATTCGCCGGCTATGCCGGATGGGACCTTCAGCTTCTACCACCTTGCGTCCATTAACCGACCTTTAATCGAACAATACGCAGAAAAATGGCTAATTGCCAGGCGCCTGCCGGGAAAGGAGGCGGCTGAGGTCCGAAGAATTCTACGCGAGAAACTGGATCAACCTCACTTGAAGGAATTGGCCAGGAATCCCATGCAATTAGCGATTTTGTTGAGCCTAATCCAAACCAGGGGCGGATCTCTACCCGATAAAAGGACAGCTCTTTATGATAATTACGTTGAACTCTTCTTCAGCCGGGAGGCTGAAAAATCAAACGTAGTGCGGGATCATCGAGATTTGCTCTTAGACATTCATCGATATCTCGCGTGGATTCTGCATTCTGAAGCCCAAACCGCGCAGAATCGCGGGAGTGTCAGCAGTGAGCGCTTACGACAGCTCGTTTCAGATTATCTGAACGAGGAAGGACACGATTCATCGCTCGTAGCCCCGCTCTTCGATGGCATGGTCGAACGGGTTGTCGCTCTGGTTTCAAGAGTGGAAGGGACCTATGAATTCGAAGTCCAACCCCTTCGAGAGTATTTCGCAGCCCGCCACCTTTATGAAACAGCTCCTTATTCGCCCGCTGGTAACCCCGTCAGCGGGACACTACCGGATCGATTCGATGCCTTGTCTCGAGATTTCTTTTGGTATAATGTTACTCGCTTCTATGCTGGCTGCTTCAACAAAGGCGAACTTTCTTCCCTTGTTGATAGACTCGAGGAACTATCCAAAGCAGAGGGGTACAGGAATACGCGACATCCCAAAACATTAGCCGCGACACTATTGGCTGATTGGGTTTTCGCACAGCAACCTAGATCAATGAAGAAAGTGGTCACTATGGTCTTGAACGGAATTGGCCTAATCAACACGCGTAGCGGGCGCCCATTTCGCCATCAAGACGCTCTTATCTTACCTAGACAAAACGGACAAGAAGAACTTCTAGAGCGATGCTTTCATCTGCTCGATTCGAATCCACACAATGATTACGCCATGTTTCTCATTGAACTGATCAAGGCCAATGCATCACTAGAAGACATTTTGAGTCGCTGGTTAGCGGCGGTGAAAGCTGCATCAGGCCCGCAACGGACCGCTTGGATAGGATTCGGTCTGTACCTCGGTGCATTGGCACAACTCGAGGAGGAACAAATCACAGTAATTATGGGGGATGGCAAGGATGAGACGAAACGCCTGACTCATTTCCTTCATGGTGGAAAGAGTGATTATGTAGAATCGGACGCCAGTCGATTCACTAAGGTCTTAGACTTTTCCCTTGCTCAATATCCCTTAGCTGGAATACGTCGTGGATCTAGTATCGCAAATTTCCTAAATGCCCTCTGGCCACAGCGGTACGCGATTGTCTTCCAAGACCGTCAGCCCATCCCGTTGAAGAATCTATGGAGCCGTTATCACCTAATGGACTCGTTTGCCTCATACTCCGCCGATAGTTTGGGTCCTGAAGCAACTAGCAGGACTGAAGATTGCCGTAGGGTGATCGAAACCAGTCTCAAGCTTGCAGAACGTCCGGCGTCAGGATGGGCAACCGAATTGGAACCTTGGAATGAACTTGTGGAACAAGCCCGGCACCTCTTTGGTGAAAGGTGGCTTTTCTTTGTCCTTGCAAACCTTAGCGCGGGCATTACCTCTAAGAGCGAGACCTGCGACGATGCACCGAACTTGCATGATTCAAGAGTTTCCCTATGCCGGAGGGCCAGGTATGCCAGATTGCGGGCTGGCGCAGCCAACTGGTGGGAAGAACAAATACTTTCGGCAGGTGCGGCTAATATTCAGTTTACTCTACTAATCCTACTCCAGTGGGGTGGATGGACTGTCCTTGAAAAGAACGCAGAACTCATAGATGAAAAACTCTTGGCCCTAAATCAATCGGATTGGCTCAGGTTGAGTGAATCAATAGGTATTATGCAAGAAAAGAAAGACACCGGAATTCCATTCAGTGAGCTCCCTACGAGCCTATCCGAGAGAACAATAGCCGCATTTGGAAATCGGATTCGTAATCCTGCCGCAGACGACCTAGTGCGTGAGCGCTTGCGCTCTTATGAGGGGGATGACCCTGCCGTATTGCGTTTTTGTCAGCGAGTTGCTCTTGGCGCTGCACACGCTGACGCGACCACTTGGCAAGATTGGCTGCCGATAGTTTCACGCGCGCACTCAGCCGGAGTCGAAAGCGACGAATCTTATGCTTACTATTTGGCCGGAGCCATTCGCGCTCAACGGTTGCCTCTGAGCGTCGCAGAACAAATAATTGAAAATTGTGAGAATTATCCTGCCGAGTTAGTGGCAGTCGCTGAGGAAACGTGCCGCCAAAACGTAGCTGAGAAAATAACGCCGGTTGGCGAAATTGCAAAAAGAGACAATTGGTTCGACAATTGAGATGCGTTTTCTCATAAATCGCCCGCGAACGACGGGTTCATGAAAGCGGAAATGCGGAGCTGACCGGACTTGAACCGGCGGCCTCCTGTGTGACAGACAGGCGCTCTAACCAACTGAGCTACAACTCCAAGGAAAAACCAGTTTACTCAAAACGGGCGGCAGGTCAAACGATTCTTGCTTTGTATAGGTCCGACCGGGAATTTTCAGCAAACTCTGCGCGGTGAGGAATGAATTTAGAGGGAAAGAAGAAATTAGCCCGTAGGGGAATCGAACCCCTGTGCCCGGAATGAAAATCCGGTATCCTAACCGCTAGATGAACGGGCCGCTTCGACTGCATTCCTGCGTAAGCGCATGCGTGCAATCAGAATTTGAGGCGTCCGGGACTTGAACCCGGGACCACTTCCTTAAAAGGGAAATGCTCTACCGACTGAGCTAACGCCTCGGCTCTCGGGCAGTCTTGGATTGGACGGTCGAGCGTCAAGCGTGAATTGACGAGAAGGTCGATACATGTATTATTGTCCTTCGATGCTAAACTCAATCACAAATGCAATGCATGCAATCGCACTCGGAACGTATACCGTGCTGGTTTATGTGGGTCTGAATTCCGGACATCCTAACTTTACAGCATTTATTTTTCTAACATTCCTCTGTGTTTTCATTTTGAAAATCCTGGGGATGCTTGTTCACATCCCGGCCATCGACAAAACGCGCAGTCGACACAATTTTTTCTGGATCTTGATTAGCATCTTTGTCGTAATTCTTAACGGCCTGACACTCATCGCGATCAAAGTAAATCCCTGGCTGCTAATGGCTGGTCTTATATGGACTGGAATTCTAGCAGCGCTCTACATTCGTTCACTCTATGGTGAGTCCTGGGGTAAATTTGGTTACATTGCACTTGCGCTCGTTGGAATTTACGGGCTCTGCGCTGTAGTTTCAAAAGCTGAGTTGCGAATCGCCTGGTGCTTCCTCATTGCTTCCAATGCCCTCTGGATGATTTTAGAAAGAGTGGAGTGGCTTCGCACAAGAAAGCTACACAATGATTTGTATCACTTTGCGCTAATTGGAAGTTCTTACTATCTTTACAGCACAGTTCCCAAAGGACTCTGGGGCGCGTGAGATTTCGATGCGCAAGAGCGCCTAACTCCTTCTGATCAGGTTTTTCCCATGGACCATAAGCCGAAGGCTTCGTTTCCTGAGCGAGTAGCGTTTGCTACGATTCCGCAGGTTGGCGGTCCTTCGACCGTGCAGACGAATCAGGTCACCGGCTGTGATAGCACCTGCAACTTTCCTGTCTTCTATCACTGGCAGCACGTCTATATCCTCAGCGGCCATGAGCTCCGTAGCCTGCTGAATTGACATGCCTGTCCCCGACTCCAGACCCTTGTGACGTAAAAGGGACGTGAGCGCCACTTTGGAATCTGCGGCGAACAATTCAACCACACCCACAAGACCCAGAAACTGTCCGTCAGGCCTGACCACGATCAAATGATTTTCCTTGTGAACCCGTCGCCTCAGCCATTTGCGAACGTCGGAAATTGAATTTTCAGAACTCACAAGCCAGGGATTTTTCTGCATTGCAATTGTCACGTTTACGTCCTGGTGGGTCTGGGCCGTATACGAATCAGGAGTAACAACACCACGACGCGCGATCTTCTCTGTCATGATGGTAGTATCCATTAGAAAAAAGGATACGAAATAGGACGCCGTGCTCCCGGCTATCAGAGGCAGTAGACCATTTAATTGGCCCGTTGTCTCCAGAGCAAACAGGATCGATGTTAAGAGTGCTCGCGAAGCGCCAGCAAACATTGCAGCCATGCCAACCAGTGCGCAGACGGAGATGGAAACCGAAAGACCGGGAAAGAGCAGCACCATCAAATGCCCGGCAAGAGCACCGGTCGCACCGCCTATAGTCAACAAAGGTGCGAGTGTTCCGCCTGACGTTCCGCTTCCAAGCGCTACAGCCCACGAAAGAAATTTAAGGAGACATAGAATCCAGAGCAGGCGAACGGATGCCGAACCGGAAAGCACAATGCTGATATTCTCGTAACCAACTCCAAGGGTTTGGGGTGCAAACAGCCCAATCGCTCCATCAAAGAGCCCACCGAGCGCTGGCCACCAGACCCAATGAATCGGCAGTCTCTATCTTTCTTTCGTCGGCAGAAATTCGCAGCAGCTGACCAATGGAAGATCCCAGTGCACCACCCGTTGCGATAATTGGACCTTCTGCACCAAACGGGCCACCGCTGCCGATCGAGATCGCTGCTGAAAGTGGTTTGAGAATCGTAATGGATGGCTTGATCTTACTTTCATTTGTCAGTATCTGTTCCATCGCTTCCGGGATTCCATGGCCACGGATTGCCTTCGAGCCGAAGTAAGCCATGAATCCCACAATCAGTCCGCCCAGCGCAGGGATGCCAATCGCCCAGATTCCCAGCCCACTGCTCGCGGGTGTCACATGCAAAGCTGAAAATCGACCAAAGTAAAACAGATTCACGAGCACATCAATCAATCCAACCAGGAAACGCGCGATAAAGCACATAACGTCTGCAATGAGAATTGCCACTAGACTTAGAAAAAAGATGCGAGCTTTTTCCTTCTCAGGAGATACACGCATGTCCTCCTGCGTCAATAGCGGCTGCATGGACAAAGAAATTGGAATGCCAGGGTCATGTTTGCGCATTGAACCAGGCTAGCTCGGCAATGCAAGTTTGCAAGAGTTTCCGGGTACCCGGTATCCGCAACTAGCGTTGATTTTCGAATGCGTTTGAACTAACGCGCTGGTTTTCGTATGCTTCACGGTTCTGAGGATTGAGCTGAATCGCTGAATCAAACGCACGAAGCGCGCGTTTGTACTCCCCGTTTTTATGATAGGCAAGTCCCAGAAGATTGTATGCTTGCGATGCTTTTGCTGAATCCAGATCACCGGCCGTGAGCGCTGTTAGAACTTCAATTGCCTTCTCGCGATCCACCATGGACCCGGTCTTCATCAGCATTCCAGCTCGCAGTAGCTGCAAATCAGAATCGTCGGGATCCATGCGCACGGCTTTGTTGATTTCAGCGCGGGCAGCGTCCAGATCCTCTGGTTTACCGCTGTTACTGTAAGCAAGGGCAAGCCCGCGGAAGGCCTCTTTGCGTTGTTCCGGGGTCGCTGTGCGCGCCTCAGAAACCAGCTTATATGACTTAACAGCCACATCATAGCTACGTAGTTGCAAATACGTGCGCGCTACATCCAGATCAAGTCCTGGATCTTCTTCAATTGCGGGGGCTTCACGATTGCGCGATGCAATCAATTTGTATTCGTTCAGGGCCAGATCAAATGCGCCGTTCTTTCTGTAAACGTCAGCAAGAGCCATACGAATGGTTCGTTCCTCTTCGCGCGCAAGTCCTGTCTTATCGTTGTCTGTGTTCCCTGGCGGATTCAGCGCACGCTTCCAGACCTGAATTGCAAGTTCCATTCGACCTGCTTTTCTGTACACAATCCCGAGAGCATAACTGGCCTGGACATTTGCCGGATTGATAGACGTTACACGCTCAAGCGCGTCCTGTGCATCGTTGAATCGTTCGAGTTCCGTGTAAACCGAACCAAGCCGCAGAAGGGCATCTTCTGTATTCTTATCTCCGGGAGTTATGTTTACGATTCTTTTGTACGTATCCGCTGCGTTTAGTAAATCTTTTTCATCCAGATAGAGATCTCCAAGGGCAAACAGACTGGCCAGGTCGTCCGGATTGAGATACAGTCCTTTCTTCAGAGCTTTGATTGCCAGGGCTGGCTGTTTTAATTCAGAGAAAGCCGCTGAGAGCCCACGGAATACCGTGGCATCGCCTGAGCCCGCTTCCAGGGCCCGCTTGAACGCCGTGGCCGCTTCTGCATTCTTGCGCATCCGCAGATAAATTACTCCAAGGTTGTACAGGTACTTTGCATTTCCTGGTGCGACTGTAACCGCCTTCTGCATATGATCTGCAGCCATTTCATAATTGCCCTTTGAAAAATAAATCTGCCCCAGCTGAGCTTGAGATTTAGCTGCAATCTCGCTGCCAGGGGAAATTGCGATTACTTTAGAAAAGTAAAGTATTGATTCTTCATAGTTCTGTTTGCGTAAAAGCGAAACCGCAAGATTATACGTCAAGGTTGCATCGTCTGGATTAGCCTTAATGCCCTCGCGATACGTATCGATTGCACCAGCTAGATCCTGATTTGCAGCAAGGAGATTGCCTAGAAGTGCTGCAACGCGCGGATCTTTGGGCGCAAGCTCACGTGCACGTTCTGCAAACTGTCTGGCCTCGCCAACCTTGCCAAGCTTCTGCGAAACGATAGACAGGTTTACAAGGGCCGGAACGAATTTCTCGTCCTGCTTGAGAGCGCGCAGAAGATTGTGCTCTGCCAGGGGATACTTTTCGCTCTCCATGGCCATGACACCCAGATACGTCAGCGCAATTGCTTTCTCATGCTCAGAGGCGTCGGTAAGTAGAAAATTCTGAAACTCGCGCCTGGCCTGATCGCGATTGTTGGATTTGTAAAACTCAATCGCTTTTTGAAGCGGCAGGCTGACTTGCTCTTCTGGAATATAGATTCGATCTTTCAACCCTTCAAGATCAACGCTCTGCAACTTTTGATCGAGCAACGTTTCGGGTTCGGAATGCGCTTTTTTCCAGTAGTAATAACCAACCCAGCCGCCAATGGGAAGAAGTATGAATGCAATTACGCCAGCGATCACATAGAGTCGGAATCGCTTGCGCTGCTTAAGCGGGTCCCCTTCAAATGAAGGAGTGCTCGAATCATCATCGAGGGTAAAACGACTCATGCATCGGATCCCTGTGCCAGGCGCTTCACAGCAGCCTCCTGCATGTCGCGCACGTAGCGGTCCAGAATGCCGTTTATAAACGGAACAGCCTGATCTCCCTCATAGCGACGCGCCAGATTCAACAAATCATCCAATACTATAGAAGGTTCCCTTCCCGATTTACGGATTTCGTAGATGCCCATTTTTATAATACATCGGACGATTGAGGAAATCTGACTAAAATCTACTGTAGAAGAAGCAGCTAAAATCTCATCCAGGGCCGGTCCATGGTCAATGACGCCGCAGATCAATTCCTCACAAAAGGCTCGTTCTTCCTTGTCCATGGCCTCATTGAGCCAGCGGAAGTGCAAAACCTCAGCTACGGGGCTGTTTCCAATCTCGATTTGATAGAGTCCTTGCAGTGCAATTTCTCGGCCATGCGAGTTCTTGTGTCGTTTAAACGAGCTCATGGCTTCTTCAGCCTGGCCATTAAGGCGGCCATTTCGATTGCGGTTTGCGCTGCTTCTGCACCCTTATTTCCAGTTGAGCCAGCGCGGTCTTCCGCCTGACGTTCTGTATTAGTAGTGAGCACGCCAAAGATCACGGGAATTTGCGTATCGTATGCAGCCATTGCGATCAAACGAGCGGCTTCCCCCGCAACAAACTGATAGTGGTCCGTATCGCCTCGAATCACACAGCCCAAACAAATTACAGAAGCAAATCGACCTGTTAACGCGATACCTTTGGCCGTACTGCCCAACTCAAATGCGCCGGGAACATAGAAGATTTCTATATCCTGGGATCTAACTCCAAACGCAGTGAGCTCGGAGATTGCGCCTTGCTTCAGTGCTTCAACAATCTTAGAATTCCATCGCGTAAGCACGATTGCATGCCGCTGTCCCGCTCCTGCGTTTTTTTCAAGTCCAGATGTATAACCTTCGTTCAATTTTTACCTGCGAGTTTTGTATTCCTTGTAAGCTGCCTCGCCTTCTTTTTCATACACGAGCGCATCGATTAGATGCTTGAAGTAGGTTTCATCCGGAGTTCCGGCTGGAAGCAGCCTGTCCTGAACAATGATAGTTGGCGTTGAATTCAACTTAAAGGACTGCGCATCGCGAATGTCACGCTGAAGCGCCTGGTTGGTGCGAAGCGATTGCATGCAATTCAAAAGACGCGGCCAGTTCCCACCGACCTTCTCGGTTACGAGCTGCAGATTGCTTACGCTGATTCCATCCGGATCATTCTGCAGGTCAAAGATTCCGTGATACAGTGGAGCAAAGATTTTTTGCTCTGGCCCGCAAAGTGCTGCTTGTGCACCGTTGCAACGCATCTCTCCATAGTGCTGATCTTTCCTTTGAACAAGCGGGTTACATGTTCCATCAAGAGGGAAATGACGATAGTACACTTTAACTCTTCCTGGCCAGCGCTTCAGAATTGTTTGAAGTTCCTTGCTAGCATGCAGGCAGTGCGGACACATAAAATCTGCAAACTTATGAATCACGATGTATCCACTCGCGTCGCCTTCAACGCCATCAAGTCCTTGCGTTGATAGTTCAATCTTAGTCAAGGCACGGAAGTCTGTTAGAGTTTCCGTAACGTTTTTTGCATCCAGAAGATCGCCAGAGGCTGCAGGTGTTCCCGATGCCTTTGAAGCAAAGAAGAACATCGATATGATCAGTGCTGTAACAACAGCTCCAATTCCGGCCCCTGGAAGGGATCCCTTAACTCCGTCCATGAACGGTAATTCTTTAACTTTTTCTTTTTTCATCATAGAGTTTAACCAGAACGCTGCCCCCAGAAGCACAGCCGTGCAGAAGTACGTATACAGACATAGACGACAAGGCACCTTGAGTTGTGTGAAATTAATAATTCCAAGGATTACATCAAAGGCTGCAGCAAATACTGCAAGCGAGAGTAGAATTGAGATCAACGCAGCGCGACGACTTAGATCTATTTCGCGAATGATTAAGACAAGGATTCCAAGAGCCGTTGAGTAGAAAAACAAACCAGGAATTGCAATTGGTATACCAAAGATCTTTGAATATGAGCTAGACCCCAGGTCAGCACAACCGTCCGTTCCATCAATCGTGCACCCGTACGATGAACTGCAATACTCAGGAAACATGTGCTTACAAACGAGAAGTCCGGAAATACAGATCCCGGCAAATACGGCCACAAGTCCGATCCAGATTGGCTTTTGCTTTAAAGTCTCAGTCATACGAACCAGAATTTACCTGATCGCAAGGGTTCAAAGGAAAAACCGAACCGGCCTATGCAAATACGGTCGTTTTTTCTGGTAAATTGGCCTAAAAAATCGATAGCCGATTCCTGGACCCTTTCCTATGTTTCTGCCCGAAATGAAAGGAGGGCAATATGCTCCATTTTGACTGGTCTTACTTTATTTATGTGGGACCGTTCATGCTGCTCAGTCTCTGGGCTAGCTGGCAGGTAAAACGTGCCTTTAGCAAATGGGATCAGGTTCCCAATTCGTCCGGATATTCCGGTGCAGACATTGCGCGAAAAATCCTGGATTCGCAAGGACTATTCAATGTGAAGGTAGAGCGGGTTGCTGGCCAATTAACGGATCACTACGATCCAGGCTCAAAAACCCTTCGTCTATCGGACGCAACACATGATTCAAGAAGTGTCGCCGCAGCCGGGGTTGCGGCGCACGAAGCTGGCCACGCAATCCAGGATCAGGTAAAATATCCGATGCTTGCATTCCGCTCTGCGATTGTTCCACTTGCTGGATTTGGTTCCACAGCAAGCTGGATTATCATCACGGCGGGGTTCTTGATGATGTCGTTTCTAAAATCGACGTTTGGGTATTACATCGCCGTTGGTGGCGTTGCACTTTTTGCAGTCGTAGTGCTTTTTCAATTGGTCACAGTCCCGGTTGAAATCGATGCTTCAAATCGTGCGAAGAAGGTTCTGCAAGGAATGGCAATCACTCAAACTGGATCAGGGACGGGCGTAAACGAAGTTCTAAACGCTGCCGCATGGACATACGTGGCCGCGGCTGGAACTGCAATTGCAACGTTGCTATACTATGCAATTCAACTGGCGGGCTTTCGCAGCCGCGACTGAGTTCGTACAGACACTTAACCTCAGAGGTCACAGAGCACACAGGGAAAGACAAGCATGACGCCAGCCACCACATCTGTATCATTTCCCTTGCCTCTGTGGCCTCCGAGTTCTCTGCGGTTGATTCTTTCCGGAGTGGAAAGACAGGAATGCATATAGCCGAAATGCTGATGACAGGCTGAATCGATATCAGTCTTTGCTCCTATGAAATGGGAAGCCTTACTCCAAGCGCACATTAACTTTGAAATGCAGGCTTTCGAACCGGACCAACTTCATGGCTCCGTTCGCGCGGAAGTTGATAGAGTCTTTACCCTTATTGGCCCGCTCAAGATCAGAGACGTTGTAACGGACGCACAAATCGAGGCTGCAATCCAGGAAGTCCGCAACCGACCGGTGCCTGCAGATGCGCAAACGTTCTTTGATCTATTGGCCACGCGGTCGATTGATCTGGTAAAATCCGGAAACGAAACTCTGGCAGATATCACAACACCAGAGATTCAGAAGCAATGGACGGAAGTCCTTGTAGCCTCAAGCGAACTCAGATCAGATGTTGCGCGCGATTTTGCACGCAGCCTGTTCTTCAAGAAGCTAATTTCTGAAGTTCTGTTTTTCTCCCTGCGCAGGTTCATGTCAGACGAAAATGCCTTAACAAAGAATATTCCAGGTGTTGCATCCCTCCTGAAATTTGGACAGAACCTGGTAAATCAGACACTGCCAGGGCTCGATGAAAATGTAAGCAAGGCCCTGCGCGATTTTATTAACAAGAACATGGAAAATGTCAGCCGTTATGCGGAAACTGTTCTCACGGCGGAAATGGACGAAAAGATGATCCGCGAACTCGCAGATGGATTCTGGGACGATTTCTCAGGGCGGCCTCTTTCGCGATTCTCGAACGACGTAAAGCAACTGCAAAACGATCAGGTGAAAAATGCCACAAATGCAAGCTGGGAACATTTCAAGAAAACAGATCTGTTCGGTCGCCTGTTACGAACTGCAAGCCAGGCATTCCTTGAGCATTATGGATCGCTTGAGATTCAAGCCGCTCTCGCAAACTCCGGTTTCGACCGCAGTGCCGTCGTGGATTCAATTACCCAGGCAGCTATTCCTGGCGTTCAGGCCTCGGTTTCAAACGGATCGCTCCGCAGCTACGTCAGTGATAGACTCAGACGATTCTATGAATCCGACGCAGCGCAGAAAATCTGAAATGATCTAACTTCGCAGGAAGCAGGGAACAAGTGAGAGCGGGAGCGCCGGTCGGTAACAACTCGCAATATTAATTTGGTTGACCTGCGTGTTCAATAAGACGCTTTTCAGCTATGCGACGTATCGCAACCGCTATCTTTGCATTGCTCTTGTCGACCGGCTGCAAAACGCTGATTGTACCTGAGCAACCTCCGATTGGAAACGATACCTGGGCTCTTACAATGACCTCCATCTACAAAGTAGCCAGTCACCTCGGACACAACGTTACATACTACCCCAAAGAGGGATACGGTATGTACCGAGTTTATCTCAAAATTGCTAACAAGACGTCGGCAAAACAAACGTTTGATTTTTCAGGATGTTACCTTGCTTCAGGCAAGCGCAAATGGGGTGTATACATCGTCGATATGGACAAGGCTATTAACGTAGCGGTCACGGACAAGAAATCCAACCTGAGCGCCAATGAAACGGTGACGCGAATTCTGATTATCAATTTTCCTGATGGAAAGCGATTCGATACCTTTGCATGTTCTCAAGTCGGGGAAATCCCGATTCCCGAAACCCAGCCCTCGACGTAGCGCTTGTCGCCGAGACTATACGCGACTAACTTCACGGGCATTAGAATCCTCTCCTACAGAATGATTCGCTTCCCCTTGTTCCGGGCTAGCCCGATTTGCGGTTTACCATCCATGCAGAAAAATCAGTCAGGAATCGTTCGAACTCGGGGCGAAACTGTGCCGGGAATTCCATTTTGTCGAGGGCTCGACCAAAACATCCCAGCCAGACCTGGCGCGCCTCGTCGGTAATCTGAAACGGCATATGACGGGCGCGCATCCGTGGCGGCCCGTACTTCTGCGAAAAATAGGGCTGCCCACCCAGGAGTTGAATAAAGAAATCGGCCGAGCGATTGGCCGCCTCCTTCAAATCAGGAGGGAACATGGATGCAATTGAGCTCTGTCCCAGCTCCTCGTAGTGAGCCTCAAGGAGACTGCGAATATAGGGTTCACCAAGGGTTGTTAGAATTTCGCGCGAAGGCGGTGGTGACTGCGGTGGACCGCCTGGGGGTATGTAAATCTCGTCCATAAAACCTGCTTGCAATGGGGTGTTTGTCAGACAATTACGATGAATGCGGACTAACTGCACCACGCAACTCCTTGTAATATTACTTGTTATTTTTTCTGCCCTCTTCCTTGCAAACTGCCAGAAAAGCGACCCGGTAACGCCGGAAATCATTCAGGCCTATCAGAAGGATGCGGACGGCTTCTGCAATGCTATGGTCGATTGCATGAAAGAAGAAGTAAAAGCAAAAATGAAAGCCTCGCCCGAACGCCGCGACATGGTAGTAAATCGCATGTCGCGCGAGTTTTGTCGCAAAGGACAGTACCAACTGATAGGCAAACTCAGCACGGATCCATCCGCCGGGCAGGCTCTCGATCGTCATGACCTCTATAAAGCGTATCATGAATGTTCCGACGCTGTGCAGCAGGCAAGCGATTGCGAAGCTCGTCGCTCGGTGCATAAAAGCAATCCGGCCTGCATGAAGATTCGCAGCGAATCCGGTTATTGATTTGCGGGGTGCAATCCATCAGTTCTGCGCAGGCTTTGCGACAGGAGATGCAATTTCAAACGAGGCCTTACTGCTTCAAAAATTCATTCAGAGCCTCGGAATAGAATCCGAAATTTTCGCAGAACAATTCCCCGATCGCGACGCAGTCCGAGTGAGGCATGCCAGCAAATTTAGAGCCACGCGCGATACAATTCTAGTGTATCATCATTCAATCGACACCGGCTTTTTGGCGCGATTGCAGGGCCTTCCATGCAAGAAAATCCTGCTCTATCACAACGTTACTCCACCAGAATACGTCCTCCCATATAACAGGGCGTTTGCTGATCGATTGCGGCATGCGCGCGAATCGCTCGTTCCTTTGAAAGATGCTTTCGACGCTGTACTGGCGGACAGTCTCTATAATGCCCAGGATTTACATGCAATGGGATTTGGCGATGTGCAGGTTCTGCCGGTTGCATTGCAGCCTCTCTGGCAGGGACATTCAGGTGGGGCAAAGCATGATAGACTTACTGTCTTATTTGTAGGGCGAGTATTCCCGAACAAGAGGCATCAAGATCTACTAAAGGCATTCTATTTCTTAAAGAGAATTGAGCCGCGTGCGCGCTTGCTCCTGGTTGGATCGTTTCATCCTGAAATGCGCGGCTATACAGCTGAGCTTGGGAACTGGATGCGTGAGCTAGATTTAACCGATGTGGAGTTCACAGGAATGGTTACAGACGAGCAGGTGATTGAGTCCTACCTGTCCGCCGATGTATTTTTGTCCATGAGCGAGCATGAAGGATTCTTTGTGCCGTTGATTGAAAGCATGCACTTTGGGCTACCTATCCTGGCGCACAAGACCTCTGTTATCCCGGAAACCCTGGGAGATAGCGGCGTAACCTTTGAGCATAAGGAATTCGCAGCAATAGCGGAAATGATCGTTGAACTGTGGAAAAACCAACCTCTGCGCGATTCTGTGATCCAGAGCCAGCGCATCCGCGCTATGGACTTTGAAAATCGGAAGACCTTTGATATTTTCCTGAGGTCAATCCAAGCGATTGACACGGATCGCTTATTTATTAGGCATACAGCGCACAATCAGGGCTAACTTCGCCCGACACTCGACCCGCAATATGCACTAAATCGCAGCAAGAATAGAAGTATTCAGCAAATGCGGTATATTTCCTGACCTGGTATCCTCTTTGCATAGCATCCAGCAGCAATCACTCAGGAGGATTCGATGAAATCGGATTTCAAGAAATGGTCTTTTTTCCTGCTGCTGGGCTTTCTGCTATTTGGTGCTGCACTGTACGCGGAGACACCTGCTCCCGCTCCGGCCGGCCCCACAGTAGATCAGAGAGTAGCGGATTTGGAAGCATACATGAACAACGTTGCCCCGGGCGCGGCTGGTGACGTTAAATGGACGTCCAAAGTTGCCGTAGCCGGACCAGGCCACAATGGCTGGATGATGGTATGTGCGGCTCTCGTACTCTTCATGACCCTGCCCGGACTGGCACTCTTCTACGGCGGTTTAACCAGGGCAAAAAACATACTCTCTGTAATGGCACAGTGCCTTGGGATTGCCGGCCTCGTGGCTATTCTCTGGTGGGCTGTTGGATATAGCTTAATCTTTGCAGAAGATGGTGGTCCATTCTTTGGCACAATGAAATACGCGTTTCTTAAAGGCGTAGATTCTGTTCCTAACTCCTCATACGCTGCCTGGGTTTCCCATAACGTATTCTCAATGTACCAGCTGATGTTCGCAATCATTACACCAGCTCTGATCATTGGCGCAATTGCTGAGAGAATGAAATTCTCGGCCATCCTGGTTTTCGTAACTCTCTGGATGTTCGCTGTTTATTTCCCTCTGGCACACATGGTATGGGGCGCAACTGGCTTCATGAATGGTGTCTGGAATGCTACAGCTACAATCAAAGCAATTGACTTTGCTGGCGGAACTGTAGTTCACATGTCTTCTGGTTGGTCAGCTCTTGTGTTGTGTATCATCCTTGGCAAACGCATTGGATTCGGTGCGCGTGCAATGGACCCACATAACCTGACTCTGACTATGGTTGGAACTGGCATGCTCTGGGTAGGTTGGTATGGATTTAACGCTGGTAGTGCTGTTGCTGCCGATGGTGTTTCTTCAAATGCATTCATGACTACAACCCTTGCAACTGCTGTTGGAAGTTTTGTTTGGGCTATGCTTGAGTATATCCTCAAGAGAAAACCAACCGTTCTTGGCTTTTGTTCCGGTGCTGTTGCCGGTCTAGTTGTGATCACTCCTGCTTGCGGTTTTGTAAACGCGAATGGTGCAATGATCATTGGTCTTCTGGCTGGATCAATTCCATTCTTTGCAGTCTATAAACTCAAAGGCTGGCTGGGCTATGACGATGCACTCGACACATTTGGTGTGCACGCTGTTGGTGGAACTCTAGGGGCCCTTATGACTGGATTCCTCGCAACCAATACCGTTAACGCGAATCTTGACCTTAACCTTAAGGACATCATGGCGCACGGAACTCTCTGGATTGAGCAAGTAAAAGCAATCGGCATAACCCTCATCTTGAGCGTTGTTGCAACGGTTGTAATTGCCTACCTGATCAAATTTACGATTGGACTTCGTGCATCTGAAGAAGTTGAACTCGTTGGTCTCGACATCAGTGAACATGGTGAAGAAGGCTATCGCGGCTTCCAGCTGTTCAATGATTGAAATAGGAGAATAACTATGAAATTAATTACAGCAATGGTTCAACCTCATAAAGTTGAAGATGTAAAAACAGCCCTGTTTAAAGCAGGGGTTTCCAAAATGACTGTCCTCAACGCTATGGGTTGTGGTCAGCAAAAAGGCTACGACGAAAACTATCGTGGCGCAGTACATCAAGTGAATTTGCTCCGCAAGGTAGTATTCGAAATCGCAGTGAACGAAGATTATGTAGAGCCAACTATCAAAGCGGTCATCGAAGGTGCTCGCACTGGCAAGATTGGCGATGGCAAGATCTTTGTAACTGACCTCAAAGAAGTAATCCGCATTCGCACAGGCGAACGTGGGAAAGAAGCAGTAGGTTAACTCGCATCCCCCACTGAACCCGCACGCAAGTGCGGGTTTTTTTTGGCCTTTTTTTCTTTCTAAACTCTAAAAGCGCGTACGCAAAAAGCACGGGAGTGCCTCCGACAACTTTCAGAAGTACGCAATCGCAACCCAGAATGCGCCCGGACTGGTCACACTGTCATTGGTCGTGATCGCACCACTTGATGGATTCAACCTGTACGAAATGACGCTGCCCGCCGTTTGATTACTCACGTATGCAAAGTTACCCAGCGGATGAATTGCAAAGCGCACGGCCCCAGCCTCTGCAGGAGTCGTTCCTATTGGTGAAAGCAATCCGGATTGATCCATTGAAAAAGCCCAGATCGTATTTGTGCCCTGACTAACCGCATAAACAAAATTAGACTTTGGGGCCGCCGAAATTCCTTGGACGGAGGCACCAGATACAACAGAACCATTGGCAGTCAACAACCCGGTTGAGTTGTTGATGGAATACTGAGAGACAGTGGCGGCTGTACTATTTCCAACAAAAGCAAATCGTCCGCTCGCATCTATGTCCGCGTATCCGGCCTGAGTACCAGCCGCGACTGTGCCGATTGAAGTGAGAACGCCCGTATTCTGATCAATTGAAAACATGGTAACATTCGCAACATTGCCGTTTGGAACGTAGACAAATCTACCAGACGGATCAATTGCAATTCCCCATGCGCCAGAAGCGGCGGGCATGGTGCCGTTAGGCGATAATGCGCCCGTTGATTTGTCAATCGTATACATCGACACGTCGTTGCTGCCCGAGTTGACTACGTAAGCAAAGCGACCCGTTGATTCGATCCCAATGGAGCGCGGGCCAGTTGCGGCAGCTACCGTCCCGGTTGCGGTGAGCAAGCCGGAGACTTGATCGATTGCATAGGCAGATACATTATTCGAATTCAGGTTAGCTACGTAAGCGAATCTGTTCGTTGGGTGGATCGCGATCTGCCTTGGGCTTGAACCAGTTGAAATAGTTCCAATCGCGCTCAATTGACCCGAATCATTGATCGCATACGTGGAAACTGTATTCACCGTAGAATTTGAAACATAAGCAAAGGCAGATGGCCGATTGTAGGCAACCGCCAGCAGGGCAGTACTGCAAAATGAGTCCAGGGCCAGACAGTCAGACGAGACTCTACAATTAGTGCCCAGGGTAAGCAGGGATCCGGCGAGAAGCAGAAGGCGGATCTTGCGGCGGACCATGAGAGGGAGCTCCCACACCACTCGAAGGACTGTCAATGGGGATTTTTCATGTCAGCTTACCGTTAAACGCTTTAACCAGGAATTAGGTAGTTTGCATTATAATTGCTTGCGCAAGGGGCATTATGCATCGGCCTGGGGCCAATCTGATCGCCTATCGCAGGTAGGACCCGAGAAGTGCGAAGGAACGTTAGTCGGTCAAATAATAGATGCTCTCAACCGCCAGGATTCCTTTTTTACTCGCGCGAACATAGCGCCGAGTCCAACAAGGCGCATGGCAAAAGATAAATCGCAAACTCGCGAACAGCTAATCCAGAGCGACAGTCACGACCTGCACAAGCTGGGTTACGCGCAGCAGCTGTTGCGCGAAATGGGAGGGTTCTCCAATTTCGCAATCAGCTTCTCAATCATATCAATCCTAACAGGCGCCGTACTGCTTTACGGCTACGGACTGAAATTCGCCGGGCCAATCATCAATACGGTTGGATGGCCTATAGTAAGTTTATTCACACTTTGCGTTGCGGCCAGCATGGCTGAGCTCGCGTCAATGTATCCGACCGCCGGTGGCCTGTATTTCTGGGCGTACAAACTTGGCGGCAAGGGTTGGGCCTGGATCACAGCGTGGTTTAATATGCTTGGCCAGGTCACAGTGACGGCCGGAATCAATGTGGCCGCCTCAATCTATATTATTGGTGCGATAACCCGAATATTCGGAATCGCAGCAGACGCACAGATTCCTGTGTTTGGATCACTGACGAATTGGTACTTTCAGATTTTTGTGATGATACTCATCATGATTCCCCAGGTGGTAATCAATATCTTTGGAATCAAATTGACTGCGCGATTAAACGATTTCAGCGTTTGGTGGCATATCGGCGGGGTAGCTCTGATTGCTTTGCTGCTCACTATTTTTGGCCAACATCACAATCCTGGATCCTTTCTGATGCAGGCTGGAACTGTGGTCAATCCGCTGGACGCGTCCTCGGCAGAATTTTCGCCGGGAAATACTGCGCCCGCGCTTGTAATTGGCGATTTCAAAATTGCTTCTCCGCTGTTTATGATCCCAGGCCTAAAGGAACTGTATCATGGAGGACCATTCCTCCTCGTGTTCTTACTTGCGATGCTCCAAGCGCAATGGACGTATACCGGATACGATGCATCGGCGCACGTTGCAGAAGAGACTGTGATGGCTCGCCTCAATTCGGCATGGGGTGTTTTCCTTTCAGTTGGAATTTCAATGGTCGTTGGATACATAATGCTTTTGGTCTTAACCTGGTGCATTCCAAATGGTGACGTGGCGGCTACAGCAAATGATGCGTATCCTGTTCTATTCATCGTATATGGAAATCTTTCTCCGTTCTTTGCAAACCTGATCGCTGTAATTATAGGTGGGGCTATGTGGCTCTGCGGACTGGCTTCGATTACGTCGATGGGAAGAATGTGGTATGCATTCGCGCGCGACGATGGAATGCCAGGAAGCGCACGCATCAAAATGATCCACTCCAAATATCGCACGCCGGTCTGGTCGATTCTGATCACAAGCATTCTTGCAATTCTGATTTGTCTGTATGCTGCCGCCTATTTTGTAGTAACATCAATCAGCACGATTGCATTGTATATTGCGTACGTAATCCCAATCTTCTTGAATCTAAGAAACAAAATGAACGCTAACGGTGAGTTTACAACACCTACAACAGCACCATGGACCATGAAGAAGTTCGGACCCGTCATCAATATCGTTGCGATTCTCTGGGTTGCTTTGATTACGGTCGTGTTTGTTCTTCCGCCCAATGAATTGGTATTCTGGTCCATGCTTGGACTTACGATTCTACTCGGAATCTACTGGTTTGCCTATTCTCGGAGGCGCTTCAAGGGGCCAACCCCGGCCGACGAATCAGCTCTGCGAAGTCTTGAACAAGCTGTAAAGGGCTGACCGCTAACCAACCTGCCCGCACGCCCCGGCGCGTCGGGCAGACCTTGCTCGCCCGCTGTGCGGGCTGACTTAGAACTGAAAATACTGGAATGGTGCGTTCGTAGTTACGGAATAAATACAAACAGTAACAATTAATAGAGTCCCGGCTGCAACAGCGCAGAGTTTCTTCCGTTCCCAAATCGGTGCATAGACGTCTTCTTTTCTCTCCATCAGATATTCACTAAACCATAGTGCGAACATTCCAAGTGAAATACCAAGCGACGGCAATGTAATGACTCCAGGACTCAGGGTGAATGCTCGCTTCATCATGTAAAAGCCCAATTCCATTTCGTTATCGAACCCGGGAATGACACGCGCACGGAAAAAGAAAAGTGAGATTGAGAATGCTGCTATCACATACAAAATATGCAACGCCCTGGGCAAAGAGTAGTAAGCATTCTTGATCCTCTCAAACGAGAAGAAGAACTTTTCAAGAACAAGCCACAGCGCGTTGATCGTACCCCAGAGGACAAAGTTCATGGTTGGACCATGCCAGACACCGCTGACAAACATCGTCATGAATAAATTGAAGTACGCGCGCGGTGGAGAGACGCGCGACCCACCCATAGGAAAATAGATATAATCGCGAACCCAGCTTGAGAAAGAAATATGCCAGCGCCGCCAGAGGTCTGTCATGCTGGTTGCGTGGAACGGTCTGTGAAAATTTTCAGGGATATGAAAACCCATGATCCGCGCGGAACCAATTGCAATATCCGAGTATCCAGCAAAATCGCAATAGACCTGGAATCCGTGGAGCATTGCGGCCAGAAATAGCGAGATCCAATGTGCCTCGGTTGGATGTGTGAAGACCTGGTCCACGAGCGGCGTTATATTATCGCCGAGGTAGGTCTTCTTGATAATCCCAAGGCAAATCTGCCGCAGACCGATTTCTAAGTTCTCACGATTATATCCAATCTTTGCCTTGAACTGATCAATCAAATCACGACCGCGCAGAATTGGTCCTGCAACCAGATGAAAAAACACGCTCAGGAAAAGTGCAGTATCTAGAAAACTTCGCCTTCCCTCAAACCCTTTGTAAACATCCACGGCATAACCTATGGCCATGAGCGTAAAAAACGAAATCCCCATTGGGAGGATCATCCCCCAGGAATGTGCATACCAGGGATCGCATGGCCTCAGTCCAAGCGTATGATTCCAGGCCCAGAACGAAAGATCCATGTATTTGAGGAAGTAGAGGATGCTTAAGTTCCCAACGATGACACAAATCAACGTGAAACGTCTGATAGCCTGATTCTGAGTTGAGACCATCCAACGTACAAATCCGTACGTGATTGAGATACAAAGAAGTAGCGGCAAAACGAAGGCAACGTTAGCCACGGCATAGAAATAGAAACTGCTCAATAAGAGCCACCACCGTTGCCAGCGATGCGGAATAACGAAGACCAGGCCGATGACTATCGGCGCGAAGACAAGAAAATGAACTGAGTTAAAAAGCACCGCTTGCTTCCATTTTTTTCAGTTCTGCCTTGAGCGCGTTCGCAATCCATAGATTGCCAGAATCAGTAAAGTGACCGTCACCCGGAATCACTTGATCTCGCACTGCTTTCTTTTCCAGGCCGCAAATATCTTTTACATGATTGCTCATTTCCAGATAACGAATGCCATGTTGTTTAAAGAATGCCTGTGCTCGAACCGCGTAGTCGTGAAGGTCGTGAGATTTATCATACATGCCGCAATAGATTTCTTCCACCTGGGCTGGCAGAAAGACAGGGACCAGGTTGAATTTTTTCTCTTTAGAAAGCTCAATCATTTTGAGATAGGACTCTTGTGTGATGTCCGGTAAAGGAGGAAGTTCCGATGCCAACGGTAGCCGTTCCTGGCATCTGATGTATGCAGGCACGGGTTCCGGACAGGAGATGACTTGATTCACTTGTTGTTCTGGCTCGCAGGTTTTATGCGCTGGGAAAGAGTAGAATTGACTGGTAAGATATTTCCTGAATCCCAGAGGCCTGGCTGAATCACCCTCCCGTGGGCTAATCAGACCAGCCTGAATCATGCTGTTACGAATCGACGCGCGTTTAATATGACTTTCCAGAATTAATTGCTCGCTGGAAAGTTTGGACGCATGCAATAGATACGATATCCGAGTGAGCTCAAACTGAATCCTAAAAAATCTAAGCAATTCCGGATGATCCCTCCGTTCTTGATCAATCACATCATCTGATCTCACCCCGCGTTGGGCCAGTTCCGGTGGCATTGTAAAATCGTTTGGTGAAATAAATAACAGGACGGTGGATAGTTTAATTTTATTCGCGGCTTCCGTTAGGCGCTTTTGAAAACCAACGGAACCAAAAGCATCCACGCCCAGATTCATCGCTTGATTGGATTTCCCTGCCAGGATCGTCCCATCAAGGCGCGCGCAGAACGTACCTTCATCCGAAACGCCAAATCCCATTACCAGACTGTCTCCAAGACAGGCAAGGACAGGACGACCATCCAGCTCCTTACTACCACGATAACCCAGCGAATTCGTAGTGAACCGGCCTTCCCAGAGACCAAGGTGATGCTTTATAATACGGTCTTCATTGGGCGCCAGGGCCACCAGATAATCCGGGTGATAGGCGTGAAGGCGCTTCAGATCGTAATAATATTGGAGCGAGTCCGGCCGAATGATGCGTAATGTGAACTCCGCCATAAGCGCAGAGCACA
Source organism: Spirochaetia bacterium (assembly GCA_021413825.1). GTDB lineage: Bacteria > Spirochaetota > Leptospiria > Leptospirales > Leptonemataceae > JAEUSB01. Next base: position 14,208 of record JAIOPQ010000010.1, on the reverse strand, counting down.
AAATAAGACCCAACGCGAGCAGCAAAGTCCTGGCTCGATTCATGCGGGTCAGGTTGAAAAAGCGAATCGGGCTGTAAAGAAAACCTTTAGAGGCGAAGGGTTTCCAGCGTAGAAGTCAAGGTATCACGGTATGCGGAATCTGGATGCTTTTCAACGAATGCAATCAGTTCGTTCAGCTCATTTTTCAGCACGTTTCTGAGTTTAGACTTCAATTGAAACTCGTTGATCAAAGAAAGCATCTGTGGCAAATTCCCTGGGCGATCTTTCCAGATACGTTTGATAGCCCCACGCGCACGAGATCCCCCGGCCTCAAACAAACCCAGCACTGGCCATGTTATGAGACCTCGTTCGTAGTCCTGCATTTCAGTTTTCCCGGTATCTTTTGCATCGCTGAAATAATCGATGTAGTCATCTCGAATCTGAAAATAGCGACCAAGGCGTTCGCCAAATTGTTTGTAGGCTGCAATTTCTTTGGGTGATTTCTTAGCAAGGAGTGCTGCTGATTCAGTCATAGCACCAAAGAGACATCCGGTCTTACAATAGATCACGCGCTCATAGGTTTTTGTAGTAGTCTTAAGATTTCCTTCCCACTCCATCTGAATGAGCTCACCTGAACTCAAAAGACGGATCGTTCGCGAGAAAATCACGAGTAATTCCCGGCTCTGCTCAAGCGTAGATAAGTGATTCAGGCCACATGCAAGCAGGTAATCGCCAGCAAGCACGACAGTTTTATTCCCGAACAAAACAGGCGCTGAAGGTTTACCGCGTCTCAGATCTGAGCGGTCTACAACATCATCGTGTAGAAGCGATGCATTGTGGATCAGTTCACCGATTGCTCCAACGTCCACCCATTGCTTGTTATCTGAGCCAAGCATCTTGAGCGTATAGAAGTGAGTGAGGGGGCGAATCCGTTTTCCGCCGCTTCCGATTACGTACTTCTTGATTTTTTTAAGAACAGGAAGGTCTTCCCCGATGATCTTGCCGAGTTTAGCTTCTATTTGTTTGAGCGGTACGGCAGAAGACAGCCGCTTCAAGGCGGGGCACCAGCATTTTCCAAAATGAAAAGATGCCGCCTGAGTGCACGTTCCTGCTCACGGTTGCCCCTTGAGGAATGAATGTGAATTAGATTGCGATACATCCGCTTGAGGATGGTAATATTCTCTGCTGGCTTGAGATACACTGAATCAGATGGGAGATTCTGCCTGGAAAGAAATTGCAGACAGGCCTCTTCACCAAGGATGGCACCCTGGTCAAAAGGATCCATGAACCACGATTCGCTTCCTTCGCGGAACGTTAAGAGGAAATGCCCCGGCATATTCACGCCGTAGACCGGCAAACCAACTCGACGCGCAATCAGTATGCACAGAACAGAAATAGTCACAGGAATTCCCTTCCCTGTGCGTAAGAGTGACGTGATGAAACTATTGTCCGGATCGTAGTAGTCCGCGGCATTCCCACGAAAACCAAGCTTGTCAAACATGTAATAGCGAAACACGTGCATCCTTGCTTCCGGACTCGATCCAGCGTATTTCAGCGCAAACGACAACGGCTTTGCAAGTGCATCCAGGCGATGAGTTAAGTCTTCTGGCACAACGTCGCTCTCTTCTGCGGCGCGGGAGATAAGAAATGCGCCCATTTCTAGATCCATCTCACCATCGTCTTTGCTCTTGAGCAGAAGCTCTTTAAGGTCATGACGAATCTTTAGATCTGATAGCAATGGAAATTGGGAGTTGCGTAAACCCCAACGGATTGCAGGATTCTTCACCTGCTCGACGTAGAGCATTGGATGATGTCCAATTGGAATGGCGCGGAAGAGGGAACGCGTGAGGTAGGACGATTCTTTCTCGTCCTTACAATCGTAAAGCGAGAGAAGTAGGTTCTCGATTTCCCGGCTCATATCTTTCTAGGGGTGACGGCGGAATTCCGCTGTCAAGAATTTGTGCACCTGACATACAGCACAGAATAAAAGCATAGTGACATAAAACTCCGTAACCCCGTAAAACCCTTCGATCGAAGATCGGTCATCAGTGCGCTGAACCAAACAGGTTGGACGTGCAAAAAAATCAGCATGTGCGATTTTTAACAGAATTGATAACTCAGGGAGTAAGAACAAAGCGAATTGGGTTCCCTTTGCGGCTCTCAAGGTTTTCCAGGCACATTTGGGCTTCTTCCAGTGGATGAAGCGAGGTAATGGACCCGGATAGATCCAACTTGCCACTCTTCACAAGTTCAATCAGTTCTGGCAATGCGCGTTGATCTGAACCATACGATCCGCAGAGCTGAATTTGTTTAAAAATCAGCGCAGCCGGAATTCCAATTTTCAAAGCATCCCGACCAATTCCAACCATCACCATCCTTCCGCCCGGATTCATGGCACGAATCGAATCTTCAATATTCTTATAGTAACCAGAAAAATCAGCGAGCAAATCAACCCCGCCCTTCTCTTTGAGGACCTTACCCGCGTTAACTTTGCCCTTGAGATCAATAATTTCATGCGCCCCAGCTTTCTCAGCGTTGGCCAGCGCACCTTCGTCTACGTCGAGCGCGTAAACGCGCGCACCGAGTGCTCGCGCAATTAGAACGGCGTGAATCCCAAGACCGCCACATCCAAATACTGCTACCGTTTCTCCTGGCACAAGATGGCCGGCAAAACGCAGTGCATGATAGGGCGTAGACACAGCGTCTGCAAGAATTGCAGCCTGCGGAAATGCAAAGTCGTGCGGAATTGCAGCAAGCGAACGCTCAGGAACCACTACTTCTTCTGCATACGAACCGTCTGAATCAAATCCAAGCACGCCAACTTGCACACAAAGGTTCTCGCGGCCGCGTAAACATGCAGGGCATTTACCGCAACTTGTGCCGGCTGATACTACAACATGATCTCCTGATTTATATTTTGTTACTTCGCTTCCGCATTCAATCACGATTCCAGACGACTCATGACCTGGGATGCGAGGATACGAATTTGCCTGCATAGTCCCGTGCAATACAAGATGGACGTCCGATCCGCAAACACCGCAGGCCTTAACCTGAACGCGCACCTGCAACGGTTGTAGTTCTGGCCGCGCGACATCCTGAATTTCAAGCTTGCGAGCACTTTTCTGGAGAACAGCTGCTTTCATCCGCTTACCCTTCCCAATCCACTTTTAACTATGAATGCAATTCCAACAACAATCAAGAGAGTTCCTATGATGCGTGTAGCATTTACTCCCTCACCTGCAAAGATTCCATACGCGAGAGTCAGTAAATATCCAGCAGACATGATTGGTCGAGCGAGACTCAGATCAGCCACACTCAGTACGGCCAACCACAGGAGAAAACTGATTCCGTATGAGACTGCAGCGGCGAATAACGGTAACGAAAGTCCAGCGTGCAGAAAATAACTAAATAGATCAAGTAGTGGGCCGTCGATTGGAATTGGGCCAGCCTGTTTCATGGCTATTTTCATCAAAATCTGGCCCAGAGCTCCGAGCAATATCGACACGATTAAGGCAGGCCACATCCACATGGGTCCAGCGGATAATAATGCGCAGGATTGAAAAGGAATTTACAAACGCCTACAAGCGCTCCATGAGCCATTCGACATACGCTCTGAGTCCGCGACGCACTTCTAAACCCAGAATACCGCCTTCCTCGCCCGGAAGGGTTGGAATCTCCCGCGTGTATTCAAAAGGGAAGGTTTTTCCATCCAGGGTTGTATGAACCTGGAATTCTATGCGAACGATGCCGCGGTACCTGGGGTCCGGCGTCTCAATAAATTCACGTGGTGGAATCCAGGCGAAAAGGAATCGATCAAAACGTATCTGGAGTTTCCTTGCGCATTCTGATTTGCAGAGTGCTATGGATTTCCGGCGAAATGATTCAGCGATGGCCGTGCTCAGCAAATCCTGAATACTTCCAGTATCGTTGCTGACCCTGCTTGAAAAAATCCGTGAAACCGTGACGGCCCTTACAAAATCTTTGCGCGCAACGTCTTCGCCTGAGATCTCAAGCTGGACACTTGTTGTAGTTGCCGGCGTAGGAAGTTCTTCGTGGACAGGAAGAATTGGCTCAATGTGTAGCTTTAGACAGGAAACTAAGAGGACAAATGCAACAAGAATCAATGCGAGCGCTGTGGCTCTCATGCGGTAAACTCAAGGCGCAGTAGAATCATGTCTTTAGGGAGAGTCAGTTGTCCGGTTCCATTTTGCTTGATGTAATCGCGAAAATCGGGGTACATCTTTTCATCCATAGTATCAGTATACAAATACAGTGCGTCGCCTGGCTGCCATTCCATTGTTTGCGTCTGAGAAACCCATTCAGCTACAATTCCACCTGGAATTCCTGCACGCAATGGAAATGAGATTTCTCCGTCGCGAACAAGAATCGGTGCGGGTAGCCCTGCGGATACTGCATGACCCAGGCCAGGAATTTCTCCAGCCTGCTCTTCTGTTCTAAACTCAAATGCGCTCGCTCGCAAGATTTCCCCGTTGTCTGCTGCAATTCTGTGTAACGGCGGAAGCACTTCTGCGATTCTTCCCTGGGCGAGGGCTGAATATACTTCTTCTTCTGTAAAAATGCGTCTCGATTCCAGGGCCTTCCCACTCAGCTCGGCTGAATGCTGAAGCGAAATCATCGCCAGCCGTATTTTAGATTCAAGCTTCAACCAGTAGAAGGATCTATGAAACTCACCCGACTCAAGGAAACTTGATACGCGTGCCGATTCGTTTTGGCCCTTGCTGGCCATGCCAGTAAATAAAGTGAACCTGATTTTCAGGATGTCACATGGGATAGGGATTGGTGCTTGAGAAACTGGCTGCACGTTACACACTCACATTTCTGGAATGAGTTTCAAGCTTTCTATTAGAGTCTTGAACATGGACTGCAGTCTTATATCATGTTCTGCTGGCCCGCTAACTTCCAGAACTACTATCTTCTTGTCCCGCGCAACGTGCCTCTGATATCCGGTCCATGACCCGTTGTGCTGACTAATAATATATTCACGCGCGGCCAGACTTCCCATATGGGTTACGCCGCGCTTTGCAACGATACAATCACAATCTTGCAAAAATGCTGGTTCGTATTTTGGTGCAAACAGATCATCAGCGCTTGCTGTGTCAATGGAACGGACACGAACGATAGCCGTAACGTCCGTCCCGTTAGTCTCGCGAAATTCATACGATTGGCTTTTAGAATCACCGCCCTTTACTGCCTTAACGCGAGCCATTGGAACGGTTACTGAAAAACTCGTACCATCGGAAAAGGAAAAGGAATCGCCACCCGGCAGCGCATTTCGAATGCCACAGGAAAGAAGACTAAGCAGTAGAATGTGAAAGGCTGCTCGCATTATTGTGCCGTATTTGACAAGACTTCTAAGGTTGCTTCTGGCGACGACTGTTTTAGTGACTCAAATTCCGAACGCATCCAGGGGGCATTGGAAACCGGTTTGGCAAGTTCCAGCTGCTTCTCTTTGAGGAGCCGTTTGATTCGATCGTCTGCTTCTTTTTTGAGCAAGCCTTCATCGCGGGATCGCTGCCCTGATACATCTCTGGATATGAAGACGATTTTTTCCAGATATCTCTTATCTTTGTAACGCGAAAATGTAACCTGAATGAGAGTAGCAGTCAGTTCGATCGTAAATTGGTCGCTTTCCGGAATACTTGTGGCGCCCATTTTCTTAAGCGAAGCGCGGAGCTCATCATTCAAGAGCAATCTGGGATAACGCACGCCCACGGCATACAATCTACCCGCCTCAGGTGGCTCGGCTGGCTCAACGACCAGTTCGCGAAATACAACCTTTTCCTTCCCGTCCTCAATCCTGGTTTCAGTACGGATATCTTTGATTTTCTTTTTCAGGTGGAATGAGAACTCAAACACCAGATCGTTTTTTTGAACCAGCACCTGTTCCCCTGGAACCTGCCGGAGAATACTTGCAGCTTTCTGCACTCGCCACTCGCCAAAACTCTGCCCCCAGGGAAATCCAGGATCCCCGGGGCTTTCCCCATGGCCGGGCTGAGCCTGGATTGCCAGTACGCCCACCAGGAATCCCAGGCCAAACAAATGCATTGCAAATCGTCCGGGAACTGATTTGATCTTCAGGCTCACCCTTTGTATATCGATGGATTTTTTGCGCAGCCTGGCAAAAACGCCCAATGCGGTTTGGCCTGATCTCCTATTTAAATGCAGCTCCCCTGCAGTACGGCCTCCGGAATGCCCCGGAACTGTGCATCGCTGAACCCTGTCAGTTCGAGGATGACATACCTGCACGCCTCTACGAAGGCCTGCTTTCGCGGAGATTCGATACGGCGCTCATCAGTTCAGTGGAATGCCTGCGAAATCGGGAGTTTGCTTTTTGCAGTACTGTAGGTGTATGCGGGTCCGGTCGGGTTAGATCCATTCTCTATATTAGAAGAAAGCGAGCGGTCACATCTGCGGATTTGATCCATGCAGCACCGGATCGGCTGCTGGTAGATGAAGGGTCACGCACCTCTGTTGCCCTGCTACATTTGCTCTTGAAGCGATCCACAGGTAAGCACATAGAATCAAGCCCCGCCAGGGCTCGCGATATTCCCGAGCGTTTAGGCGACAGAGAAGGCGGGCTATTGATTGGAGATGCAGCTCTTCAGTTCTGGAACAGACCTGACATAGACGAATTTGTATGGAAGGACCTGGCTGAATGGTGGTTTGATCTGGAAGCTCTGCCGTTTGTATTTGCTCTCTGGGCGTACCGGAAGAGTGAAACGATACCGGATTCTGTCTTTGAAAAATCCCTGGAGATTGGCCTGAACAATCTTGATACAATCATTCGCGAATCCGGACGACAGGATGCAAAGTCTTATCTAACTGAAATTATCCACTACAAGCTCAGCAGCAAAGATCGCGAAGCTCTCAACGTGTTCGAGGAGCGACTAAAGGAAGAGGATTTGTTTTGATTTCCATTGTCCAGACTACACCGCTATTGTTGAGCGTTGTAATCATGGGCAGAGTTAGACTCTGAACGCCCGGACGAATGATAGTTCCATGATTTGTGAACAGGTCAAACTGTTCAGGATAAAAAATCCAGAAACTCAGCTTATGCCCTGTCATAGTAGTGCGCATCAGTTCATGCACCCGACGCGAAATGCGACCAGCCTCATCTGAAAGTGCAGGCGCGGATGGAATGTTCCTTTGAATTACGTAGCGGCCATCGTGAAAATAGACACGAGTCTTTCCGATCAGGATACGTTCGAGTTCTCCCGGGGCCCGAAACGCGATGCGATAGCGCACGTGGCCAATTCGATTTCCCTCCTGCTTCTGCTCGATTGACTTTGAATAGTCCGTTATTTCAACCGGCCTCGCAAGAGTTTGCGTGTAGCGCTTGTTTATATCCGCTTTTTCAATCTGGAAGTATGAGATAAGCGACGATTCGGATTTATTGCGCAAAGGAACCCAGTATTCGATCTCAACAAAGCCACTCAAATCCCCGGAGAAATAGATGGATTCTGAATAATCGAAACACCCGGCCAGGAGCAATAGGGCGCATGGCAAAAATCGTTTCAATCCTGGCACAAAAGCAACCTGGGCCCGGAAAGCCGCCAGGTCAAGAATGAAAACAAAATCACTTGCAAGCGAAGGGAGTGGATGCTGCATGAAACAATGTTCGAACGCTTCAGCACTTACCTGCGCATGATCAAATTCTCGCACAGCATCTTTGCCCTTCCATTTGCGGGGATTGCTTTTGTGCAGGCCCTGCCGGAAACCTCACTCATTGTCCAGGGCTCAGTAACTCCAGGGTTCTTCAGGATGCTTGCTTTGATTGTCGTTTGCATGGTAGCATTGCGCAGCGCCGCCATGGGCTTTAACCGACTGGCGGACCGTGAATTCGATGCAAAAAATCCCAGAACTCAAATCAGAGAAATCCCTTCGGGTAAGCTTTCGACTGGATCGGTCTGGATATTTGTAATTCTGTCCCTTCTGGTTTTTGGAGGGGCGGCATTTCTAATCTCAACAATATGCGGTATGCTCGCCCCGATCGCGGCTATCGTTGTTCTAGGTTACTCATATACTAAACGCTTCACCTGGCTCTGTCATTTTTTCCTGGGTGCTGCCATTGGACTTTCACCTGCAGCAACTTCAATAGCAATGACTGGCTATCCTTCAACCAGCGCTCTATTCTGGGCCGCAGGCCTGGCATTGTACATAGCAGGCTTTGACATACTCTATGCATGTCAGGATATTGATTTTGATCGATCCATTGGTCTCAATTCTTTGCCTGCACGCTTTGGCCTTGTGCCTGCTCTTACCGTAGCTCGAATTTCTCACATACTGGCACTTGGATGTTTTACCTGGGCTGCATATGTTTCCCGAACGGGACGTGTCTTTTTTGCTTTCCTTGTTGTGGTAGCATCACTATTCTTAGTAGAGCACCTGCTTGTCAGGCCGGGCAAACTTGAAAAGATCCCAATAGCGTTTTTCAATGTGAACGCAGCGATCAGTTCAGTGTTGTTGGCCGGTCTCCTGGTTGATCAATGGATCCACTAAAACCAATATTCCCACTCGGCACAGTCCTATTCCCTGGACTTCCATTGCCGCTTCATATCTTTGAAGAACGCTACAAGCAAATGATGCGCATCTGCATCGATGATCCAAAACCCTTTGTGGTTGCACTCATACGCAAAGGCCAGGAAGCCCTGGGGGGCCTTGCAGAGCCCTTCGCCGTTGGAACCAGTGCCAGCATCAGAAAAGTGGATTACCTGGAAGATGGAAAACTGAATCTACTTGCGACCGGCGTTGAACGAGTTCGGATTTTGCAGATGTCGCAAGAACGTCCGTATCTGTCCGGCAAAATCGAACCGTTTCCCTATCCCGATGAGGACATAACAGAAGAGGCCACAGCTCTCAGAAGCATTGCAGCAGAATTTATGCAAGTAATTTCAAAATCTCACAGGCTATCAGACATTGAACTGCCGGAACTCAACCAGGATCTAATTTTTCTGTGCGCATCCATCCTGCCTGTTTCCTGCCAGATCCGCCAATCGTTTCTTGAAACGGAGCGTCTGAGTGATCTCGCGCGTGATCTCCACGATCGAATTGAACGTCAATTAGCCCTCATTGCAGCCGTTGGCACCGAGCCTGCTAAAGATCCGTACCTGAACTGATGGCAGACAAATCCGTTCACCTTGTAGTTGCTGTCACAGGTGCGAGCGGCGCGCTGTACGCCGTTTCATTTATCCAGGCCTTAAGCAAACAGATTCCCGGGGATAGTTCGCTGATCGTTAGTCCAACTGCAATCCGAGTTCATAACCAGGAAATGCGCACAAATATTTCTTCTCCGGAAGAGTACATCGAATCGCTTCAGGCCAATATCCATGTCAGGGAACGTCAGCATAGTTTTAGGCTTTACAGCCATACAGATATTGGGGCCAGGCCAGCCAGCGGTTCCACCCACACAGATGGAATGATTATCATTCCATGCTCCATGAAAACTCTTTCAGGAATCGCCCACGGTTATGCATCTAATCTGATTGAGCGCGCGGCGGAAGTTACCCTAAAAGAAAGGCGCAGGCTAATAGTAGTTCCACGCGAAGCCCCCTATGGACTCATTCAACTCCGCAATATGACGACCCTGACTGAGGCGGGCGGAATTGTTCTGCCTGCAAGCCCTGGATTCTACCAAAACCCTGAAACCATGGCAGATCTTGGAAATTTCATTGCAAGCAGGGCATTTTCTCTCCTTGGTCTTGGAACGATCATCAAGGGCTGGCAGGAATAGTTCAGGCTTTACCGGTAGATGGATCTCAAAATCTTTACACCCTGCCCTTTAGATAGGCCTGGCGTTTCTTTCCAGGAAACTTTTCGATTGCATAGCGAAGCATTGTGCGTGGCATTTTCTTGTAGCGAGCTTTCAAAAACTTTTCTTCCGCTTTAATATCACGATTCCCAATCTCGCGAATCATCCAGCCCACAGCTTTTTGAATCAGATCTTCTGAATCAAGGAGCAGGATGTCTGCAATTTCAAATGCGGTTTTAAAATCCTTTGCGCGAATAAACTCAAAACAGGAAAGCATTGCAATGCGCCTGTCCCAGAGTGATTTTGATTTGGCCAGAGTAGAAAGCAGACCGCGATCGCGATCCATCAAGTAGCCTCCAACAACCGTTTCAGCAGAAAGGTCGATCAAATCCCAATTGTTTATGTGCTTTTTGTACTTAATGTAAATATCAAATATCTTTTTGCGACCGGCTTCGTCTTCGCGCGGAAACTTTTCCGTCAGAATAAAGAGCGCAAGCAGCCGCTCTTCATGGATTTTTGAACGCAAAAGTTTAACTGTTTCGCTCAGGGCTAATCCCCGTTCTCTTTTGGCTATCTTATGCAGCGGTGGAACTTTTACGCCAATAAATCTGTCCCCATAGCCATACTGGCCCTTTCCCGTTTTAAAGAATCGAGCGAGGATTACGGCATCTTCGGGCTTTGCAATACTTGCAAGTTCTGCCCGAAGGGTAGCCGCGTTCATTTTACGACTGGATCGCGCGTGGAATCCATGCTTTGCTTGAGCAATGCCTGCGTATCGGACAAAAACAGCTTCATCCGCGCCATGGAGTTAGCATCAAGCTCTTTGCTTTCTAGATATTCGAAAACAGGAAGCACATAGAATTCCATCTTACCTTTGATAAGTGGAGTGTAGACCCAGACAGGCTCGTAATTGATCTTTCTGATTACGATTTTTTCATCCGTCTTTTGAATTGCAAAATTCAAAATCATCCCACCGTCCACACCACGGCGCTGCATGTTTGAAACAAAATTTCCCAGCGAATAAATCACGAATCGTTCCGCTTCAACACCAAACCGATCCTTTGTGATCTTTCTTTCAAACGGCTGAAGTGTATGAGGATGCCCGCCAAGCACAATCTGCGCGCCTTCCTGGAATGCGAAGTCTACCCATTCTTTTTGGAACGCATCGGGTGCTGAGAGGTACTCTTTTCCAAAGTGATAGAGAACTATGATCACATCCGGTTTTTTTGCGCGAGCCAGCTCAAAGTCTTTCTGAATCCGTTCTTTCTCAATTATATTTACGATAACGCCCGGTGTAACCGCTATTCCATTTGTATCATACGTATAGTTCAGGAAAACCATACGGATTCCCTTTCTCTCTACTTCAAGGATTCGCCTTGCTGGATAATCATGCGGATCAAAAGTTCCGGTCTGTAAAAATCCAGCATCAAGCACAACCTTTGCAGTACGCAGAGCCGCAGCCTCGCCCTTATCCATTGAATGATTGTTGGCCGTAACCAGGAGATCAAATCCAATGTCTTTAAGTGCGGTCACAAGCGAATCGGGTGAACCAAACTGCGGATAGCCCGAATACAATTCCGGCTTACCAGGAAGTGTGACTTCAAGATTGGCAATTCCAAGATCCGCAGCAGAAATCCTGGTGCCCAGGCGGCTGAATACAGAATCGTATTTGTATTGTTTGGAAGCAGGATCGTACGCAGAACGAATCTGCGCCTCATGCCCCATGATATCCCCAACTACAGCAAAGGTAACCTCTGGATCAGATCCAAAAAAGGGCAACGCCTTGCAGGCCAGCGCTGCAAGCGTTATTACAAGTGTAACTCTAAATAGATTGGTTCTTGCAGTCGGACTGAAACGCAGCATCTACCATTCTCCTGCCGGTTTCTTAACAATGTCTCCGGATTCTTTGAGTCCCAAATCCAGGGGCGTTTTAGTCACGGTTGAGAAGCCTTGAGAGATGGGAGTACGGCCGCGAAGCACAGTCAGAATAGATTGGTATCTTCTGAATTTCATCCAGGTCTGGAAATTGGAAACAGGTTGCACATTGTAGTGAAAGGGCATCTCCATAAATTTTTCGCCTGGAGGAAATCCAAACTCGTACTTTGTTCCGGATGTTGCGGTGCGCACCATGGTTGATTTTTCATCTACAAAAAGATCAGCAATGTTGCTTCTGAAATTCTCGGGATAGCGAAAATACTCTTCTGCATTGGAAGTGTATACTACGCGAATTGGAATCCCAATTCGACGAGCTGCTGCAGAAATTTCATGCAGGCTTTTTGATCCGGTCAGGTCACCGGGCACGGCCTGAATCCTACCGCGCATTACCATTTCTCTGATATAATTGTATTGCGCTGGATCGTTTGAAAAAGTTTTAAGCGCATGATTCTTTGCCATGTAGTCCAGATCGTCCAGACGACCTGGAACATCAGACCCACCGCGATGTGCATTGGCGAATGCTGCCTGAACTATTGCCCAATCTGGAGTCTTTTCAAAACGGCGCTTTAAAATTTCAAAACTGGACTGCCTGCTCTGCCGGGCCCAGAGCTTGCGATACTCAGCATATGTAGGAGAAATTTCTAAAAAATACATATGAATTTTATTCACTGTCACAACGACTTCATCGAAATCCATCAGGAAAGCATAGTCGCTCTTAGCCCAGGCAATGAATGTGAAATTCTGATCCGTACCTACGCCGACGTAGCCACCACGAAGGTCGCGAATTTGTGGTTCAAACAGATCGATCCGACGTTCATTTGATGCCGGATAGTGATCGGCATGCAGGTTTCTGTCCCTGGGTAGCGTATCAACTGCTGCAAGCGTAAAGGCCCTGGTGAATGTGTCGGGTGAAAGATCATCTACACTCGTCGGCGGTCCACTCTTGCATGCCAGGAGGGCAGTTGCCAGAATCAGACCCGGCACGAACCGGACTTTGCGTAAAAAAGTGAAAGCGAGAATGGATGGCAAAATAGAACTCCACTTAAGTTTTTGACTGATCGCCAAAAAAATCCAATGCTGACAGAGGGCCAGAAAAAACAGCTCGGCACAATGGCACGTTTAATCCTGCCAGAAGAGCTTTCAAACACCGAACTGGCCGATTGGAGCACAGATCGTACGCGGCTCCCAGGCTCGGCACTGGGAATTCTGCTTCCAGAAACAACTGAACAGGTTCAATCAATCGTCCGCTTCGCAAATGACCAGAGAATTGCGATTGTTCCGTCCGGTGGAAGAACTGGATACGCGGGTGGCGCTGTGGCGAGAGGAGAACTTGTACTGTCGCTTAGCAAGATGGATCGAACGCTAGGAAAAGACATGCAGCTCCCAGCACTCACAGTTCAAGCGGGAATGATTACAGCCACGCTACAAAGTGAAGCGGAGGCTATGGGACTTTACTTTCCTGTAGACTTTGCGTCGAGCGGGTCTTCACAGATCGGCGGAAACATAGCAACCAATGCAGGTGGCATTCATGTGATTCGTTATGGGATGATTCGAAATTACGTCCAGGCCCTGACCGTTGTAACTGGAAGCGGGGAAATCTTACGCACCGGAGGCAATGTGCGCAAAGATAACACCGGGCCAGACCTGGGCCAACTGTTCATTGGATCAGAAGGAATCTTCGGAATCATTACGGAAGCCACGCTACGCCTGGAACGAAAACCCAATCGCACTGCAGTTGCACTCATCGCTCTGCCTGATTTTGAATCGGTGCTGACGCTGCTTACAGCGTTCAAGAGCTCGATCGATTTACTGGCATTTGAATGTTTTGATGCGGGAAGTCTGGAAGCAGTGAAGGACCACATGGGCCTTGCCAATCCGTTTGCAATCGTCCCCTGGTATGTAGTTGCAGAATGGGAAGCGGGTGCGACAGTTCCTGAAATTCAATTTGATGCGCAGGTTGCAGAATCGTCCGAGCAGAAAAAGAAATTCTGGAAATATAGAGAATCAATTAGCGAAAGTCTCTCACAACGCACGGTTTTCAAAAACGACGTGTCGATTCCACTTCCACGAATGGACGAATACATAACTCTCGCAAGAAAGCGAGCCCGCGAACTCGAAATAGAGATTGTGATCTTTGGACATGTTGGCGATGGAAATTTGCACATGAATCTGGTTGCTCCGCGGGAAATGGCAGCAAAGCAGTTCGCGGAGAAGAGTCAGACGTTCACTGATTTCAGCTACAACATGATCGGTAAAATGGCCGGAAGCATCAGCGCCGAGCACGGAATTGGAATACTAAAAAGAGAAGCTTTCTTGAAACACGCGGACTTACAGCGCGTTGCAACCCTTCGCGCCTTAAAATCCATCTTTGATCCAAACCGAATTATGAACCCTGGGAAAGTCATCTAACCATGACGCATTGGATTAATGCTGGCTTTCTAGGATCTATGTGGACGATGATTACAATAGGAGAAAAACCATGACAACGGCAACAGGAGCTCTCAGCTATAAAGAAGCCGCCGCGA